>QAKW01000083.1 GCA_003343605.1 Clostridiales bacterium
AATATATTTTTCCAACGGATCATCCAGTGAAATCTTTCCCTGCTCTGCCAGATGCATTAAACCTGCGCAGGTCAGTATTTTTGTGCAGGAATAAAGATAGTAATAAGAATGCGTTCCAGCCGGTTCGGTATTCAAATAGTCGCAAAAGCCATATTGCCGGCGAAATACCAGTTTCCCATGATGGTATATTAAAAGATCACAGCCAGGAATTCTGGCGCTTGGAACTTCCTGCGCCATAAACCGGTTCAATGCCTCAAAAGACATTTCCTACCCCTCCTTTTTGCTTTCTTTTTTCATAATCATCCAACGCGTAGCGAAACTGTGTTTCATAGAGCTGCCTGTAAACGCCGCCCTGCTCTACCAGCGCCTGATGCGTTCCTTTTTCCACAATCCTACCCTGCTCCATCACCAGTATTTCGTCTGCGGCAAGAATCGTTGTCAGCCGGTGGGCAATCACAATCGCTGTTCGCCCCCGCAGAAGCGGATCAATGGCTTTTTGAATCAGGCTTTCAGAAATAGAATCCAGTGAAGAGGTTGCTTCATCCAAAATCAAAACCTTCGGATTTTTCAAAATCGCCCGGGCAATAGAAAGACGCTGCTTCTCGCCGCCGCTCAATTTAAAGCCGCGATTTCCAACCGGGGTGTCATAGCCCTGCGGCAGCGTCATAATAAAATCATGGATGTTTGCATCTCTGCAGGCCGCTATGAGCTCCGCCTCATCCGCATCCCATTTCGCATATAAAAGATTGGCCCGGATGGTATCGTTAAAAAGATAGGTTTCCTGCGTCACCATGGCAATCTGCTGCCGCAGGGCGGAAAGATCCCATTGCCGCACATCCACGCCATCCAGTGTAAGCGAGCCTTCCTCCACATCGTAAAGGCGAGGGATCAGATTTACCAGTGTTGATTTTCCTCCGCCGCTCGCACCAACGATTGCAATGGTTTTACCCGCGTCTACCCGAAAAGAAATCCGGCGCAGCAGTTCCTTCTCTCTGGAATAGGAAAAGGAAACGTTCTCAAAGCAGATCGTTCCCTGCACCTCTGCCGGGCGGTAACCATCCGGCGGGTTTACAACATCGGGCTTCAAATCGAAATATTCAAAAATCCGCGTAAAAAGTGCCATGGAACGGATGAGATCCGCTTGTACATTAAGTAATTGATCAACCGGATTATACAGTTTGTTTACCAGCGTTACCATAATGGTCACGTCTCCCACCGTAAGCTGCATATTCCCAAAATGATACATAATCAGCCCGGCGGCCACATAAATCAGCAGCGGTCCCATATTTTTCAGGATTCGTAATCCCCGCCAAAACCAAAGCCCCACCAGACGTTCCCGAATGGCCAATTTTGTGGAGCGAAGATTCACCTGCCGGTAAGCTTCATATTCTCGGTCTTCATTGGTAAAAAGCTTTGTCAGCAACTGGCCGCTGACGCTTAAGGATTCATTGAGAATCTGATTCGCCTGATCCCGCTGGCGCTGCGTTTCATCCGCGATCTGCCAGCGTTTTCTGCCAACCGCACGCGTGGGAAGAACCAGAAAGGGGACCAGCGCAACGCCAACCAGCGCCAAAATCCAGTTTTTCTGAAACAGCGTGATCAAAACGATAACGACCGTTGCCACATTGCTGAAAAAATGAACAAACGTATTTGAAATTACCGCCTGCACGCCGCTGATATCCTCGGTCATCCGCGTAATAATATCGCCCTGCCGGTTGGCAGTAAAGAACCGATGCCCCATTTTTTGCAAATGGGCAAACATTTTATTGCGCATATCATAGGTGATGAACTGGCCGATCCAGGTTGTAAGCAGCACCTCCCCGATTGATACCAGATTGGAAAGCACCAAAACCAGAAGGGAGAGCAGTGCCAAACGAATCAAAAGCGCAAGATCCCCGCCGTAAAGACCTCCGTCTATCATTTTGCCGGTCAGGATCGAGGGGATCACGCCCAGTATGCCGGAAACAGCAATACAGACCAAAACCAGCCCCAGCTGAAAGCGATAGGGCCGCAGATAGGAAAGGATCCGCCGCACCAGGCTCTTTGTGAGCTTCGGGCGGTTTTTCTTTTCTTCTTCCGTCAGGGCGCGTCGCGGCCCGCGCGGGCCGCCTGGCATCATCGCCATTCTGTCATCTCCTACTGAATTCTGGAAATCAGAAGCTGCTGATCCGCCAGATAGTCATAAAGACGCGTACTGCCGCGCGGATCTTCCCCTGTTCCATACCGGCTGTCATACCGAATGGCAAAAACCGATTCGTTTTCATCCTGAATATACGGATTGCGCGGCGGATTTACAGAACCGCTCCCCGCCGCAAAACCGCCGGCATAAATCACCCGGTTTCCAATAGCCATTACAAAAAGATCCTCCGGCCCGGCCTGAAAAAGCCGGGATCCGCCATCCTGCATATTTCCCAGCGCATTGATATCTTGCAGCTGCACCCGGTGCTCCGCCCAGAGATAACCCTTGATATTCGCACCGGTAAAGGCAAGACGGCCTTTCTTTTTAGCCAGCTTGAGCAATGCCTCCCCATCCAGGTCCGCGCTGCTCAGCAGATCTGCGCTGACTACATAAAACTTCAAATCTTCTTTGGTTTTTTGACAGGCGCACAGCGTTCCCAGCAATACCAATGCCGCCGCCAAAGCAATAAAACGTTTCATTTTCTCACCTCAGCGAATAGGCCGAAACGGTTCCATCGGCCTTTTGCAGCGATGCCGAAGCAAGGCTACCGTGCCCTGCACCAAAATTCAGATAGAGCACCGCGCCGTCTAAAAGCTGGTAGGCATCCCGGTAATTCCCTTCTGTTCCTTCAAACCAGTCGGGCGCGCCATACTGCTGATAAATTTCAGAGGGCTTTGCATTCTTTTTCAGCGTGTTAAAAAGATTCAGGTTCTTGGTTTCGCGATAGAAGCCTTTCGGCTTTTCTTCTTCACCCCAGCTTCCCAGATAAACAGATGCTTCGCTGCCCTTCACCATTCGAACTGCGCGCAGATTTTCCCGTGCGTAGCCGTAATCCAGATAAAGATTGCTGCCATCATCCATGGTATAAACATCGATCAGATAACTATCTTTCTTAAAAGACACAGAGCTGTAACTATTGGGTTTGCCCAGCGCCGAAACCACCGTCTCACGGCTGACGCCGACCTTCAGAATCTGCTCGGCAAGGCTATAGCTGTATCTCTTTGAGGCAAAATAGCCGCCTTCTTCCGTTTGCCCGCTCTGCACGCCAGAGGAGGCGCCGCCTTGTTCAGAGCCCTGGGGATTGGTTTGATTGCCAACGCCTGTATTCCCGGCATTGCCGTTTTGGCTGGTGCTGCTCTTTAATATGCCAATGCTTACCAAATATTCAAACAGATCATTTTTTTCTCCGGCAGCGGTTGTATAAACGGCCGTTTTAACCACCTCCCGCTCATTATAGGTCAGCGCAAGGGTAGCGCCGTCCTGCAGGCGGTAGGTATAGGTATTTCCATCGGAAATCATATAAGACTGGGGGCTTCCGAGCGCTGTGAGCACTTCGCTGCGCGTGGTGCTTACAGAAAAGAAATAAAGATCCTGCTCCAATATCGCACTTTTTTGAATCACGCCAAAACCGGTGCCGCCGCTGTCTTCTCGTTCATAATCGGGCGCCTTTTTTTTACAGCCGGATGCATTGAGCAGTAAGATCATGCACAGAAAAAATGATAGCATCCGTTTGTTCATTTTAACATCTCCAATCTTGTAAGGCTATGCTCCCCGTCCTTTTGAATTTGTGCAAACAATTGTTCCCTGCTTTCAAATCTGGTTTCCTTGCGCAAATACGCTTTCAGCTCAATCCGGATTTCACAGCCGTATAAATCCGGTGAATCGCGCAGTATATGCGCCTCCAGATTCGGTTCTCCGCCTGATTCCACCGTTGGCCGCACACCGATATTTGCCGCCGCCGGGTATCGGCTTCCCTCCGCTTCCACCCAGGCGGCATAAACACCATAGGGGGGTAAGAGCTGGCGGCTGCTCAGGGGAATATTGACTGTTGGCTGCCCATACTGCCGCGCAAGCCCTTTCCCGCGGCAGACCTCGCCCATCAGGCAAAATGGATGCCCAAGCCGCGCTTCGGCCTGCTCAAGTTCTCCCGCTTCCAGATAGGTGCGGATCATCGATGAGCTGACGCGCAGATCCTCCACCATCAGACTCTTTAATTTTTTTACAGTAATCCCGCGGCTGATCAGCGTAAATTCATTTCCTTTCCGGTCTTTGCCAAAATGGAAATCCTGGCCGCATACAAGCCCCACGACCTGCAGCTCTTCCTTAAGAAAATGATCGGTAAAATCCTCCGCCGCCATCTCTTTCCACTGCTCAAAGTGCAGAACCTGCCAATGCTCTATGCCGTATTGACTGAAATACCAGTCTTTTACCCGGTTATCCGTGATTATCTTCTGGCCTTTGGTATTGGCATCAAACGAGAGGACCATCGGTTCGGCATGCAGCGAAGCCGCCCATTCATTCAGCTGAAGAAGAATCTGCTGATGTCCGCGATGGACACCGTCAAAATCCCCGATTGCAATCA
Organism: Clostridiales bacterium; assembly: GCA_003343605.1. Lineage (GTDB taxonomy): Bacteria > Bacillota > Clostridia > Oscillospirales > QAKW01 > QAKW01. The sequence continues at coordinate 4,542 of QAKW01000083.1, forward strand.
CACGATTCGGCATCATAAATGTGTTACGACCTGAAAACAGGTCTCTCCATCCCTTTCAATTTGATCTCCCAATCCGATCAGCTCCCCGCGCCGATAAACGGCACAAAGCCCGGATGGAAGATCCTTTAGTTTTCGTATGGACACCGCGCAGCCGTTGCGCAGCAATGTGGCAAAAAAATCTTCCGGCGTATACTGGGGAAGGCCGGCAAGTGCCTGCTCCAGAGAAATCAGGGCCGGCGGCACTTCTCCCCGCTCCAGCTGCTGCATCAATTCTTCCAACGGCACCGCCTGTTCTATCCGATACGGCCCCACTCGGGTCCGCCTGAGAGCCGTCATGGTTCCACAGGTGCCCGCCGCAGCCGCCAGATCAGAAAATAAAGTTCGGATATAAGTGCCTTTGGAACAATCCACCTCCAGCGTAGCCTCTGCACGTTCCGCATGAAAGGAAAGCAGCTTCAGGCGGTTGATCGTTACCGTTCGTTCCGGCACTTCCACCGCCCGGCCCGCCCGCGCATGGCGATAGAGCGGAACGCCCTCTACCTTGATCGCCGAATAAATCGGCGGGCGCTGCGTCAGCGTTCCGGTAAAAGCGGGAAGCAGTGCACTGAATTGTGCTTTATCAACGACCGCCGCTTTTTCCGCTATGATTTTACCGGTCATATCCCCCGTATCTGTTTCAATTCCAAAGCGCAGGGTGCCGATATAGCGTTTCTGCCCGCCGGTCAGAAGCGAGCAAAGCTTGGTCGCCCGGCCAACCATCACCGGCAGCAAGCCGGTTGCCATCGGATCAAGCGTTCCGCTGTGTCCGCATTTTTGTCCGCTGAGCCGTTTGATACGCGCCACCACGCCAAACGAAGTCATTCCGGCCGGTTTATCAACCAAAAACAACCCGTTCATTGCACCTTCTCCAATTCCTGCCGCAGCGTTTTCACCATACAGGCCTCCAGTGTCTCATACGCGCCACGCATAGAGCAGCCTGCCGCCATGCGATGACCGCCGCCGCCAAACAACGCGCAGATCTTTCCGCCGTCGAGCAGGCCGTTGGTCCGCAGCGAAACCTTATACTGCCCGGGCTCCGCTTCCTTAAATGTTGCCGCTACCACCGCCCCCTCGATCTGAATCGGCAGGGAGGAAATGGATTCCAGTTCATCTGCTCCGGCAGCGGTCTGCAGCAGCATCTCTCTGGAAATTAGCATGGTCACAATCCGGCCGCCTGCATAAAAGCGCAGTGTTTCCATCGCAAGCCGGTTGATCTCAAATTCCGCCTGGCTCTTGGTTTGAAAAAGCCATCTGTTGAGCGCGGCTACGTCAAACTCCGTCTCCATTAAACGGGCCGCCTTCAGATGTGTGGCACGGGTAGTATTGCCATATTTAAAACAGCCGGTATCAGTAGCAATCGCCGTATAAAATGCGGCTGCGGCCCGCGGTGAAAGCGGGCCCAGTTCCTCTGCCAGATCCACCAGAATCTCTCCGGTCGCCCCGGCAGCGGCATCGATATAATTCCATTTACCAAAATAGGGGTTGGTAGCATGATGGTCGATTACCAAATCGGCCTGTTTTGCAAACGCGGCATAGGCGCCGGCCATATCCGGTGCCGCAATGTCGATACAAACAAGCGCACCCTCCGGGGTTCCAAGCAGATCTGCACGGCCCCCGCTGAGAAAACGATAGCGCGGTGAAACCGGATCAGCACACAATACCTTTACCCGTTTCCCCAGGCTTTCCAGCAGATCCATCAGCCCGAAAGCACTGCCGAGCGTATCGCCATCCGGGCGCACATGACAAAAAAGCGTCAGTGTATCCTGGCTTTTTAAAAATGCAGCAATGTCCGGCAGTGCATTATTCTGATTCATCTGCTTCTTCCCCGTTGCCATCCAGCCCCAGTTCATGGAGCTTTTCATTGATATGCAGGCCATATTTGATAGAAGGATCTGCATGAAAGCTGAGTTCCGGCGTATAGCGCAGCCGCAGCCCGCGGGAAAGCGCGCCGCGGATATAGCTCCCGGAAGATTTGAGGCCTCTCAGCATGTCCTCTTCGCTGCCCTCCAGCGCTGAAACAAATACCTTGCATTCCTTTAAATCTCCGGTGGTCTCCACCGCCGTTACTGAAATCAGCTTTGGAACCCGCGGATCCTTCACTGTAGGAAGGATCCGCGCCAGCTCTTTGCGGATTTCTTCATTGATCCGTTCAATTCGATGCGTAGCCATTATTCTTTAATCTCCTGCATTTCGAAGGCCTCTATGATGTCTCCTTCCTTCAGATCGTTATAATTCTCAATCGTCAGGCCGCATTCAAAGTTTTCCTGCACCTCCCTGACATCGTCTTTAAACCGTTTCAGAGACGCCAGCGTTCCCTCGAAAATCACCACATTGTCGCGAATCAGACGAATGGAGGCGTTGCGGGTAATCTTGCCGCTTTTCACATAACAGCCCGCCACTGTGCCGATTCCAGACACCCTGATCGTCTGCCGCACCTCTGCGCTGCCCAGCACCGCTTCTTTAAATTTAGGCGCCAGCATGCCCTTCATCGCGGCTTCGATCTCTTCAATACAATCATAAATAACCCGGTAAAGCCGGATATCAACCGACGCCTTTTCCGCAGACGCCTTTGCATTGGCATCCGGCCGGATATTGAATCCCACAATGATCGCGCCAGAGGCCTCAGCCAGCATCACATCGCTTTCATTCACGCCCCCAACGCCGCTGTGGATCACCCTTACGCGAACCTCTTCGTTGGAAAGCTTCTCCAGAGAGGTTTTTACTGCCTCGGCAGAACCCTGAACATCTGCTTTCACAATAATGTTCAGATCTTTCATATTTCCCTCCTGAATCCGGGAGAACAAATCATCAAGCGATACCTTATACTGGCTCTGCGCCGCCAGCTTCTGATCATTTTTACGCTGGTCTGCCAGCTCTCTTGCCAGGCGCTCATCTTCCACAACAAAGAAATGGTCGCCGGCCTGCGGAACCTCCGCCAGGCCGATAATCTCCACCGGCGTGGAAGGCCCGGCCGATTTGATCCGGCGGCCTTTATCATCGGTCATGGCGCGGATCTTTCCTACTGCAGTTCCTGCAATAATAATATCCCCCATCCGGAGTGTTCCATTCTGAACCAGAACCGTCGCCACAGAGCCGCGGCCCTTATCCAGCTTCGCTTCAATAACAGCACCCTTGGCCAGGCGATTGGGGTTGGCCTTGAAATCTTTCATCTCGGCAACCAGCAGCACCATCTCCAAAAGGGTATCAATTCCCTCATGCTTCAGCGCGGAAACCGGCACGCAGATCGTATCGCCGCCCCAGGCTTCCGGAACCAGTTCATATTCTGTCAGCTCCTGCATCACCCGATCGGGATTGGCGCCTTCCTTATCCATTTTATTGATCGCAACAATAATGGGAATTTCCGCAGCCTTCGCATGATTGATGGCTTCAACGGTCTGCGGCATGATGCCGTCGTCTGCCGCGACAACCAGAATGGCAATGTCTGTTACCGATGCGCCGCGGGCGCGCATGGCCGTAAAGGCGGCGTGCCCCGGCGTATCCAGAAACGTAATATCCTGCCCATTGCACTGCACTTTATAAGCACCGATATGCTGCGTAATACCGCCGGCCTCGCCGCTCACCACATTGGCATCGCGAATCGCATCCAGCAAAGAGGTTTTTCCGTGGTCTACATGGCCCATTACCACCACAACCGGGCAGCGCCCCACCAGCTCCGCTTCCTGATCTTCGCGATCGTCGATCAGGCGGTCTTCGATTGAAAGGATGATTTCTTTTTCAACGCGGATATCAAATTCCTCCGCGACCAGATAGGCGGTGTCGTAATCGATGATCTGGGAAGCACCGGCCATAATACCGAGCGACATCAGCTTTTTAACAACCTGCGCCACATTAACCTTCATCCGAAGGGCAAGTTCGCTTACAGCAATCTCATCCGGTACCAGAATCTTCATTTTGGCCTGCTTCCGCTGCAGTTCGATTCTCTTCAAACGCTCCGCCTCCGTTTCTTTCTTTTTCTTCATGCCGTATTGACCCTGCCGCTGCCAATCCTTCTTTTTCTGAATCTTCTGTTTAGAGGCGGTAAAGGTGTTGCGGTTTTCATGATTGCTGGCAAGATCCATCAGCTTATCGTCGTATTTTCCGAGATTCACATCGTTTGTTCTGGTATCAACAACGCGAACCGTCCGTTCGATTTTCTGCACCTGCCGGGGGCCGCGCTCTTTTTTCTTTGGCAGAGGCGCGTTATTTTGCGGTTTGGGTGCCGGCTGCGCAGCCGGCGCCTGCGTTTTTTGATCCGCGTGTTTATGTGTTGCAGGCTCCTGGGATTTAGGCCGCTGTTCCCGGGTGGGAAGCGGCTTCTTCTCCGGTGTTTTTTCCTGCACCTTCGGCTCTTTTCCCGAAGCCGCTTTTTCCCGCGGGCCTGCAGGCTCCTTTGGTACCGGAGCGGCTTTTTCCGGTTCCTTTTTCGGCTGATTGGCCAGCGCGAAATAGGCCGCAAAGCTCTCCACCTGGTTTTTTCTGGTATAATAATTAAAAAGATAGTCCAGCTCGCCCTGGGTTAAAACGGCCATATGGGTCCGTTCTTTCTTTTCAAAACGATCTAAAAGCTCCATGATATCGGCGCTTTTCATGCCAAAATCTTTTGCGAACTCATGAACTCTGTATTTCTGCTCCAAATTCATTACCCCCTTCGATACATTTCCTGAGACTCCCGGCAAATCCCCGGTCTATTACACCAATCATACAGACCGGCTTGGTGCCGATACTGGCGCCGAGAAGTTCTTTTCCAAACGGTACGCGCACTACCGGGATTTTAAAAGCCTGTGCCTGTGCCTCCATATTCCGCAGGCTTCTGGAAGAAATATCTTCCGATAAAAGAATCATCTGCGTATTGCGAAGGCCCGAGACCACCATATCGTAACCATAGGTCAACCTGCCCGCTCTGCGTGCCAGACCCAGGGTCGATAAAAATTTATTCACTGCCGGCCAGCTCCTTTTGAATCTGCAGGTAAATTTCTTCCGGCACTGTTTTTCCAAAGCCGCGGTCCAGCGCCCGCGTTTTCAAGAGCTTCTTCAGGCATTCTTTCTCCCGGCAGAGATATGCGCCCCGGCCCGGCGCTTTTCCGGTTAAATCCAGGGCAATCACGCCCTCTTTATTCATCACAACTCTTACCAATTCCTTCTTCGGCTTCATTTCCCGGCAGCACAGGCACATCCGCAGCGGTATTTTTTTTTCTTTCGCCAAGCTTACTCACCTACTTTTGATAACGGCTTAATATCAATCTTGTAGCCGGTCAGTTTCGCGGCCAGCCGGGCATTTTGCCCCTCTTTTCCGATTGCGAGCGAAAGCTGATCGTCGCTGACCACCACCACGCAGGTATGCTGCGCATCATCGGCCGCCACACTGATGATTTTGGCCGGCGCCAGTGCAGCCGCAATGTATTCTTCCGCATTTTCACTATAGCGGATAATATCGACCTTTTCACCCTTCAGCTCTTCGCAGATTTTGGAAATCCGCATTCCGCGCGTACCGATACAGGCCCCTACCGGATCCACGTTTTCATCATGGGAATAAACTGCGATTTTGGTCCGGCTGCCTGCTTCGCGGGCAATAGCCTTTACTTCAACCGATCCATCAAAAATCTCCGGCACCTCCAGCTCAAAAAGCCGTTTGACCAATCCCGGGTGCGTTCTGGAAATCAGAATCTGCGGGCCCTTCTGCGCTGTGCGCACCTCAACAACATATATTTTTACAAAATCACCCGGATTCAGAACCTCACCGGGGATCTGCTCATTGCGAATCAGCATCGCCTGGCTTTTTCCAATATCCAGAATTGCATTGCCGTTTGGCTCTACACGGTTTACAGTGGTGGTAAGAATTTCACATTCCTTGCTGTTGAACTCCTGGTAGAGCAGGCCGCGCTCCCCATCACGGATGCCGTGGATAATGACCTGTTTGGCGTTTTGGGCGGCGATTCGGCCGAACTCCTTGGTTTTTACTTCAACCAACGCCTCATCGCCCAGCTTCAGCCGCTTGGAAACGGTATCGTGCGCTTCTTCCAGCGTGATCTCCATAACCGGATCGGCCACTTCCTCCACCACGGTTTTCTTTTGCAGCAGCTTAATCTCATTTTTATCCCGGTTTACCAGAACTGATGCATTATCCGCCGTGCCATACGCGCGTTTGGCGGCTGCCAGCAGCGCAGCCTCCACCTTTTCCAGCATATAATCGGCAGGTATCCCTTTTTCCTCCTCAATCATATCCAGTGCCTTAAAAAATTCTGCATTCTTCATTTTCTTTTCCTTTATCCTCCTCAGTTAAAGTCCACCCAGGGACGAACCAGCCGGGTTTCCTTGACGTTTATTTCCAATCGCCCGTGATCGGTCTCCAATGAAAAAATACCATTTTCATACCCGCTTAAAATACCAATCCAATAATCACTGCCCTCCCGCGGTGAAAAAAGTTTCACTTCAATTTTCTGCCCCGAAAAATAGCGGAAATCCTTTTCCTTTTTCAGCGGGCGGTCGAGCCCGACCGAAGATACCTCAAGATAATACCGGTCTTTGATAAAATCGGCCTCATCCAGCAGTGGATCCACCGCGCGCGACATAGCCTCACAGTCATCAATCGTGATCCCGCTCCCGCTGGTAATATAAAGCCTTAAAAAATAATCCGGCCCTTCTTTTACATATTCCACATCAAAAAGCGTGTAGCCCAGCTCCTCCGCAACCGGCGCAGCCAGTGCTTCTACCTTACTTGCGATTCCCTCTTTCATTTACGACTCCCTTCTGCCGGCAAAAACAAAGAGGTCCGTTTTTCACGAACCTCCTTATATTCAATAGGTAGTATACCACTTACACCCGTAAAATGCAAGTATTTTTTAAAAAATTACCATTCCAGCTCAATCACTTCTCCGTTATAAAGCTTTTGCGCATTTTCCACAATCCGGTCTACGTTCAGCGTGCTCACCAGAAAATGCCCGCTTCCATTCAGCTCGCAAAAGCATTTCAGCTCGGAAACCTGATAAAAGTTCATGGTTTCCACCGTGCCGTCACGCAGGGTAAAAACAACCGTGACATAAGGGTCTTTCGCCTCTCCCTTTTCACCCAGATCGGTAATCCCAATGGTCAGGATGTGGGAATAAAAATCAGAGAACAGATCGCTGTCAACCGTTTTATTATTGATGGTAACGGCGAAATCGCCGTTGTCGTCTTTATCGCCGATTGCGATGGTAAACGTTTTACCGCCGCCGGTTACCCGGATTCCGGAAATTACGTCTACCGCACGGGTATAAATCATATCCTCGCAATAGTCTTTGAGCGATGCGCCCAGCATCTCTGTATAGCTTGTTTCAATGGAATGGATGAATTTCCCGCCCACTGTATAACAATACTGCATGCCGCTTTCATTTGTATTGCCGAAATGGACCTCTTCGGTTTTTCCTTCGAGCGTATAAGTCAGCGTATAAACCGGCTGATCCAGCCCATAACGGGCCAGCGCTTCGGCGCCGGTATCATCGCCAACGATGCTGCAGGTTGTCAGCGCGGTAAGCAGGTTAAACAGCTTATCCTGCGTGGTAGAGGAAAACGACTGATAAATCGGCGTCGTCATGATATAGGTAGTGCCAACCTCATCGTCGCTCAAATTGTTCATCTCCAGCCGGATTTCCTGCGGACGGCCGCTGCCGCCGATCACAATCGGCGTAAGCGTCTCCTGATCTGCATCTTCACTGTAGCTGATCATAGTATCACTGTAGAACTGATAACGCGATAACAACACAATATCCGGCACAGAGGTATCGATCAGATAAACCGCCGGATCTCCCTCCTTCTGGCAGTAATAATTGCCGGAAGAAGAGGTGCCGCCAAGTGTAAAAATAAATGTTTCGCCTTTATTGGAAACTGTTACCGTTCCTTTTGGGTCCTTCAGGCCGTAGCTTTCCAGCTGTTCATCGGAGGGATGATCTATCACCTTTTTAGTCGCGGTAAGGCTGCCGAGTTTTTCCAAAAGAGAGGTAACGCTCTCACTGTTAACATTATAGCCCTTTTTCCCATCGACGTAATAGGTGCCGATCGCCTGCTTGACCAGCGTGTAATGATCAAAGGTATTGCGAATTTCCAGCGTGTCGGCTTCGCTGAAGTCCTGCTCCATCAGCACAACCTTGTTGCCCTTATCTTCTCCGGTTTCGTCTTTCGGCAAAACAAAGGCCACCAGAATCCAGAGCGCAAGCCCCAGCACGACCGCCACGCCCGCTAAAATCAAAACCGGCCTCAGTCGTTTTATCATAAATATCTCCTCCGGATATAAACCACCAAACCGATAATCAGAAAGATCGCGGGGATCACTGCGATGAACACGATGGAAGCATTCCGTACCGTTGCCGTATCCAGCGTCATCGAAGTGGAACGCGCTTCTTTGGAGGCGCCAACAATCTCTGATTCATTTTCATCCGCCATCATCTGATATACACGGTACAGGAAATTGCTGTTTCCATTATAATTCATATAATTTGCGCCCAGCATATCCACCGAACCCGCAACAAACAGATGGCTTTCCACCGCCACATTGTTGGCATATTTATAGCGGGTTGCTACCGCCGCCACGGTAAAGGGGCCCTGCGGATCACCATCGGCTTTTTTGTAGCCGGCGTTGATGTTGCTGCTGCTCTTGGCATAGGATTCCTCAGAAGTAGTCATCAGCGCGGTTGTCTCCGTAATTCCGGAGGATTCAAACAGCAGCGTGATCGACCGGGCGTTGGGCACAACACTCAGATAATCCGCCGTAATCTTCACTCCGCTGACCTCTTCTTCGGTATAGGAAGGAATCAGATACAGCGGAACCGAATCGCTTGATGTGGCATAGGTAGCCGCACTGTAGTTATCCGATTCCAAAACGATATTGTTTTCCAGCTGAAAACCCCAGTCTGCCAAAAAGCCATCCAAATTGGGGAGTGCCGGCGCCTCGGGATTGGAGAAAAAGAAAATATCGCGCTCATAATTATAATCGTTGGCAAGGAATTCCTGCAGTTGCCGGATTTCGGTTTCAGAATAATCCATCATCGGGCCGCAGATCACCATCACCCGTGCAAGAGGATCAAATTGCGAAAGCTGGCTGAGTTTTACCTCTTCAACGTCCGCGCCGTTATTGGCGATCAGATTCATAAAGGAATCATAGCCCTCTTCCCCATGCCCGGTGATAAAATAAACCAACGGGATCTCTTCTTTGGTCACATAAAGCACTGCGGAAGCCAGGCAGTCTTCAATTTTATAGGTGACTGACCCGGTGGAGCTGTTCGATTCATACATATCGTTGAATGCAATTACCCGAACCCGGTCGCCGTTTTTCACAACGATCGCGCCTTCCTGAATACTGTATTCCGCCCCATAGGCCGTAAGCGCCGCCGGATTGACATCCGGATCAACAAAAGTATAGCTCACGTTGTCGGAAAGATTGGCAAAACGCTTTACCGTTTCACGGAACTGCTCGGGATACTCTTCTTCATTATACATTACCGTCAGTTCAATCTTCTGATCCCGGGTAAGGGAATTCACAATTTGCCTTGTGCTGGCGGAAATGCTGTAAAGATTATAGGAAGTCATATCCAGCTTCCAGGAATAGGTATCGGTGAGCAGTGAAAAGATTACGTTGATGATAATCACCACCGCAACAAACACGATGGTCAGCCCGGTGGAAATCGAGCCATATTTGAATTTGCGCGTTTTAAAGAAGGGGACGCCCTGCTCCGCAGGGATTTTTTCCTTTTTCTTGCCGAAGGCCATCAGCTCCACCTCCTCTTATCGATGATGCGAACGATCAGGAATAAAAATACCACCGTCAAGCTGAAGAAATAAAAGATGGTTGAAAAGTCAAAAAGCCCGCCCGCCAGTTTTTCAAACCGGGTGGAAACGGAAATCACGTTTACAATTTTGTTTACCACCGCATGATTGATAACCGATTTCAGAATATCACAGATTGCAAAGATCAGCAGCGTAAAGAACCCCAGCATAAACGCGATAATCTGACTTTCCGTAATGCATGCCATCAGCATGGCGATTGCAATGTAGGCCGCGCCGAGCAGCAGGATCCCCACATAGTTTCCGATCATGATCCCGGTTTCCACGTTGCCGTTGATATATAAAAAACCAACCGCAAAAATACTGGGCACCAGGCTGATGAGAAACATGGTATACGCTGCAAAAAACTTTCCGAGCACCATTTTGGTGATGCTGATCGGCGCGGTAATCAAAATCTGATCCGTTTTATTTTTGCGTTCCTCCGGAAACAGCTTCATTGTGAGAATCGGGATCACCAGAATCAGAACATAGCAGCTGAAATAAAAATAATAGCTGACTTCCGAGCTATAGCTTCCGATATTAAAAACACTGAAGCAGGTTCCGATCAGAATCAGATATAAAAACAGATAAACATATCCTACCGGGGATTTCAGATAAGAACGCAACTCTCTTTTCCATACCGCGGTCATGCGTCGGCACCTCCTTCGTTGGCAATCAGGTTCACAAACACATCCTCCAAAGACATGTCCATCGATTTCAGGCCCATCAAAACCCAGCCCCGCTCAGAAAGCATCCGAAACAAAGGCTTGCGGATATCCACGCTGGGCTCACTCTCGATCAGGAAATCATGTGATCCCGATTCCTTTTGGCCCAGATCATCTACGAACAATACACCATCCATTGCCCGCACTGCTTTTTTCACATCATTTTTTCCGCCCGCGATCCGGGCCACCAGCCGGCGGTTCCCGGCTGTTTTATAAGTAAGGGTATCGGCGGTTCCATCGGCGATCAGCTGCCCTTTATTAATCACGATAATCCGGTCGCAGACCGACTGCACCTCCTGCAGAATATGCGTGGAGAGAATCACCGTGTGCTTCTTGCCGAGCCGCTGGATCAGATTGCGGATTTCAATAATCTGGCGGGGATCAAGGCCCACCGTTGGCTCATCAAGAATCAGTACCGGCGGGTTGCCCACCAGGGCCTGCGCAAAGCCGACCCGCTGCCGGTAGCCCTTGGAAAGGTTTTTGATCATCCGGCCGTATACGTCCTCAATCTTGATCAGCGCGCATATTTCCTGCAGATGCTCTTTCCGGGCAAATTTGCAGCCCTTCAGATCATACACAAAATTCAGATATTCCTTCACCGTCATATCCATATAAAGCGGCGGCTGCTCCGGCAGAAAGCCGATCAGCTTTTTGGCGGCGGTAGGATCCTCCAGAATATCGATTCCATCGATCACCGCAGTGCCGCTGGTAGCGGAAAGATAGCCGGTCAGAATATTCATGGTGGTGGATTTTCCTGCGCCGTTCGGCCCCAGAAATCCAACGATTTCACCGGTATCGATCTTGAAAGAGATATCGTTCACAGCAAATTTATCGCCGTATCTTTTCACGATATTTTTAACTTCGATCATGGAAGCCTCCTTAATTCAAAGCGGCGGAGTATTCTGCCGCTTCATAATCTTCTCAAAATGATTTTATCATAGAATCGGCCGGATTGCTATGAACTTTCTGTTAATTCTCCGGCTGCTCCAGCAGTGTAATACCAAGCTCCTGCAGCTGCTCCGCCGAAACTTCCGAGGGACATTCGCTCATCAGCTCCGAAGCGTTCTGCACCTTCGGATAAGCCACAACATCCCTTAGGTTCCGAAGCCCCAGCAACTGCATCACTAGCCGGTCCAGGCCGAGCCCCATGCCGCCATGCGGCGGTGCGCCATACTGGAACGCATCGGTTAAAAAGCCGAATTTCCGATGCGCCTCCTCTTCCGAAAGGCCCAGCAGTTTAAAAATCCTGCCCTGCAGATCCGGATCCGTAATGCGGATCGACCCGCTGGCGAGCTCCACACCATTGAGCACCAGATCATAGGCTTTGGCGCGCACCTTCCCTTTATCGCTTTCAAGATACGGCAGGCATTCATCCAGCGGAGCCGTGAAAGGATGATGCATCGCCACCCAGATCTGCTGTTCCTCATCCCACTCAAAGAAAGGAAATTCTGTAATCCACAGCAGTGCATACCCGTTTTTCTCCACGCCGATTTTATCGGCCACCATCAGCCGCAATGCACCCAGCGTTCCAAATACCACGCTGTTTTTTTCATCGGCAACAAAAAGCAGCGCATCGCCCTCTTTGGCTCCGGCGCGTTCCAAAATTGCCTGCAGCTCCTCCTGGCTGATAAATTTTGAAAACGGGCAGGTGATCCCCTCCGGCGTCCAGCGCAGAAAGGCAAGCCCCTTCGCACCGATTCCCCGGGCATGCTCGGTCAGCTTATCGATCTCTTTGCGGCTGAGCGCGCCGGCGCCGCCGGGCGCGTTGATCCCCCGCACGCTGCCGCCTGCCTGCACGGCGCTGATGAAAACCGAAAAGCCGCACCCGGCCGCGATATCGCTGATATCAAACAGCTCCATGCCAAACCGGGTATCCGGTTTATCGGAGCCATAACGCTCCATTGCTTCCCTGTAGGTCAGCCGGGGCAGCGGCAACTGCAGCTCCCGCCCGCATATTTCACGGAACAGGCGTTCCATAAAGCCCTCTCCCACGGCAAGCACGTCTTCCAGATCCACAAACGACATTTCCAGATCAATCTGTGTGAATTCCGGCTGCCGGTCGGCTCGCAGGTCTTCATCCCGGAAGCAGCGCGCGATCTGCATATAGCGGTCGAAGCCCGCCACCATCGAAAGCTGTTTATAAATCTGCGGCGACTGGGGCAGCGCATAAAAAGAGCCCGGATGAACCCGGCTGGGAACCAGGTAATCTCTTGCGCCCTCCGGCGTGGACTTCATTAAAATAGGTGTTTCAATTTCAATAAATCCCTGCTCATCAAAATAATCGCGGGTAATTTTTGTAATGCGGTGCCGCATCAGAATATTGCCCTGCAAATCCGGCCGCCGCAGATCCAGATAACGGTATTTCAGCCGCAGCTCTTCATTGACGTTGCTGTTTTCCACAATCTCAAAGGGCGGAGTTTTGGCCTTCGACCATATTTTGATCGAATCCGCCAGAACCTCCAGCATACCGGTTTTCAGATTGGGATTCACCGCCCCGCCGCGTTTTGCAACGGTTCCGCTGACTTCCAAAACATATTCGCTTCTAACGGTAAAGGCGGTTTGAAAGGCTTCTTTCTCAACCGATTCATCGAACTGAAGCTGAATCAGGCCCGTCCGGTCGCGCAGATCAATGAAAATCAATCCGCCCAAATCCCGCTGGCGCTGCACCCAGCCGCAAACAGTAACCCTTTCACCAATCTTCTGGGGCGTAATTTCCCCGCAGTAATCTGTTCTTCTCATTTTAAAAATCCCTCCAGCCAGGCGCGGTTCAGTTGATCCAGCGCAACCGATTCCTGCTTCCCATCCGCCATTCGCTTAACCGTAACGGCCGCTGCATCCAGCTCGCTCTCCCCGAGCACCATCACACAGGCCGCGCCGATCTTATCCGCATATTTCATCTGTGCCTTCACAGAGCGGCCCAGCAGATCGTATTGCGCGCACACCCCTTCATTCAGCAGCCGGTCTGCAAGCCGAATCGCCTGTGTTTTCGCCCGTTCACCGAGCGGAATCATAAAGAGATCGCAGATTCGCTCTGCGGGCGGTTCGATTCCGGCCTGTTCCAACACCAGCATAAAACGCTCCAGCCCCATGGCAAAGCCGATCCCCGGCTGCGGTGCGCCGCCGAATTGCTCGGTCATGCCGTCGTAACGGCCGCCGCCGCAAACCGTGCCCTGCGCGCCGATCTCATCACTGATGAATTCAAATACCGTGCGGTTATAATAATCCAGGCCTCTCACGATTCTGGGATTGATTCGAAACGCAATTCCCATCGACTCCAAATAGCGCTGAACCGCTTTGAAATGATCGCGGCAGTCGTCGCAGAGAAAATCCGTGATCAGCGGCGCGTTTTGCGCAACCGCACGGCAGATTTCGCTCTTACAGTCCAGAATGCGCATCGGATTTTTATCCAGCCGCTCCCGGCAGGTCGCACAGAGCTTTTCCTGATCTTTTTTAAAATAGGAGACCAGCGCCTCACGGTATCTTCCGCGGCAATCCCGGCAGCCGATGGAATTGAGCTCCAGTGAAATCCCCTTCAGGCCGATCTTCTCAAACAACCGGTAAGGCAGTGAAATAACCGTTGCATCCGCAATCGGATCCGGGGCGCCGAAAAGCTCCAGCCCGAATTGATTAAACTGCCGCAGGCGCCCTTTCTGCGGTTTTTCGTAGCGGAAACACTGAATCAGATAAAACAGCTTGGCCGGCAGCGCTTCGTTAAACAGCCCGTTTTCAACAAACGAACGTACGATCCCGGCCGTACCTTCCGGCCGCAGCGTCACAGAGCGGCCGCCCTTATCCTCAAAGGTATACATTTCCTTGGTAACCACATCGGTCGTATCGCCGACGCCGCGCACAAAAACCTCCGTATGCTCGAAAACCGGCGTGCGGATTTCCCGGAATCCATATTGCGCGCACAAATCGCGTATGGTTCTTTCCACCCACTGCCAGCGGTGGGATTCCGCCGGCAGAATGTCCTGCGTGCCCTTCGGCGCTGTAATCTGAGCCATTTTCAAAATCCTCTCCTTGATCTAACATAAAAACATCCCCACTCCCAGAATGCCGCTGAGAGCGGGGACTGCAATTTGCGTTACTGCCTGCTGATTTCCCGCCAGTCCAGATCGCCGCGTTCCAAAGCCATAATGATCACCTCGGCGGTTGCAATATTGGTGGCTACCGGTACATTATGGACATCGCAAAGCCGGAGGATATTGAGTTCCTCCCGCTCCCGGGTTGTTGGCGTAAGCGGATCGCGGAAAAAAAGTAAAACATCAATTTCTCCATAGGAAATCCTTGCCGCAATCTGATCCTCGCCGCCATGCGGCCCGCTCAAAACCTTATTGATATTCAGCCCGGTCGCATCGGAAATCAGATTGCCGGTGGTCGCGGTGGCGCACAGGTTGTGCTTCGCCAGAATTCCCGCGTAGGCAATGCAAAACTGCACCATTAACTCTTTTTTCTTTTCATGGGCAATCAGCGCAATGTTCATGTTATAGCCTCCTACTTTCTCCAGAACGGTGCGAGCGGAATATCCCGGCCCTGCAGCCGCCCTGCAATATTCATAAAAGATACAGCCGTTGCAGACCGGGTTCCCGGCAGAATCTCTCCCCGGTTGGAGCAGATGACCACCGCCTCATCGTGCGGGATCAGCCCCAGAAGCGGAAGCGAAACGGAATCCATCACCTCGTCTACATTCTGCAAATATCCCTTTTTCATCATTTGCTTTCGCACTTTATTAATAACGAGCTCTACCCGTATGGCCCGCATCCCTGTTACAATCGTGGCCGTCCGGCTGGCGTCACGCACGGAGGTCAGATCCGGCGTGGAAACGATCAAGCACCGCTGCGCGCAGAAAACCGCGCTGCGGAATCCCTCGCCCACCCCTGCGGGCGCATCGATCAGCACATATTCATAATGATCGCCGAGATACCGGCAAAGCCGCCGGAACGCATAGGGATCCATCCGGGCCGTATAATCCTCCGAAGCGGGGATAAAGTGAAGATTCGGCAGGCTGTCGTGCGCCGTAATCCCTTTGTTTACAGGGCAGCGGCCTTCCAGAATATCCATCAGATCATAGGAGGCCTTACTCTCCAGCCCCAGCAGGATATCCAGATTACGCAACCCCATATCCCCATCGATGGCAATCACAGTGCGCCCCTCAAGCGCCAGGGCAAAAGCCAGGTTTGCGCAAAGGGTCGTTTTCCCTACGCCGCCCTTGCCGGAAACAATGCTGATGACGGTTCCCATACCAAATCCTCTTCAATGAATCAAAAATTATCTTACCAGGTAAAGCGATCAGTTCACGCGCAACATCGGCACAGCAACCGCCGCTCCCGGGCGGCCCGGCGCAAAATGCGCTGTTTACTGCTATTATAACATGCTTTTTCAGGTTAGTAAAGTTTTTTTTAAAGCGACGTGCAGAACTCTACCGAGCGGGGAAGGTGCAGCGCATTCATTTCCCGACGGCAGCAGGAAACGATCCCCCGGCCCAGCGTTTTAACCGCGTCTTTCCCATCGGGCAGAACCTTCAGCCGGATCCCGCCGCCCTCTGCAATACAGCGGCACTTCCCGATCCCCTCGATCAGGGCGATTTCCCGCTCCATATCAGAAAGGCGCACCCCAAAATCACGCACAAAAAACAGCGGTTCCCGGCGTACCTTCAACGGTACCGGCGCGCTGGAAAGGATCCCCCGGCCACCGGCTGCCGCAAACGCCCGGCCGGCGAATTTTTCCATCAGCGGCGTAAGATCCTTTCCAATTTGAAATCCGCCCTGAAGATGGTTCCACTTCAGATGGGCAAGCCCCTGCTGCTGCCGGAAGTTCCAGAAAAATTCTTCTGTTCCAACCAGAAAATCCGGTTTTGCTTTTATGGCAAGCGCAATCGGATCCCCCACGTTCCAATAGATTGCCCGGCCGGTGCAAAGCGCGCTGTGCGCCGCCAGAAAACCGCCTTCCGTTGCAAAGGAATTTTCGATCAATACCGTTGAAACCATCTCCTGATGGCGCCAGAATTCCTCAACCGTATGCTGCAGCTCCTGGGCCGAATACAGAATAGGCCTTGCGTTTATAAAACAACTTGTCCCAAACAGAATGACCGCCGGCTGTTCCCCGCCGCCGGACGGCGTTTCACTGGCGCTGTAACGGTTTTCCGCGATCAGCTCATCGAGAATATAACCCTTGATTTCTTCTTCCGCCGGCGTCTGCAGCGCAAGATAGGCGCGTTTAACTTTTCCGCGCATATCGCTCTCAGGCCGGCAGATAATCAGACGCCCCGGCGGAAGCGGACGCTCCCGTTTACAATATTCCTCATACTGCCGGGCAGTGGTAATCAGCCGCCGTGCGCCGGAAGCCTCCATCTGCATCTTGAGTTCCCGCGCGGAAGACGCCGGATGCGCCAGTACGCCAACCGCGCCCAGCCGCGAAAGCCCATAAAAGGAAGCAAGCAAATCCGGGCAGTTGGGCAGGCAGAGGCAGACCCGCTCACCCGGTTCTACGCCCATCTGCCGGAACGTGTTATATGCGTATTCCGTGCGGGCCAGCAACGCGCTGAAAGTAAAGCGCTTCCCGCCGAATAAAAGTGCTTTTTCATATTTCCGCCTGTAGGCGCTTTTGCGTAAAGCGCGGTAAGCGGAGGTTTCATGATTCCCGTCCATCTTGGCTCCTTTATCCTGTTGCATTCATCTTCATAAGTCCAAAAAGAGAGTGGCCTGATTTTGGCCACTCTCCCCTGATCTTCCAGCGTTAGTTTCCGGCCGTTTCGTCCACCAGCGTGCAGGAAGTATATTGATAATTCGTGACCAGCGTTTCCGTATCGTTCACCATCTGAATTTCCTCCACCGCCTGCAGCGTAATGGAAATACGCTTGCTGAATTTCGTACGGTCCTGCGTTACATCCTCTTCGCTGAGGCCATCGTCATAATAGCAATCCACCAGCAGGGTGTAAAGCCCCGTCTCCCCGTCGAACTGTATATCAATCACATCCGGAACCAGATAGCTGTTTCCCATCGCTGAGCTCACCTTGTAACAGCCGCTCAGCTTATCATACGTAAAGGAGCCGCAGATATCCACGCTGCGAAAGGCAATCTTCCCATTGTAATTAAAGTTGAACCGGGCAAACTTTTCCACATCGCTCTTCGGGATCAAAAACGAGCCGTCTTTATTGTAAGCATAGACCCCCTGCCCGTTGACCTTGATCGCCTGCCAGATGCCATAGGAAATAAAATAATCGGTGTTCAGCCCCACCGGATCGGAAAAGCTGGGAAAATCTTGCTTTACAAAATTGGCGATATATTGCTCAAAATATTCCGCCGATCCTTCCTCGAGGTCGGAGCCGTTCAATTCATCAAAAGGCGCGCCCGCCCAGATCAGGTCCGGATCAACCCCTTCTTCGTAAATGTGCGCCGGTTTAAACATGTGGTAAACCTTATTGCCGCCCAAAACCAGCAGAAAAACACAAAGAGTAAGAAATGCCAGTCCAATAAAAAAAGTAAGCATTTTATGCCCGTATTTGCGGAAGAAAACTGCGATTTTATTCATTCGTTCCACTCCAACATCCTATTTATTTTTTTATTTTAACGCTTTTTCACCCAATAGTCAAGTTGCGGTTGCAATATTCCCCGGTTTTGGTATATAATGACGGTGGTTTTACAGGAAAGGAACGTGATATTTATGGAGCTTCTGGCCCCGGCCGGCAATTTTGCCAGTGCGCGCAGCGCCGTCAATAACGGCGCAGATGCGATTTACGCAGGCGGCCCTCTTTTAAACGCGCGCCGCGCTTCCGCCGGTTTTACCGGAGAAGAGCTGGCCCGGCTGGTTGCCTTTTGCCATCTGCGGCGGGTAAAAGTTTATGTAACCGTCAACACCATGACCCGTGAAGATGAAATACCGGCACTCTTGGAGCTGGCGCAGGATATTGCAGCCAGCGGAGCCGATGCGGCCATTGTGGCAGATCTGGGGGTTGCACGGGTCCTGCGGGAAGTATGCCCTTCCCTGCCGCTTCATGCTTCAACGCAAATGAATATCCATTCCCTGAGCGGCGTGCGTTATCTGGAGAAGCTGGGGTTCCGGCGCGTTGTATTGGCAAGGGAGCTTTCGCTGCAGGCCATCCGGCATATCTGCCGGCATACGGAAATGGAAATCGAGATCTTTGCACACGGATCGCTCTGCATGAGTTACAGCGGCAACTGCTATCTCTCATCCGTGATTGGCGGCAAGAGCGGAAACCGGGGGTTGTGTGCACAGCCCTGCCGCCTGCCGGACGCCGGCGGACGCTATCCGCTGAGTTTGAAAGATCTTGCCGCGCTGGAAAATTTGAATGCGCTCAAGGAAGCCGGCGTGGCTTCTTTAAAAATCGAAGGCCGGCTGAAATCGCCGGAATATGTAGGCAGCGTCACCGCCGCTTACCGGCGGGCGCTGGAGGGGCAAACGCCCGGCAAAGAAGATCTGGCCCGCCTTGAGAAGATTTTTTCCCGCAGCGGTTTTACCTGCGGATATCTGAGCGGCCGCCGCGGCCCTGCCATGTTCGGCACCAAAACCAAAACGGAATACGCCGATTACAAACAGGCGGTCGCGCCGGTTTCCGAAACGCTGAAAGCCGGCTATGAACCCAAAAAGCGCGCGGTTTCTTTCCGCCTGCTGCTGCGGGAAAACCTTTGCCGGCTCTGGGTTGCATGCGAAGGCTTCACCGCCGAAATCAGCGGCCCGCCGCCCGCGCCTGCGCTGAAACGCGCGGTCTCAGCCGAAGACGCAGAACGCGCGCTATCTAAGCTGGGCGGCACGCCTTTTACACTGGATAAGCTGGAAATCCGGGTAGATCAGGATCTGTATTATCCCGCGGCGGCGTTCAATGATCTGCGCCGGCGGGCGCTCGAAGCCGCGGCGGCGTTTTTCACGCCGGTTCCCCACCCCTTTTCATCAACCCCCCTTCCCGCCGCACGCGCTTATCCGGCGCCGGAAAAAGCAGCGCTGGAAGGATGGTTCTGGAATCCCGAAGATCTGCCCAAACAGCCAGAGCGGTATCTCTCCCGCTGGTGGCTCAACGGTACCAGGCTGGAAAAATGCCGGCCTTATGGCAGCGATGCACGCGCCGGAATATTTTTGCCCGCCTTTCTTTCAGAACGAGAGCTTGAGCAGCTCGGCAACCGGCTTTATACCATGGGATTCCGCCATGTGCTCTGCCGCAATCTGGGCCAGATCACGCCCCTGAAAGCCATGGGGTTTACCCTGCACGGAGATTATGCCCTGAATCTGGCCAACGCCCAGGCGCTGGCAGCCTTTCAGAACGATCTGGCCGATGCAACGCTCTCGTTTGAGCTCACGCTCCGGCAGATTTGTGCTCTGCCGAAGCCGCTTCCGGTTGGCCTGATTGTTTACGGCCGCCTGCCGCTGATGGAAACCGCAAACTGTTTGATCCGGAATCTCGGGCCCTGCAAAAACGGCGCGGGCTCTGCACTGCGCGACCGTACCGGGCGTGTCTTTCCCGCTGCCTGCGGCCACGGCTGCAATAATACGCTGTTTAACAGTGTGCCGCTCTTCCTGGCCGACCGCAACCGGGAATGGCAGGAAACGGGCGTTTCCTTCGGCCGGCTGCTTTTTACTGGTGAGAGCCCGGAGGAAATCATCCGGATTCTCCGCGCATACAAGCTTGGCACAAAAGAAAAGCCTGCCGCATATACCCGCGGGCTTTATTACCGGGGCGTTCTATAATGAACACGTCCGGTTAAACAAAAAGAAATACGAGAATAAAAGTTCTCTCTTTCCGCATTGCCCCCTTACAGAAAGATCGCTTCCCCGGCGGGAATGGTAAATCCATCGTATTCGGCATCAATTTCAGAGAAGTTGCCCGCAATGCGCCCTCCGTCCTCATAGGTTGCGATTTCAATGCCGTTATCAAGAATTTCGTAATTTTTCATAAAGATAAACTGCCTGTCTGCCCGGGGAAGATATTCCTTTGCCTCCCTGGCAATGCATGCAACGCTTTCACAAAGCTTTTCATGGGTTTCGGCAGTGAGATCAATTTCACCCATCCAGTTCTTCTGAGTGCCCGTGCGAAACTTCGAATAGAAGTAGAAGGTGGGCTTACCGCCGCGCAGGAGGTAAATAAGGCGGTCGCGGACTCCTTTCAGGGGGGCGTTGACGGTCGGACTAATCGGGTTATAAAGAATAATGCCGTGATAGGTCAATTCAAAAAATGGAATCAGGCGCTCGCTGAACGGAATATATTTCTGCCCGAATCCATCACCGAAGGAGACATACAGACCATAGTCCAGATCCTTCAAGGCAAAATCCATTGTCCCCTCAGAGCTGAACGCACCCATCAATTCACGGCTTTCCCTAATAATGATCTGTACGGCTTCAACCGCTTCTTTCGTATAGCAGATATGCCCTTCCGCATAGCAGGTATCAGGCTCAACGATTGAGATTACGTCAGTAAAGTGGATGCCGTTAAGACCGAGCTTGGCGACTGCGGGAAGATCACGGCGATTGTTCCTGAGCTGCTTTTTGAGACAGACATGGTATGCATATCCTCCACTGTAATGCCCTTTCTGAAGATAAGAGCCTTCTTTGTTGACACAGATATCATCCCATGTGAAGGTATCTGCAATTTCATATTCATCAATGAGGTTGGTATGGAGTGAAATTCGGTAGCCTAAGGATTTGACGTGTGCGATTGCCTTTTTTAGTCCATCGTTGCCGCCAAGCCTCGAATCTGCGGGAAAAAGCTGCGGAAAGCGCCCATCATGGCCACTTTGGTTCCAGCCAACGAGCTGTAATTCCGCGCCTTCAACGCCCTGTCTTCTCAGCTCATCAGCGATATCGCAAACACGTTCGAAAGAACAGGCAACAAACATATCGGGTTCATTTTCAACCGTCTGATGAAAGACGGGCGAGGGGCTGGGCTTCCATCCCATACGGATACGGATCAGCGGGTATTTTCTCGCATATTCAACGGCTGGAGACGCGCACTTTTCGCGAAGGGTGACGATTTCACCGCGCGCAAGGCGGATATCACGTTCGGCTTTTGCAAAATCGCCAAGTTCGGATGCTAACGGAAGTTCAATGATTTCAAGGCGGATATCGTCATAGACCGGGTCTTTTTTAACATCTTCGAAATCAAAGAGCGGTGCAACCGTGTAAACACCGTCTTTTACCATAATATCAAACTGATACTTATAATTTCGTTCGATACGAATCAAAGCGCAGTAGTCTTCTTTTTTCAACACATAAAAGGACATAATGGGCGCACGGCAGAGCCCGGCCTCATCAGCACGGTCGGTGAACATGATCTGCATATCCCCCATCATGTCGATGCTGCGGGGAATGATATAATAGCCGCTCTGTCCGGCCTTTGCCGCCGAAAGTTCCTTCAGTACCCACAGCTTTTTCGCGCCCTTAAAAGCTTCCTTTTTCAGTGTCAAAAAGAGACTACCGTCTTTTTGTAAACAGTCGAATTCATATTCCCGCCCCGTTTCGTCACAGGCCTTGTAGCTACGTTTTGTCATATCTTTTCTCCCTTCAAACAAAAATTTCGATTTTTAAGATCCAACTTTTGTATCAGGGTTGATTATACCACGCAGGCCTGCTAGAATATAGGTGTAATGTAAATATTTTAGTTCAAAAAATAAAGATTAAAAGGAGAGCGCATATGCATCTTTCAGAGTGCAATCCTTACCTGAGAGCCGCGCAGATCCAGCCTGCCGTACTCGAGGGTACCTCCCCGCGCATGGCATACGATCACCGCATTTTTCTCATTCTTGGCGGCAAAGGTCTGATCTGCATTGCGGGGCAAGATTATCCGCTGCGGGAAAATATGTTTATCTGTATTCCCCCCGAAACGGAATATTATTTTCGCGGGAAAATGAAGGTCGCCGTTCTAAACTATGACCTGACGCGGGCATTTCAAAATCAAAGTATGCCTCTTGCTCCCGTTGCGCGCAGTGCCTATGATCCCGCGCTCCGATTCGACCTTGTGACGGCAGAGGGCTATGATGCCCCCGCTGTTTTCCCGGTCGATCAAATGGTACGCGATGCGGTCTTGCAGATCGTCGCAGCATATGCATCAAAAAGTCAGTACAGCGATGCACGCACGTCTGCCGAGCTGAAAGAACTGCTTTGCGCGTTGCTCGAGCGGCAAACCGCCCCGCAGGATTACAGCGCCCGCCTTATCGAAAAAATTCTGCTCTACATCAGAAGCAATGCCGCAGAAATTAAGGATAATGAAACTCTCGGCAAGGCATTCGGATATCACCCAGTCTACATTGCATCACTCATTAAAGAAAAAACAGGCAAACCCCTGCACCGCATCATCCTGGAGGAGCGGATCCGTCTTGCCTGCCGTTTTCTGCGCTCAACCGACAACAGCGTTGAGCAGATTGCGTTTGACACGGGTTTTTCCTCACGCAATCACTTCTGTACCGTATTCAAAAGCATCATGAGAACCACCCCGCTTGCCTATCGAATGGGAAAAAAGGGAGATGGACAAGGGTATCCAGCCGCCAAATAAAGCCTGACATAAACAGAATATCACGTTATTTACGGAAAAAGTCTTGTTCTTCTCTTAAAAAAGCCGTTCAATTATCCGATCAGATCGGCCAGCGCAATACAAACCGGCATGGTCAGCACAGAGAGAACACTGGTGAAGCCGCTCGCCTTGGAGGCGATGCCCGTATCATGCCCGTATTTGGCTGCCAGCATCACCGTATTGTTGGCGGTCGGTGCGCTGCAAAAAACGGCCGCAGTAACCAAAAGAGCGCCCCGGATTCCCGCCAGCCACATCAGCCCCAGCGCCGCCAGGGGGAAAACAACCAGTTTTAATAACGCCACCAGATAGTTTTCCTTCTGCCGGAACATGCCCAAAAGATCGGTATTGGCCAGATAGGTGCCAAACATGAGCATTGCGAGCGGGGTGTTGAGACTGCCCAGATAAGCAACCGGTTCCCCGAGCAGCGCCGGCAGCCGCACACGCAGCAAAAAAAGCGGCAGCCCGATCAGAATCCCGATGGAGCCCGGATTTAATATCAGCTTTTTCAGCTGAAATTTCCGGGCGCCTTTTTCCATCAGCCTTACCCCGTGGGTGAATGCAAACATATTGAAAACCGCCACCGCGGCCGAGCAGTAGAACACGCCGAGTTCGCCCGCCACCGCCTTTGCCAGCGGCAGACCCATATAGCCCATATTTCCATACATTGCCGCATATTGGAATACCGGGCGGTTTTCCCCGGCGCTGCGGAACAGCGGCCAGACCACAAGCGCACCGGCACCATGAAAAAGTAAAACAATCAAAAAAGCGGTCAGGAAGGACCGGCCGTTTTCCGGATTAAATTCCACATTTAAAAAAGAGTCAATAATTACTGCCGGGGTTATAATATAAAATAAAAGATCGTTGCACCGGCGGGAGACGCTTTCTGTATAAAGACCGGTTTTATCACAGATAAAGCCCACCGCTACCAGCACTGCCAGAATGGCTACCTGCCCGAACGCCGCGGTCATATAATTTAAAAACTGCATGCTTTTCACCTCAATTGATTTGTTATTATAATATTTTTTACAAATCCTGTCAAATATTATCTTGAAATATTCTGGTAAATCACGTATAATCATTTAAAGAAGATGTGGAAGGGAGAGACTTATGGGCAGGAATAAAATCAGCATTTCTGTTGCGGGCTCTGAATTTGTCGTTGTTACCGATGAAGACCGGGATTATACGCTGAAGCTTGCTGAAACGCTCGATACCAAGATCCGCGCGCTGCTGCGGGGCAACCCCAAGCTGAGCGTTGCCATGGCCGCGATTCTCTGCGGATTGGATCTTTGCGATGAGAACGAAAAAAACAAAGAATCCTGCGCCCGTCTTCGGGAAGAAATCCGGCGTTACCTCAACCAACTGGAGGCGGTTGGCGCCGAGCAGAAAAACAGCCGGGAAGCCTATCAGGAGCAGCTTGAAAAACTGCAAGAAGAAAACGAAAATCTGCGCAATCAGCTGCATCAGTATGAGCTGGGGCAGATCGGCTTTCAATCGTGAATATTCTGCTGGCGTCTGCCTCGCCGCGCAGAAAGCAGCTTTTGGAAGAGCTGGGCCACCGGGTAACGGTTGTACGCCCTGATTTTGATGAAACGCAAATCCGGCTCCGGGATCCGGCCGCGCTGGTCTGCGCGCTGGCGGAAGGCAAAGGCCGTTCCGTATCTGTTCCGGGCGGGATGCTGCTGGTTGCGGCGGATACGGTTGTCTGCTTTGAAGGGCGGATCCTCGGCAAGCCGGAAAGCCGGCAAGCCGCTGCAAACACGCTGCGCGCGCTGAGCGGCAGGGTGCACGAGGTCTATACCGGTGTTTATATAGAGAAGGGCGGATTCTGCCGGTCGTTTGCCGATCGTGCGGAAGTTTGCTTTCGCTCCCTTTCGGAAGAAGAGATTCAAGCCTATATCGCTACCGGCTCACCGATGGACAAGGCCGGTGCCTACGGCGTGCAGGACAGTGGCTTCGTTTCCCGCATCCGCGGCAGTTTTCACACGGTAATGGGCTTTCCCACCGAAATTTTTCAACAGGTCTGTAAAGAGATATTATCCATAATGGAAAGGAAATCATAAAAAAATGGCCAATTTTTTCAAAAAACTCCGTGCGCTGAAATTTTTAAACTACACCGATATCGGGATTGATCTCGGTACTGCGAATACAATCGTTTACCGCAGCGGCAAAGGCATTATTCTCCGGGAGCCCAGTGTTGTTGCCATCGATACCACCGCCAACCGGGTAGTGGCCGTTGGGCAGGAGGCCAAGGAGATGATCGGCCGCACACCCGACAGTATACGGGCCGTGCGCCCGCTTAAAGAAGGCGTCATCGCCGATTTTGAAAGCGGCTCCGCCATGCTGCGCTTTTTTTTGAAAAAAACCATGGGCAACAACGCCCTTTCCAAAAAAAGAATTCTGATCTGTATTCCTTTTGGCGTTACCGATGTTGAGCACCGCGCGGTAGAAAACGCCGCCTATGAAACCGGCGCCAAAGACGTGCGGATTATTGAAGAGCCTCTTGCCGCGGCGATCGGCGCGGGGCTCCCGGTTGGGGAGCCGACAGGCAGTATGGTGGTTGATATCGGCGGCGGCACCTCCGAGGTGGCGGTTATTTCACTGGGCGGAATCGTTTCCTCCCGTTCTGTCCGGGTTGCGGGAGATGCATTTGACGCAGCAATCGTTGCCTATGTTAAAAAGCATTTTAATCTCTTAATCGGAGACCGCACGGCGGAAGAGATCAAATTTGAAATCGGGTCGGCCTATCCGTATGCCGGAGAAGGCGATATGAGCGTAAGGGGGCGCGATCTGATTACCGGGCTGCCTAAAAACATTGATATCAGCGCGGCACACATCCGGGAGGCGCTGGCGGAATCGATTCAGCTGGTGGTAGACGCAATTAAACAGACCCTAGAGGATACGCCGCCTGAGCTTTCCGCGGATATTATTGATCATGGCATCACGCTTACCGGCGGCGGTGCGCTGCTGCGCGGCCTGGATACGCTGGTAAATAAAGAAACCGGCATGCCGGTGCATATTGCGGATGAACCTTTGGACTGTGTTGCGCTGGGAACCGGTAAAAGCCTTGAAGATCCGGTGCTCTGGGCAACCATCACCAGATAACGATGAAAGCCTTTTTAAAAACAAGAACCTTTATCGCCATCTGTATTGCGGCCGTCATGCTGCTTTGCATGATGGTGCTGGATACGGCTGCACACGGCCATATGACCATTTTTGAAAACATTGCCGGTACGCTGATCACACCGGTTCAGAATTTCTGCTCTACCGTGCTCAAATACGGCGGCAATCTGGTAAGGGCCTATACCGATTATGAAGAGCTGGAGGCAGAGAATGCCAAGCTCAAAAACGAGCTGGCCAGCGCCGCGCAACTGATCCGCGATGCGGAAGGCTACGCCAATGAAAATAAAAGCCTGAAGGCCATGCTGGGGATTGCGGAAGAACATGCGGATTTTGAATTTGCCACCTGCTTGGTGGTTGGAAGCGATCAAAACGGCTATTCTCATACCCTTACTTTAAATAAAGGCTCTGCCGACGGACTAAAAAAGAAAGATCTGGTGATGACGGCAGACGGGGTTGTGGGCTATATCAACGAGCTGGGGCTTACCTGGAGCAAGGTAACGACTGTTTTGGATTCTTCCTGTGAGATCGGTGCGATTGTCACCCGCACCCAGGATGTTGGAGTGCTCGACTGGGATTACGCCCTGTCGGAGCAGGGCCTCTTAAAGCTGGCCTATCTGAACACCGGCGTTGTGCTCAACAGCGGAGACGCGGTGGAAACAAGCGGCGTCGGCGGTGTGTTTCCCAAAGGTGTTCTTCTGGGCAGGGTGCGGGAGCTGAAAACAGAAAGCCACGGGATTTCTCAATACGCAGTGCTGGAGCCGGCGGTAAATGTGGATGCTGTGAGCACGGTTTTTGTAATTACCAATTTTGAAAGTGAGAGCTGATGTTTAGCAAACCCCGCAGTTACTGGAAAATTATAGAATATGTTGTTTTAACGCTGGTATGCTTTCTCTTACAGAGCGTACCGGCTTTCGGCGTGCGCTTTTTGGGGTGCGCGCCTTCTCTTTTGTTGCTGCTGGCGATCGGCGTTGCTTTTTTTGAAAACTGTAGGTTTTCCGCCTGGTTTGGTCTGGCAATGGGGCTGCTCTCTCAGTTTACAACCGCTTCGATCGTCGGGCTCGACGCCATTTTTTTTATGTTTGCATCCTATTTTATTTCGGCGGCGCTGGAAGTCTTCCTGCAGCGGAATTTCCTGATCTACATGTACGTTTCCCTGGCCGCCGTTGCGCTGCAGCAGCTGCTGGATTATCTTTATCATCTGCTGATCTGGAGCCGCATGCCGTTTGGCATTGCCCTGACCGGCCAGATCCTGCCAACCTTTTTCTTTACCGGGATCTGCGCCTTTCCCCTTTATGGAATCCTGAACCATTTTGACCGGAAATTCCAAAAGGACGAGGAGGATCTGGCATGAGCTTGAAAAACAGCAAATTTCGTTATATTCTGGTGATCGCCGTTGTGGCGCTGGTGTTTGTGAGCTATATTTTTACGCTGATGCGCCTTCAGCTGGTCAACGGTGATTATTATAAAGAGCAATCGGAAAAAAAAATCTATTCTACCGAGACCATTACCGCTTCCCGCGGCAGTATCTACGATTGCAACGGCCGGAGCCTTGTGACCAACACAACCGGTTATTGCATCAAGTTTACCCGGGCGCTGATGCCAAAGGAAAAGCAAAACGATATTATTCTCAGCCTCATCCGGCTGATGGAGCAATATGAGGCCGCCTATTATGACCGGCTCCCCCTGGCGCAGGAAGCGCCATACGGATATACGACCGATGATATGGAGGATGCCGCGCTGAAAAACCTCTGGGAAAAGCTCAAGCTGAAAAATACGCCCAGCGCCGAAGAGACCTTTGCGGCACTGGTCAAAAGCTATAAGCTTGCCGATTATACCCCGGAGGAGCAGCGCAAAATTGCGGGTGTGCGCTATGAGATGGATCAGGGTGCGTTTTCTCTTTCCAATCCCTATGAATTTGCCAGCGATGTGAGCGTTGATATCGTGGCCACCATCAAGCAGCTTTCTGATGAATACCCCGGTGTGGATATCGATACCGAGCCGCTGCGGTATTACACGGATCCATCCATTGCACCGCATTTACTAGGTTATGTAGATAAAATCTATGCCGAAGAATATTCGGATCTGGCTTCCAAAGGCTACAAGATGAACGATACCGTTGGCAAAAGCGGTATCGAAAAAGCAATGGAAAGTGTTCTGAAGGGAAAAGACGGCACCCGTGTCATCGAACGGGATTCCGCCGGCAAGGTGCTTAACGTAACGGTTTTAGAAGAAGCGGAAAGCGGCAACAATGTCGTTTTGACCATCGATAGCACATTGCAGAAAATTGCGCAGGTCTCTCTTAAAAACTGTATCGAAACCATTGCGCGGCGGGGCAATGAGCCGGGCCGCAGCGGAACCGATGCCAATGCCGGTGCGGTCGTTGTTCTCAATGTTCACAGCGGGGCTATTCTGGCAAGCGCCACTTACCCCACCTACACCCAGGATCAGTTTAACAGCGCTTATTCGGCTCTTGCCGCCGATGAAACCAAGCCGCTCTTCAACCGTGCCTTCTGGGGCACCTACGCACCCGGCTCCACCTTTAAAATGGCAACCGGCATCGCTGCGCTGGAGGAAGGAGCGGTAGGCCTTTCGGAAACCATCAATGACACCGGTATTTATACCAAATACGCCGCAACCGGCTATAGCCCGCGCTGCTGGCTGTATTCCGATTACGGCCGCGGCCACGGGCTGCAAAACATTGTGGCAGCGCTGAAGAATTCCTGTAACTATTACTTTTACGAAGCCGCAGACCGCTTGGGCATCGAACATCTCAACCGCTACTGTATCAAACTGGGCCTGGGGATTAAAACCGGTGTTGAAATCGGGGAAGCCACCGGAATCCTTGCCGGACCGGACTATCGCAGCTCTATCGATGAATACTGGTATCCGGGCGATACGCTTCAGGCGGCAATCGGCCAGTCAGATAATCTTTTCACCCCGCTTCAACTGGCTAATTACGTGGCAACGATCGTAAATGGCGGTACCCGGTATACTACCCATTTGGTACAGGGCGTCTATAACGCATCCAACGGCGTTTGCATCCAGAATGAAAAAATTGAAGTTGCAGATAACCTGCATATGAAGCAGGAAAATTACGAAGCCATTATGCAGGGCATGCTGGAGTGCGCAAAATCGGGAACGGCGGCGGGGGTTTTTGGTTCCTCTTATTCCATAACCGCAGGCGCCAAAACCGGAACGGCTTCGGTCCCCAGCGGAACGGCAAACGGCATCTTCGTTTCCTTTGCTCCCGCCAACGACCCGCAGATCGCCGTTTGCGTGGTGGTGGAGCATGGTGCACACGGGAACTATGTAGGTTCCGTAGCGCGGGATATTTTTGATGCTTATTTTGCCGGCGTTTCAGTCGGGGATCATCTGACTGATGAAAACGTGCTGCTTCCGGCGCAATAATAAATTTTAATGAAAGGATTTTTGCAAATGATCAAACAGATTTTATTCGACTGCGGAGGCGTTTTTGTTGACATTCAGTTTTTTCAGCTAATGGAAAAGCTCACCGGTGATTCTGCCAAAGCCGCGCTGTTTATGGACCGGCTTTTCGATGCAAACGGCCCGTGGCGTCTATATGATCAGGGTCTTCTGGATCAGCAGGAAATCCTGCACGCGCTGGAAAAATGGATTCCGGAAATCCAGCCGGAGGTACTGGCATCATTTATCACAGAATGGCACCGCTGGCTGCCCACCTTCCCGGAAATGGAGCATCTGATCGACGATCTGCATCAGGCGGGCCTCAAATGCTATCTGCTTTCCAATTTTTCCAAACAGTTTGAAGAATTCGAACCGCTTTGCCCTGCCATTCGCCACCTCGATGGAAAGCTGATTTCTTACCGGATTCATCTGATTAAGCCTTCCCGGGAAATCTTTGATTATGCGGCGTCCTTTTTTAAAATTGCGCCGGCAGAAACGCTCTTTATTGATGATACAGAACCCAATATTACCGCTGCCCGGGCGGCGGGCTTTCATGCCTATCATTTTCAGAACGCGGCGGATCTGCGCGCTGAACTGCGGGCGCGCGGGCTGCTGCCGCAGCAGAATACATAGCGGTTTAAAACGGATAAATTTGTCTTTTTTTATGAAAATCTATTGACTTTTACCACTAAAAGTGTTAAAGTCTAAAACAAATAAAGGCTCGTCATATTTCCCGCTGAAACAAACAAAAGAGAAGGAGAATCTACCATGAAACTGAAAAGAATCATTGCCGGTCTGTCGGCCGCCGTGCTTTTCTGCGCCGGGCTGCCGGCGCTTTCCGGCTGCCAGGGAACCGATGGTAAATTTACCATCGGCATCTGTGAATCCATGCAGCACGAAGCGCTGGCAACGGCAACCAAAGGCTTTAAAGACGCGCTGACTGAGCTGATGGGCGATAAGGTCACTTTTGTAGAGCAGAACGCGCAGGGCGATCCCGCCACCTGCGCCACCATCTGCAATCAATTTGTTTCCGATGGAGTGGATCTGATTATGGCCAATGCCACTGCTGCGCTGCAGGCTGCTGCCGCGGCCACCAACAAGACCCCCATTCTGGCCACCTCCGTTACCGATTACGCCACTGCGCTTTCCGTTTCGGACTGGACGGGAAAAACCGGCTCCAATATTTCCGGCACCTCTGATCTGGCTCCGCTGGACGGGCAGGCCCAAATGCTCAACGAGCTGTTTCCCGAGGCCAAAAATGTTGGTATTCTTTACTGTTCAGCAGAAGCCAACTCGCTCTACCAGGTAACCAAGATCCAGGCGATGCTGGAAGCGATGGGCTACACCTGCAAACAATATACCTTTACCGATTCCAATGATCTGCAGATGGTGGTTACCGCCGCGGCGGAAGCCAGCGACGTTATTTATGTACCAACGGATAATACGGCCGCTTCCAACACCGGAATTATCAACAGCGTCTGCCAGAATGCGAAGGTTCCGGTAGTGGCCGGAGAAGAAGGGATCTGCAAAGGCTGCGGCGTTGCAACCCTGACCATCAGCTACTACGACATCGGCTATGCCACCGGCAAAATGGCTTACGAAATTCTGGTCAACGGTAAAAATCCAGGTGATATGGAAATTGAAACCGCTCAAAATGTGGTTAAAAAATATAATAAGGCCAATGCAGAGGCGCTCGGCCTTGTTTTGCCGGAAGGCTACGAGGCGATTGCCACCGACGAATAATTTTAAGGATTAACGCCTGATATTAGGGTGCCGCGGAAATTTCCGCGGCGCCCTATTGAAGCGTTAAGAGGTTCTTTTGAAAGGAGAAACCGCATGGGTATCGTTTCCTATTTTAATTCGCTCAATCCCTTTGCGCTGCTGAAATCCCTGCCCGGAAATATGGCGCAGGGTGTCATTTGGGGCATTATGGCACTGGGCGTCTTTATTACTTATAAGCTGCTGAATTTTGCCGATCTTACGGTAGACGGCTCCTTCGCCACCGGCGGGGCGGTCACGGTCGTGCTGATTCTTGGCGGCTGCCCCGCACCGCTGGCATTGCTGGTGGCTGTTGTTGCCGGCCTGCTCGCAGGTCTGATCACCGGCCTGCTGCACACCGTAATGGGCATTCCCGATATCCTTGCCGGTATTCTAACACAGATTGCGCTCTGGTCGGTGAATCTGGTGATTTTAAACGGCGCAAATAAAGCGCTCAATGTGGATAAATACAGTCTTTTAATCTCTTTGCGGGAAGCCAACTGGGCGATTCTTATTTCCTGCCTTTTCGCCCTGTTCCTAATTGTGTTGCTTTACTGGTATTTTGGCACTGAGCAAGGGTGCTCGATCCGTTCTACCGGCAGCAATCCCAATATGTCGAAGGCGCAGGGTATCAATATCGGATTTACCAAAGTACTGGCGCTTTCGCTTTCCAACGGGCTGGTCGCCCTTGCCGGAGGCCTGCTTGCCCAGTTTCAGGGCTTTGCCGATATCAATATGGGCCGAGGCGCGATCGTGATCGGGCTCGCGGCAGTAATCATCGGCGATGTTTTTTATCAGGCCATCTTTCGCAAACATCAGAATTTTGCCCTGCAGCTGGTATTCATTGTAATCGGCGGCGTAATCTATTATCTGGTCATCGGGCTGGTACTCTGGCTGAAAATGCCCTCAAATCTCTTAAAGCTCTTTACTGCCGTAGTTGTTGCTATTTTTCTCGCCATTCCCTATCTCCTGGGAAAAACCAAGAG
The DNA here is from genome assembly GCA_003343605.1 of Clostridiales bacterium. Classification (GTDB taxonomy): domain Bacteria; phylum Bacillota; class Clostridia; order Oscillospirales; family QAKW01; genus QAKW01. The sequence goes on from QAKW01000083.1 coordinate 36,899, forward strand.
CTCTTTTGCCCGCGCGGCCAAAAATGGAGGAAACGATCATGCTTGAACTGAAAAAGATTTCCAAAACGTTTAATCCCGGAACCGTCAATGAAAAAAAAGCACTTGATCAGCTTTCTCTTACGCTGGAGGATGGAGATTTTGTTACTGTCATCGGTGGAAACGGCGCTGGGAAATCCACCATGCTCAATGCCGTGGCCGGCGTATGGCCGGTTGATGAGGGCACCATCCGGATCGACGGAATCAATGTAACCGGCATGCCGGAACACCGGCGCGCCCGGTTTCTGGGCCGGGTGTTTCAGGACCCGATGACGGGTACCGCCGCCAATATGGGCATCGAAGAGAATCTGGCGCTGGCTTACCGCCGGGGCGGTCACCGTACCCTGCGCTGGGGTGTAACGAAAAAGGAAAAGGAGCTCTTTGCCTCCCAGCTGCGTGATTTGGATCTGGGCCTGGAGGATCGCCTTACTTCAAAAGTGGGGCTGCTTTCCGGCGGCCAGCGGCAGGCGCTGACGCTTCTGATGGCTACTCTGCAAAAGCCGAAGCTGCTGCTGCTGGATGAACACACTGCGGCGCTGGATCCCAAAACGGCTGCCAAAGTGCTGGCACTTTCGGATAAAATTATTGCCGAGCACCATCTAACTACCATGATGGTAACCCACAATATGAAAGACGCCATTACCCATGGCAACCGGCTGATTATGATGAACGCCGGCAGGATCATCCTGGATATCCGGGGCGAGGAGAAAAAGAAGCTGACTGTGGATGCGCTGCTTAAGGCTTTCCATCAGTCCAGCGGATCTGATTTTACAAACGACCGTGCGCTACTCGGATAAAAAAATACAAAAAATGCTTGACAAAGCGTTTGAACCTGTGCTATAGTATTTGCAACATCAAAAACCGATGAGAAAGAATAGTAGGGTATCCGGAAACTTTCAGAGAGCTGCGGAGGCTGGAAGCGCGGCAGTGATAAGGAAACCTGAATGGCCTTTCGAGGGCAACCGAACGCGAGAGTATCTTTCGTCAGTAGTAGTTGACGGGGCGTGCCCGTTATCGCCACGAACCGCATGATTGTGCGGCAATAAGAGCGGATGAAAATGTTTCATCAATTTGGGTGGCACCGCAGAAAAATGTTTTTTCTGTCCCATACTTTCCTGCATGAGGGAAAGTATGGGGCTTTTTTATTTTCAAGAAAGGGAGCGCAAAGACCATGTTTTTAAAAACCAAACGATGGCGCGGCCGGGCTTTACATGGATGGATCTACCGGCATAAAATAATATAAATTTACATGATTTGAAGGAGAATATCAAAATGAAAAAGCTGTTTTCTATAATTGCCGCAGCAGTGCTGCTGTTTACCCTTGCTTCCTGTGGAGGCACCCATAAAATTCCGGTGATCGGCATCAGCCAGTATGGCGAACATGCCTCCCTTGATAACTGCCGCGAAGGCTTTCTTCAGGGTCTGGCCGATGCGGGCCTCACCGAAGGAACCGATTATACCCTCGATTATCAGAATGCTGGATTCGATGATAACATCAATATTCAGATCGCGCAGAGCTTTGCAGCCAAAAAGGTCAATCTGATGTGTGCAATCGCCACCCCTTCCGCCACCGCCTGCTATGCCGCGGCGGAAGAAAATAACATCCCCGTGATTTTTACCGCGATTAACGATCCCGTTCAGTCTAAGCTTACCGGCGGCAACATCACCGGTACATCCGATAAGCTGCCGGTAGAAGCACAGCTCCAGCTGATCCGTGCCCTGCAGCCGGAAGCGAAAACCATCGGCATTATCTACACCACCAGTGAAAGCAACTCTATCTCCACCATTGCCGATTACCAGGCAAAAGCAGGGGAATACGGATTTACCATTGAGGCCATCGGCGTTACAGCGCAGGCAGAGGTTACTCAGGCGGCCGATAATCTGATCAATAAAAAGGTCGATTGTTTTTCCAACCTAACGGATAACAATGTTGTAGGCGTTCTTTCCTCTATTTTGGAAAAGACCAATGAAGCGGGGATCCCGGTTTACGGCAGTGAAGTGGAACAGGTTAAAATCGGCTGCGTCGCCTCCGCGGGAATCGATTATATCGAACTGGGGCGGATGACCGGCAAAATGGCCGCAAGGGTTCTCAAAGGAGAGGCAAAGGCCTCTGAAATCCCGTTTGAAACCATTACCGACTACAGCAATTATATTAATTCCGAAGCGCTTGCCGCCTTTCACCTTACCATTCCCGACACGCTGGCAGATACTGTTGTAGAAGCCAAATAACCAAAAGGAGCTCATGCTTTTATGCTAGACCTGATTATCAGCACGCTGACGCAGGGGCTGATCTACGCCCTGCTTTCCTATGGGGTTTATATCACCTATAAAATTCTGGATTTTCCGGATCTTACAGTTGATGGCTCCTTTCCACTGGGGGCGGCGGTAACCGCCGCCCTGCTAGTGCGGGGTGTAAACCCTTACCTAACGCTGCTTGCCGCGCTGGCTTCCGGCGCGCTGGCCGGGCTGGTAACCGGGCTGATCCATGTGCGCCTGAAGGTGCGGGATCTGCTGGCCGGTATCATTACCATGACCGCGCTGTTTTCCATCAACCTGCAGATCGGCGGATCCAATCTGGCGGTGGATCGGTCTACTGATACCATTTTTACTGCGCCGCCTACAATGGCGGTTTTCGGCACGCTTCCGCTGCTTTACCGCAAACTGATTGTATCGCTGCTGCTCTGCCTGATCGGTAAACTGCTGCTGGATCTTTATTTTAAAACCAAAAGCGGGCTGCTGCTGCGCGCCGTTGGCGACAACAGCGCACTGGTCACCAGCCTTGCGAAGGATAAGGGAACGATTAAAATTCTTGGTTTGGTGATCGCCAATGCCTTTGTTGCCCTTGCCGGGGCGGTGGTCTGCCAGGAGCAGCGAAGTTTTTCCAGCACCATGGGCACCGGGCAGGTTGTTTTCGGGCTGGCAACCGTGATCATCGGCACCACACTTTTTAAAAAGCTCGATTTTGTAAAGGGCACCACCGCTGTAATCACCGGCAGCATCCTCTATAAAGCCTGTATCCAGATCGCTATTCTCGCAGGATTGCCGGCCAATCTGCTGAAGCTGATTACTGCTGTGCTCTTCCTGCTGATTCTGGTTTTGGGGAATCTGAAGAAGGGAGCGCGGATCCATGCTTGAACTGCGCAATATCACGAAAGTTTATAATCCGGGCACGGTAACAGAAATGTGTTTATTTGAGGATTTCAACCTACGGGTGGAAGACGGCGAATTTGTTTCCGTGGTTGGCAGCAATGGCAGTGGAAAAACCTCCATGCTGAACATTATCTGCGGCACGATTCCCATTGACCGGGGCGATCTACTGATCGGCGGCGAAAGCATCCGGCGACAGAAAGATTTTCGGCGTTATCGCCGGATCGGCCGGGTCTATCAGAACCCTGCTATGGGAACCTGCCCGAATCTGACGATCCTTGAAAACATGTCGCTTGCCGATCATAAGGGGAAGACCTTCGGCCTCGGCCCCGGCGTTAACCGCAAACGTGCACCGGATTACCGTGCGCAGCTTGCTACACTCGGGCTTGGCCTCGAAGACAAAATGCATGTAAAACTCGGCGCACTCTCCGGCGGGCAGCGGCAGGCGGTTGCCCTTCTAATGGCAACCCTTACACCGCTTGACTTTCTGATTCTGGATGAACATACCGCCGCGCTCGACCCCCGTACAGCGGAACTGATGATGCAGCTGACCGACCGCATTATTCGTGAAAAACATCTTACCGCCATTATGGTGACTCATAATCTGCGCTATGCGGTGGAATACGGGAACCGGCTGCTGATGATGGATAAGGGAAAGATCGTGCTCGATCAGAAGGGCGCGGAAAAGGAGCGCACCACAACGGCCGAACTGCTGGAGATATTCAACCGAATCAGCATTGAATGCGGGAATTAAATCCTCAACAAATAACCGATGAAAAAAGCGCCCTTTTTAGGCGCTTTTTTTATGGTCTTTGCCTTCCCTTTTCCACAGAAAAATGGTATAATTTTATAATAATGCAGCATTCAATCTATGCAATCAAGGGAAGGGAGGATGCAGCCCCATGAACAGCGATCAACTCGGCACCGGAAAAATCTGGCCGCTGATTATAAAAATGACACTTCCGGCCATCGCGGCGCAGCTGGTCAACCTGCTTTACAGCATCGTAGACCGGATTTATATCGGGCATATCCCCGGCATTGGCGAAACCGCGCTGACTGGCGTTGGGCTGGCAACACCGGTTGTGGTAATTATATCATCGTTCAGCCAGTTTGTTGGCGGAGGCGGCGCGCCGCTGGCCTCGATCGCGCTGGGGCAGGGGCGGCGCGAGAGAGCGGAAGAAATTCTCGGCAACGGAACCTCGCTGCTGTTGGGACTTTCTGTATTGCTGCAAACGTTTTTCTACCTCTTTATGCATCCGTTCCTTTATTTTACCGGCGCCAGTGATGCAACCTATCCCTATGCCAGCGCCTATCTTTCGATTTATCTGATCGGCACCGTTATGGTGTTGATTAGCGTTGGGCTAACGCCCTTTATTCTGATTCAGGGAAAAACTTGGATCGCCACCCTGGCAGTGGTTGTTGGCGCGGCGGCGAATATTATTCTTGATCCTGTTTTTATCTATCTTTTTAATATGGGGGTTCACGGTGCGGCGCTGGCAACCGTTATTTCTCAAACAATGAGCGCCGCCTTTGTACTCTGGTATCTGATTTTCAAATCGGATCAGCTGCGCATCCGGCTGCGGCGGATGCGGCCGCGTGCTAAAATCCTGCTGCATATCGGCTCTCTGGGAATTTCCCCATTTGTCATGAGTATTACAGAGAGTATTATTTCGATTGTAATGAACAGTGGGTTGAGAACCTATGGCGGCGATCTTTATGTTGGCTGCCTCACCATCATGCAGAGTGTGATGCAGTTTATCGGGGTTCCGATCACCGGCTTTACACAGGGCGTTACGCCGATTATCAGCTATAATTACGGCGCCGGGCATACCGACCGGGTGAAAAAAACCTTCCGTGCCACCCTGGTGATCCTTTTTGCCTATACTTCTTCGCTGGCGCTGCTTTCCATGCTCTTTCCGGGGCTGTGCGCCCGGATCTTTACTGAAAGCGCGGAACTGATCGCGCTCACAGAGCGCGCCCTGCCCATCTTTATGGCGGGGATGCTGATCTTTGGGCTTCAGCGTGCCTGCCAAACCACCTTTCTTGCTCTCGGCCAGGCAAAATTTTCACTCTTCATCGCGCTGCTGCGTAAGGTTTTTCTGTTGGTTCCGCTGGCTCTGATCCTTCCGCGCTTTATGGGTGTTTTCGGCATTTACTGGGCGGAGCCCATTGCCGATGTAACCGCCGCGCTTACCTGTGGAACGCTCTTCCTGTGTAATTTCAAAAAAATTCTGGCGCGGCCGCCGAAAAGCTGATTGCACTTCTCTTTTGGAAGATAGAAAAGAAGCAGAGTTGATTTCAGCAACTCTGCTTCTTCATTTTATCAACCGCACGTTCAGGGATTAAGTATTTTTTCAAGCCTGGCGCCGATCAGTTCCGCCATGCACCAAAAGCCAAAGTCGTTCGGGTGCGTTCCATCCACTGTCATCATATCGGGATCTCGATAATGGAAGATCTCCTGCCCATTGATAAAATAAACATTCTGATCTCCCGCCTGAACAGCCGTTTCATAAGTATTGTAAACGATACGGATACGCTCATCAGTCTGCCGGCCGGGCACGTGATTGGGTCTCGTAAGCATTATGACAGGCAACTCAGGCTGCCGCATTCTGATCTGTTCAAACATCGGCCTATGCGTGGCTTCCAGAAAAGCGGCATCCGGCGCGTTATGATCATAATCATATACAAATACAGACATATCCAGCTGCGCGATATATTCCGCGATTTCTTTTTCGCCCTTTGCGCTGCCTGAAAACCCCAAATTGATATAATTGCAGTTTAACCTTCTTGCAATCACAGCCTGATAGGAATTGCCGGGCCTTGAGGCGCAGCCGCCCTGCGTGATCGATGAGCCGTAGTAAACAACCGGTTTCTCACAGGTATAAGGGGCCGGCTCTTCAACGGCGCTGCCATCCGCCAGACCGATATATAACGCGCATACCCCGCTGTAAAGAGGAAAATTTATCGTGATTTCCCGCATTTTTGCGGCATCAAAATCAATCACACTTTCATAGCCGCCATCGATTTGAAACGGCGGCATGAAGGTGCCGGCATATCTCGATTCCTCCCCGTTAATATAAAGATCAAATCCTGCCGAACCCGCAAGTGTAAAATGAGGCATTTTTCCAATGTGATTCATTTTGGCATGTATGGCGATATACGGGCTGTTGGTTTTAAACCGCACTCTGCCTCCGGCGGTATTCAGATGAAGCGCGGCCACTCCACTGCTCACCCGCCCGGCAACAGCTTCCGGAAGGCGGCGGTACTGCCCGTTTTCCTTAAATACGCCGTAAATCTTAAAGGGATCCTGTTCAATATCGTAAAACCGGAGATCCTCTTTTTTTATTTCGCTTTTGATTGCAAAATTTCGGTCGATCTCATCGAGTGCTTTCATCTTCTCCATTACCGCTCTACAAACTGTTTGATATATGCCGCGCTCTTGGCCATGCTCTCAAAGGGATCGCCAAAACAATCGTCCTGCTCGACAATATAATATTTAACGCCGCTCTTTTCCGCCGATTCCAGAATGCCGGGCCAGTTGAGATTTCCATTGCCCAGCTCCGTTTCATGCTGATAGCCGCGCTTCTCATGGAAATGCTCCAGCCGCATCATATCTTTCAGGTGCAGAATATCGATCCGCCCTTTCAGCTGCTCGATCCACCAGCGCACGTCGCCGCCGCCATGCTGCACCCAATAGGTATCCAGCACAAAAGAGGTGGTTTTCGGATTCAGGCCCTCTACCAGGATTTCAAAAGGAGTTTGCCCATTTTCAAGCCGGATAAATTCATGGCTGTGGTTATGGTAAGTAAATTTCATACCGGCTGCCGCGCATTTTTCGGCAACTGCGTTTGCGCGCCGCACAAAATCTTTCCAGCCCTCAATACCCTCGGCATGATATCCGCCGATCCCCATATTGGTGGTGTGCAGAAAACGATGGTTGACCAGCGCCTGCTCAAAATCGTTTTCCATCAGCTTGAAATCTTCATGGGTGCCAACGATCTCCAGGCCTTCCTCGGCTGCAATCATGCCGAACTGCTCAAAGGGAATGGCGCATCCGGCAGTCTGCACCTGGGTATAGCCCATTTCATGAAGCTTTTTAAAGGTGGAGCGGATATTCTCTGCCGTATCCATCGACTGACGTACGCTCCAGAGCTGCAAACCGAATTCTTTCATCGTTTTATCTCCTTTATGGCCCATACGGGCTTATTTGCTAATAAGTATAGCACCGATTTTCCAGAATTGCAACGATAAAACACTTTATTTTTACCGCCGGAAAGCGTATAATATTTTCAATAAATAAAAGGAGCATTGCAGATGAAAATTGCTATTATTACCGGTGCAAGCAGCGGGATGGGCCGCGAATTTGCACGCCAGATTACCGCGGCCGAACAGTTTGATGAAATCTGGGTAATCGCCCGGCGCGCAGAGCGCCTTGAGGCATTGAAAAACGAGCTTCCCTGCCCGGTACGCCCGCTGGCGCTGGATCTCACCCAAAAAGAAAGCTTTGCAACCTATCAGGCGCTTTTGAAGCAGGAGCAGCCGGAGGTTTCCGTTCTGATTAATGCCAGCGGTTTTGGAAAATTCGGGCGTTACGATCAAATTCCCCTTCAGGATTCTATGGATATGATCGATCTCAACTGCAAAGCGCTGGTTGCCATTACGGAACTGACACTGCCCTATATCCTGCATGGAGGCCGGATTATCGAAGTAGATTCCCTCTCCGCCTTCCAGCCGGTTCCTTATCTGAACGTATATGCCTCCACCAAAGCCTTTATTCTGAGCTATGCACAGGGGCTGCGCGCAGAGCTTCGGGAACGTGGTATACAGGTGATGGCTTTTTGCCCCGGCTGGGTAAAAACCGAATTTTTCGACCACGCGGAACAAACCAGTACCAGTGCAGTAACTTATTTTAACCAGATTTTCAGCGCAGAAGAGGTTGTTCGCGCTGCGCTCAGGGATTTGAAAAAGGGTAAATCCGTCTGTGTTCCCGGCTGGCGGATCCGGCTGCAGGTATTCGGCGTGAAGCACCTGCCTACAAAATGGGTGCTCCATATCTGGCTGCGCCAGCAAAAACATCTGTAAAGGCTTTCACCCCGCCCCGAATTTTACATGGGTGTGTTTTTCGGGAACTGGATCCCATCGCTGCAATACGGCATATGCTGTATTGCGGCGATGGGAGGTGATCAGGGTGATCATGCGCGCGATCGTAATCAACGTTCAGCGTGACCGCCTGCTTGTTCTGGATCTGCGAAACCGGCAGCGGGTTGCTGTTTTAACCCCCGATGCACGCCGGTTTCGCAGGGGTGAGCTTGTGCGCATCCGGTATAACGGGGTGATGACCAAAAGCATTCCGCCCCAAATCAGCGCAATTCGCATTGAGCGTTTAAGCTGCTGCTGACTGGCCGATCAAATAAACCCGCCGGTTTTGCCGGCGGGCTCTTTTTAGTCTAAATGAAAGATCCTTCTGATTTCTTCGTGGATTACCGGCGGCGGCCCTTCCAGACGTTCAGGATGCTTCAGATATTCCTGAAACGTATGGAATGCAACAGCAAAATAGCTGCCGCTTGCAATGCGTTCATCCATCACGATCCCGAGCGGCATGCATTTCTGAAAAATCAGCTCACCGCTCTTGCGTTTCGCCACTTCGCGGGAATTCCCGATTGCAACCGCGATAGAAGTGGTGCCGAACTCATAGACATGATGATAAATCGCATCGGTACGGATACTGGCAAGATCGGTAAGCAGCAGCGAAATATGAAAGGGGCTCATCTCGATAACGCTTTTGGGCAGCAGGCCGTGTTTATCCATCCACCGGAAGATATGAACGCCGCCGCGCAGCAGCCCGGGAACAGAAAGCAGAATCTTAATCATTTTCTCTGTTCCGTTATCCGGTTCCTTCCGGCGGTTTTCCGCGATATAATCCTGCAGGCGCTCCTGCACCTTGAAAATATCATCGGTCGGCTGAAAATAGATCTTCGACATGGTTCCCCCGTCTTCCATCGAGCCCTTTAAAACCACCATGCCCACTGCGATTTCATTGCGGGCGTAAATATTGCTGTTTACCACAAAATGATTAATCAGCGGAAACTCTGCAATCAGGCGGATATAGGCGGTTAAAATAACAGCCAGCCTGGAAATGCGGATCCCCGCATCCCGTTTGCCGCGAATGTAACAGAGCATCGGCTCCAGCGGTATATCCAGCGTAATCATATTCATCGAATCCATCCGCTTGTTCATCACATGCGCCGCCACCAGATACATCGGCTCCACGTTTTTGATCCGGATGCCGTCTCTTCTCTTCATAAATTATTAATCCCCTCAACCATCTTCAATACTCTGTTTTTTATTTTACACGAAACCGCCTGTATTGGCAAGGAAATTATTAAATTTTATTAATCTTAAGGATTAGACGATGCCATCGGTCTATTTTTTTTCGAACAAAAGGGTTTTCCTTGCTTTTTAAAAAACTTATTGTTAAAATGTTCCTGATACCGACAAAATATAAGGAGAGCTCATGAATACTATTCGAAAAAACCTGTTTCCGGTTCTGGCCGCTTTGATCTGGGGGACCGCCTTTGTTGCCCAAAGTGTCGGCGCTGGGTATGTGCCGCCCTTTGCCTTCAATACTGTTCGTTCGTTAATTGCAGCCGCTGCGCTGCTGCTGGCAGCCTTTCTATTCTCGAAAGTACGCAAAGAGCCGCTTCTACCGCCGCGAACGCAGCGCAAAGATTTACTGCTGGGCGGTTTCTGCTGTGGAGCAATTTTAACCGTGGCTTCAGGGCTCCAGCAGGCGGGCCTCAGCCAGACAAGCGCCGGCAAGGCCGGATTCATTACCGCCCTTTATATTGTTCTGGTGCCGGTTTTCGGAATTTTTTTAAAAAAGCGTGCACCGTTTACTGTTTGGATTGCTGTTCTGATCGCTGCGGTCGGGCTTTATTTTCTTTGCGTGAAGGAACGCTTCGCCATTGAAAAAAGCGACCTGCTGATTTTACTTTGCGCCGTGGCGTTTGCCTGTCATATCCTTACAATCGATCATTTTACCGCGAAAGTAGATGGTGTTCGGCTTTCCTGCCTGCAATTTTTTGTGGTAGCAATACTCTCCGGCCTATTTACCGCATTTTTTGAGCAGCCGGTCTGGTCCAATTTTCAATACTGTATTGGGCCGCTTCTCTATGCCGGAATCTTTTCCAGCGGCATTGCCTATACGCTTCAGATCATTGCGCAGCGCGGCGCCAATCCAACGGTTGTTTCCCTGCTTTTGAGCTTGGAATCAGTCTTCTCCGTTCTTGCCGGTGCCCTGCTTTTGGGCGACCGGCTCACCGGCCGCGAGCTGTTTGGCTGCCTGCTGATGCTGGCCGCGGTCGTCTTCGCGCAGCTGGCGCCTCTTGACAGGCATTCTAAAAAAGTGTAATATTACACTCAAGGGGTGAGGATCATGACGCGGGAATCCTTTATTGCGCTTTGCAACCGTAAAGAGAAGCTGGTAAGGAGCGAACTCGGTTTTAGCCAGCAAAAGATGAGCGAGCTGCTCGGTATTTCCAAAAAAACGCTGGTAGAAATTGAAAAATGGCGTTCTTCTCTGGGGTGGGAGGGCGCAGTTACGCTCTGCGTGCTTTTTCAGAATACCCGTGAAATCACACTGACCTTCGGCCCCGATATTTCTGTTTTGCTGCGCGCTTTAAGCTGCGGCGAAGCCTTCGGCCGGCCGTTTCAGTCGCCCCACGCCGTTTGGACCAAAATCCTGGAAAAAGAGGGCCGCATCATTGAACAAAATACCGCCAGCCAGCTCTACCGCCTTACGGAAAACGGCGAAACCATCGCCGCTTCCTTTGATCTGGCAGAGCTGAGAAAGAGAGTCACTCCATGAGTAAAGCAACTTATATAATAAACCGGGCGCTGCATCTGAACCTTGCGGGGCTGAAAGAACGCCTCGGCCAGGTGCATGCAATTACGGGGCGCGCACGTCCTGCTATTTTAATGGACATGCTTTTTTGCGGAATCCGCTATGAAGCGGGATATATTGATTATACCATTTTTGGAATGTACGATATGACGCCCGCACAGCGTAAAGACATTTTGACCCGCGGAAAAAATACCCGCTATGTTTCCGCGCTGAACCGCCGGGAAGACTGGCATTATTTTAATCATAAATCAGAATTTCTGCACCTCTTCCGGCAGGAATGCGGCCGGGATTTTCTGGATCTGAACCATGCGACTGCCGATGACTTCGCCGCATTTACGGCCCGGCATGCACAGATTATTGTAAAACCGGAAGACGGGCTTTGCGGCAAGGGGGTTGAAAAACTGATTCCTGCGCAGGAAGGCAGCGCGCATCAGCTGTATAACCGCCTGAAAATGAACCGGCAGACACTTGTGGAAGAAGCGCTTTCCCAGCATGAGGCGGTCAGCAGACTTTATGCCGGCTCCATCAATACGGTGCGCCTTGTTACCATGACCGATGATGGCGGTGTTCCCCACCTGCTCTACGCCGCGCTGCGGATGGGATCCGGCGGCGCAGTGGTGGATAACTTCAATCACGGCGGCATGGTGATTCCGGTAGATCCCGAAAAGGGCACGCTGACCGGCGTGGCCGTAAACAAATCGGGGGAAGCTTTCAGCGCTCATCCCGATACCGAAACGGTCTTCGATGGCTATCCGCTGCCCGATTGGGAAGCCTGCCGCGCATTGGTTTTCAGCGCGGCAACCAAAGTGCCGGGCATCCGGTTGGTCGGCTGGGATCTGGCGCTTACGCCTCAGGGTCCTGTTTTGGTGGAGGGCAACCATTTTCCGGGGCATGATATTTATCAGCTGGTACCCCAGAATCCGGAAAAAAAGGGCATGCTTCCGGTTTTTGAAGCGGTGGTGCCCTATTCCGCAGTAAAAAAACGAAAAAAACATTGAAAAAACTTGCAAATCAGTGTTCTTATGCTAAAATAGTTTCAAAACAGAAAATAAGGAGGGGCATGATCTTTCCATGCTGGATATTAAATTTTTAAAGGAAAACCCGGAGCTTGTAAAAGAGAACATCCGAAAAAAATTCAAAGAAGAAAAGCTTCCTCTGGTAGACGAAGCCATTACCGTTTATGAAGAAAAGCTGGCCGCCACCCGCCGTGCAGACGAGCTGCGTGCTACCCGCAACCGTTTAAGTAAACAGATCGGCGCTATGATGGCGCGCGGGGAACGGGCGGAAGCCGAAGCGGTTAAGGCACAGGTCAGTGCACAGGCGGAAGAGCTGGCCGCGCTCAAGGAAAAAGAAACAGCGCTGCAGAGCCGGCTTTCTGCCATCATGATGCAGATTCCCAACATAGTAGATCCTTCCGTTCCCGTTGGAAAAAGCGATGCTGAAAACGTTGAGGTTTGCCAGTACGGCGCACAGACCCGGCCGGATTTTGAAATTCCCTATCATACCGATATTATGGCGCGTTTTGCCGGAATCGATAAGGAAGCGGCCGGGCGCGTTGCAGGTGAGGGCTTTTATTATCTGATGGGCGATATTGCCCGGCTGCACAGCGCAGTGCTCTCTTATGCCCGCGATTTTATGATTGATAAGGGGTTCACCTACTGCATCCCGCCTTTTATGATCCGCAGCAATGTTGTAACCGGTGTGATGAGTTTTGAAGAGATGGACGCGATGATGTATAAAATCGAAGGGGAAGATCTCTATCTGATCGGTACCAGCGAGCATTCCATGATCGGCAAATTTATCGATACCATTACCCCGGAAAGTGCGCTGCCGCTTACCCTTACCAGCTATTCGCCCTGCTTCCGCAAGGAAAAGGGTGCGCACGGCATCGAAGAGCGCGGTATTTACCGCATCCATCAGTTTGAAAAACAGGAAATGATTGTAATCTGCAGGCCGGAGGAAAGCATGCAGTGGTTCGACAAAATGTGGGGCTATTCCGTCGAGCTGTTTCGTTCTCTGGATATTCCGGTGCGCACGCTGGAATGCTGCACCGGCGATCTGGCAGATCTGAAAGTAAAATCTTATGATGTAGAGGCCTGGTCTCCCAAACAACAGAAGTATTTTGAAGTTTGCTCCTGCTCCAATCTGGGTGATGCGCAGGCCCGGCGCCTGGGCATTCGCATCAAAGGGGAAGACGGCAGAAAATACCTTGCCCATACGCTCAATAATACGGTGGTTGCACCGCCGAGGATGCTGATTGCCCTTCTGGAAAACAATCTTCAGTTTGATGGTTCGCGCTATCTCATCCGTATTCCGGAAGCACTGCGGCCCTATATGGGCGGCAAGGCGGAACTGTGCGAGCAATAAAACGGTTATCGAATAAAAAATACCCGCGTTCACGCGGGTATTTTTTATTCGATAAAACCGCCGTCGCGCCAGAGCACAAAACCGGGTTCATCCGGCCGGGCGGCAAGCAAAAGGGTTTTTCCCACCTGCTCTTGCAGTGCTCCGTCTTCAGCGCCCTCCAGCAGCAGATGAATGCCCTTCACCTCCAAAAGAAGCTCCCGGGCACGCTCTGCACCCAGATCAGATAGGCAGATGATCATGCCGCAGCCCCGCTCCTTCAGGGCTTTTACCTGATTGCGGGCCGCTTCGAACAGCTGATCGCCTGAAAGATACTCAAGCCCCTTAAGCCGCTCCCCTTCCGGATCGGTGAGCGCAAAAATGCCGATTCTGGAGCCGTCTTCAAGTGTAATAACTTCATTGGGCTGAAATTCAGCCTCCCCCTCTTCATCTAAAATATTGGCAGAAAGCACCGGAAATGCAGCGTTGCCGATCTGTGTATCCAGTGCCTCATAACCAAGCGCCAGTGCGCCGCTTTGCAGCGCAACCGCCTGATAGCCGCTGCTGTTAAGCTCGTTGAGGCGCGGGTCAGTCATGGCCTTTTTCCCAAGATCCAGCTTTAAAACTGCATAGCCCTGCTCTTTATATTGCTCATTGAACGCGCTGCCGTCTCCGTTTCCATTTGTAAACACCACTGCTACTGGCGTATCAATCCGGGCTGCGGCGCATCCGCCCAAGAAAAGCAGCAGCAGAAATGCCGCCAGGGCGGCTGAGAATCGTTTCAATCAAATCCCTCCGTTTCCTGATGGCGTTATTTTAACATAATTCTGCCCAAAAAGCAACTGGATGGCCTGCCGGCATGCAAAATTACTTCATTTTATTGACATTTCTTTCTATTTTATGATACTATTTCCCTGTTAGTTCAAAAGCAGGAGGGGTTTCATCATGAATTGCATCATCAAGCACCGCCGCGCTGTTTTGCGCGTTTTATCCATTGGGCTGCTGATCTGGATGATCGGCACAATCAGCTGCAGTGCGGCGGTAACGCTGCAAAATGGCGAAGACTCGGTCAGCGGAAGTGCAGAATCCACATTCGGGAGCCAGGATCAAGCGGCAGGGACCGGATCTGTATCCAGCCAGCCTGCGCAGGATCTGCCGGAGCTCAGCCAGTCGGCCGATAAGGCCGCTGAGAGTGCGGCTGACGCCGGCGCAGCAGAAAACCCGGAGCAGGAAGAAGGCGCTGATTATACATCGCGTTTCACCGGTACGTTCTGGGCGTTGCTGCCGCCGGTAATTGCAATTGCCTTGGCGCTGATTACCAAAGAGGTCTATTCCTCGCTGTTTCTCGGAATCGTAGCCGGTGGGTTTCTATATGCCTTCAACAGCGAAGGAATGTTCAGCTTTGAGCGCATGTTCAACGGGATTGTACAGGAAGGCTTTGTGAAGCAGCTGGCCGATCAATGGAACGTGGGGATCCTCATCTTTCTGGTGGTTCTGGGTGTCATCGTTGTGATGATGAACCGGGCCGGCGGAAGCCGGGCCTACGGGGAATGGGCGGCAACTAAAATCAGGGGCCGCCGCAGCGCGCAGTTTGCAACCTTCGGCCTGGGTGCGCTGATCTTTGTAGATGATTATTTCAATTGCCTGACGGTTGGCAGTGTGATGCGCCCGATTACCGATCAACACCGGATTTCCCGCGCCAAACTCGCCTATCTCATCGATGCCACCGCCGCGCCGATCTGCATTATCGCTCCGATCTCATCCTGGGCGGCGGCGGTCAGCGGTACGGTTGAGGGGGTAAACGGCATCTCACTCTTTATTCAAACAATTCCCTATAATCTTTATGCGCTTCTCACCATTGCCATGGTATTGTTCCTTTCATTTACCGGCTTTGATTTCGGCCCCATGCGCAGGCATGAGCAAAATGCCGCACACGGCGATCTCTATACCTCCGGCGCAGAGCTTTTTCAGAACGCAGAGCAGGAAGAAAAGGCCCATTCCAAAGGCCGCGTATTTGATCTGATTATCCCGGTTGTTGTATTGATTCTGTTTTGCGTGGCGGGGATGGTATATACCGGCGGCTTTTTCTCCGGTGCCTCTTTTATCAAAGCCTTTGCCAAATGTGATGCCGCCTATGGCCTTGCGCTGGGATCCATCGCCGCGCTGATCATTGATATGATCTATTTTCTCTGCCGCAGAGTACTAACCTTTAAAGAATGCACCAGCGCGATTCCGGAAGGCTTTAAGCAGATGGTTCCGGCGATACTGATTCTGACTTTTGCCTGGGCCTTAAAATCCATGACCGGCCTGCTGGATGCCAGCTCCTTTGTTGCGGGCGTTGTGGAAAGCGCAAAGGCGCTGCAGATTCTGCTGCCTGCACTGCTCTTTCTGGTGGCAGTAGGGCTCTCTTTTGCCACCGGAACTTCCTGGGGAACCTTCGGCATTTTAATTCCGATTGTTACCGGTGTATTTGAGCAGCAGCTGGCGGCAGTGCCAAACGGCGGCGCGATCCCGTCCATGGTTATTATCTGCATTTCCGCCTGCCTTGCCGGCGCGGTCTGTGGGGATCATTGTTCGCCGATCTCCGATACCACGATTATGGCTTCTACCGGCGCAAGATGCGATCATGTAAACCATGTATCCACACAGCTCCCCTACGCGCTGACCGTTGCCGGCGTTTCGCTGGCCGGGTACCTGCTGGCCGGTCTGGTTCAAAACGTATTTATTGTTTTGGGTGTTTCTCTGGTTTTGCTGCTGGCAACCCTGTTTATTCTCCGTTTTTGCCTGAGTAAAAAGAGTATATAAAAATCTGCCCTATGGCCATAAACCATAGGGCAGATTTTTATATCATCAGGCTCGATATTATGAACATTCTACCGATAAAATTTCCACCTTTTCCGGCCGGTCGGGCAGATATTCCACAGCCCGAATGGTTTTCTCCGGATAGGGGTTCAAAAAAGCGGTCTTATACCAGGTTTTCCCGTTTTTCCGGAAGGGAATGGTGGAATAGCTCACCTCACCCAGCGCCGATTCATCCAGTGAGGTTGGGTTAAAGCCCTCTTTGTTATCCCCCAGACTGCAGAAAATTGCAGAGCTGGCAATGTTGGTTCCGTATTTGACTTCCAGCTTTGTTTCAGTCCCATCGGTATAGGTCACTTTATAATAACCCATATGGTAAACTTCATCTTCAATGAAAATTCCATCATAAAAAACTTTATAGGGGATATTCAGCTCCGTGGTATGCGAAACAACAATATAGGGCTTCTCATCCAGATTGCCATAATGCAGATGGAAGGCTTCCTCAAACGTCTTATTGAGAATCTCCTGCTGGCGTGCGTTGCTATAGGTTTTGCTCCATAACGCAAACGCACCGAAAATCAGATGCAGATACTGGCAGTTGCGCTGCATATATTCCGGATGATTGGAGCCCCAGTTGGAGCAAAAACCACCCTTTGCGCCAAATGTGCGCCGCTCACGCCAATATTCCACCCGCTCGGCGGCCATATTACCGTAAATCATTTCATAGCCATGGGTATGGTAAACAAAATCATATTGCAGCCCGAAACTAAAGTACCAATGCGCCATCAGTATGTCCTTCGGCAGCAGCTGCTGGCATTTAAACGTGGGCGGAAAATGAATATGTAAACCTTTTTTGCTGATCCGGTCGTCTCCGGCGCCGCCGTAAGTGCGGTCTTTTGTTACAACCGGCAGCAGCTTATCACCCCACATCATCGTCCGGATGCCGCGCTCCGCCAGAAAATCATGGATCTTTATAATATCCGCCGCGTAGACTTCCTCGGGTTTCTTCTCCCGGCAGCGCGGGCAGAGGCACATGGTGTAATATTCATCATGCCCGATATTCACAATCTTCGGCCGGAACACCTCGATCACTTCCTCCAGAATATCAAAAACAATCCGATAGGTATCGGGATTGCTCGGGCAATAGGTATCGGGATAGGGATCCTCTTCACGCTCCCGCAGCTCCGGGTGTGCCAGGCAGATATAATCGCTGTGAGAAAGCAGGGGTACTTCCGGGTAAACCTCCAGCCCCCGCTCCCGGCAATAGGCAATCAGCTCGCGCACCTGATCCTGCGTCAGAATCTCGCCTTCACCGTTATCCGTATGGATCGAATTCTTCGCCCAGGGGTAAGCATGCTGAATCTCACCGGTACGCCCGGAATAACGGTGGGTATCCGCGGCAAATTCTTTCCAGGCCGCGTTAATTTCAGGATGGCGCCGGTATTCCATAGCTCCGCCGATTTCCAGAGAAATATAATTATATTTATAATAGACGATCGTATCGACCATTTTATAAAAATCCTGAAAGGAATCCGGGCCGGGCAGATAGACCCGGTAACCCCGGAAGGCGCAATCAGGCGCGTCTTCCAGACGGCCGGTAAAAATGCCTTCATGCCCGCTCATCTGCCGGAGCGTCTGCGCCGCATAAATCAGTGCACGCGCGCTTGCCCCGTAAAGTATCGCTTCTTCGGCGGTGATCACCAACGCATAGGTTTCTTCTCCCGCTTCAACCTGCAAGTCATCCGGCAGGCCTTCTACGAGCCGCAGCCTTAAAATACTGCCATCCTGCATCCCCCGCTCTGCAATGAGCTCTTCCAAAAGTGTGCGGGAATACCCGCGCACTCCTTCTACAGAGGCTTGATCTGAAAGTGTTACCTGCTGTTCTTTCCGCCAAAACTGCGGTTCAAAAAACATCGCTGATTACCCCCTTTTTATTGTTACCTGTAGCATAGCAGATCGAATTAGAAATTGCAACCTATTTTCACAAAAAATATATAACCGTTGACAAGTCAACTTTATTTTGCTATTATTTAGTTGCGAACGCAACTAATATGCAAATAAAGGGGAATCCATATGGAAAACTACAGAAAGTATTTCACACGTATCACCCGCACTGCCCAACGTTATTACAACCTGCATGTCCCCGGCGGGCTCAAAGCGCAGGAAACCCTGGCGCTGCGGGTTATATCCTTTCATCAGGAACTCTCTCAGCAGAGTCTGGCCGATCACCTGGGGGTAGACAAAGCAGAGGTGACGCGGCTGGTCAATAAGCTGGAAGCGGGCGGTTATCTCACCCGCACAGTGAACCCCAAAGACCGGCGGGAACGCCTGATCGCCTCCACTCCAAAAGCCGATGCGGAAAAGGAGCATGGTATTGCCGTAACCAATCATTTTTATTCCTGGCTGCTTTCAGACCTGCCGCCCGCGGAAAAAGAACAGTTTACGGCCACTCTGCAAAAGCTCTTCGACCGCGCGAGTGCAGCACGGGCCGATCATTTTAAGGAACTGGAGGATTTTCCATGCACCTGATTCTGCATTATATCAAGCCCCACTGGAAGCAGATGACCTTTGGGATGACAATTAAACTGATCGGAACCGTTATGGATTTATTGCTTCCCTATATCCTCGCCCATATCATTGATCAGATCATTCCGCAGGGGGCGCTGAAACCAGTGTTTTTATGGGGTATTCTGATGCTGGTCTGCGCGGCGGTTGCCTGGATCGGAAATATTCTGGCCAACCGTTCTGCATCTCTGGTTGCACGCCAAGCCGTTTTTCAAATCCGCCATGATCTGTTTAAAAAAATATTCCAACTCTCCAACCGTCAGGTAGACAGCTGCACCATCCCCTCTCTGATCTCGCGTATGACAACCGATACCTATAATCTTCATCGAATGATCGGAATGATGCAGCGGATCGGTATCCGGGCGCCGATTCTGGTGATCGGCGGCATTTTGATTACCTGGACTCTTGATCCCCTTCTCGCCGCAATCCTGCTTGCGATGCTGCCGGTCATGAGTATCATCGTTTACCGCATTTCCCGGCGCAGCGTACCGCTTTTCGCCATTTTACAGGAGCATATCGATGAATTGGTGCGCACCGTGAGGGAAAACGTGAGCGGTATCCGCGTAATCAAGGCGCTGAGCAAAACAGAAGATGAAAAAAAGCGTTTCTATGAAGTAAATTTAGGCGTTTGCAAGGCTGAAAACAAGGCCAACCGTACCATGGCGGCCAATTCCCCGGTAATGAACCTGATTTTGAATCTGGGGCTGGTTCTGGTGGTTTTGGTAGGCGCATGGCGAGTCAACAGCGGTGCAACCGGTATTGGAACCATCACCGCATTTCTTTCTTATTTTACTATTATCTTAAATGCCATGCTCACAATTACCCGCGTTCTTACCAATTACTCCCGATCCCTTGCTTCCGCCAGGCGCATCCAGGAGGTACTGGATCTTCCGGATGATCTTCTGCCGGAGGAGCGGCCCGGCGGATTTTTGCAGGATGCGATTCATTTCGATCATGTTTACTTTTCCTATCATCATGTTCACAACAACCTTGAAAATATAGATTTCGGCTTAAAGAAGGGGCAAAGCCTCGGCATTTTAGGGCCAACCGGCGCCGGCAAAAGCACGCTGGCAATGCTGCTGATGCGGTTTTATGATGTAGACCGCGGCAGCATTCTGCTGGGCGGTAAGGATCTGCGCACGCTTTCCCCCGCTGAAATCCGCGGGCAGTTCGGCGTTGTTTTCCAAAACGATCAGCTCTTCCGTGATACGATCGGTGAAAATATCCGTATTGGCCGGGCGCTCTCGGATCTTCAGCTTGAGGAGGCACTGCGCGATGCGCAGGCAGAGCAATTTGTAATGGAAAAAGGCGGTCTTTCTGCGCCTCTGGAGCCCAAGGCCTCCAATCTTTCCGGCGGGCAAAAGCAGCGCCTGCTGATCGCGCGGGCACTGGCCGGGCATCCGCCTTTTCTGATTTTAGACGATTCCTCCAGCGCGCTGGATTTCAAAACCGATGCCGCGCTCCGGCGTACCCTCCGGGATCGTTATCGCGAAACCACCAAAATTATCATCGCTCAGCGCGTGAGCTCTGTGCGCCACTGCGATCAGATTCTGGTGCTGGAAGAAGGGCGTGCGCTGGGGCTTGGAAGCCATGAAGAGCTGCTTCAAAGCTGCCCGCTTTATCGGGAAATCCACATGCTTCAAACCGGAGAGGAGGCGGCGGTATGAAAACAAAAAAGCACGTAATCCTGCGGCTCGGAAAATATATGTTTCAGTTTAAATGGCTGCTTTTGCTGGCTCTTTTACTCACCATTGGCTCCAATCTTCTGGCGCTGCTGGGGCCGCAGCTTTCGGGGCAGGCCATTGATGCAGCGGCCGGCGGTGCCGGTAAGGTGGATTTTCCTACTGTTTTCCGCTATGCGGGCTGGATGGCGCTTTTTTACGTGATTTCAGCGGTTATGGCCTATCTGCTGCAAATTTTGATGATCTATATTGCCCGGCAGGTTACCTTCCGCCTGCGGCAGGATCTTTTCAACAGCCTGGCAGCCCTTCCTGTTGGCTTCTACGATAGCCATGCGCCGGGCGATATTCTAAGCCGGATTTCATACGATGCAGATAATATCAGCGAATCCCTCTCATCCGATGTTGTATCTGTTTTGGCCAGCGTAATCACCGTGGCCGGTTCCCTTTATATGATGCTGCGGATTTCGCCGCCTCTGCTGCTGGTTTTTGCCATTACGCTTCCCCTATCGGTTTTTCTTACTCGTTTTATCACCAAAAGAACCCGTCCGCTCTTTCGCCGGCGCAGCCAGAAGCTGGGGGAGCTGAACGATTTTGTAGAAGAGAAAATATCCGGGCAAAAAACCCTTAAATCCTATAATCAGGAGAAAAATGTACTCCGGGATTTCGATGCGGAAGATGAAACGGTTGTTGAGGCCTATTATAAAGCCGAATATTACGGCAGCACCATGGGGCCTTCCGTGAACCTGATCAATAATCTCTCGCTGGCGCTGATCTCTGCACTGGGCGCCATTATTTACATTCTTTCAGGCGGTATGAAAATTTCGATCGGAAAAATCTCCAGTTTCGTTCTCTACAGCCGCAAATTTTCCGGGCCGATCAACGAGATTGCCAATATCTACAGCGATCTGCAATCAGCGCTGGCAGCTGCTGAGCGGATTTTCAGCCTGATGGATGAGAAGCCCGAAGCGCCGGATCCGGCGGATGCGTGCGCAATCGAAGCGGTAAAGGGTGCGGTTGCGCTCTCTCATGTTTCGTTTGGCTACACGCCTGAAAAGGAGATCCTGCACGATTTTTCACTGGTGGCCGAACCTGGCAGAATGATTGCGGTTGTGGGGCCTACAGGCGCGGGTAAAACTTCGCTGATCAATCTGCTGATGCGATTTTATGAAATCAATGCCGGCACCATGACGCTCGACGGTAAAAATATAAAGACCATTACCCGCAGCAGCCTGCGGCTTTCCTATTCCATGGTATTACAGGAAACCTGGCTCTTTTACGGCACGATTTATGATAATATTGCCTACGGCCGCCCAGATGCCACGCGGGAAGAGATCATCGATGCGGCAAAGGCAGCCGGCGTTCATTCCTTTATTCAGGCGCTTCCGCAGGGCTACGATACGATTCTGACAGATGATGCGGCCAATATCTCCAAGGGGCAGAAACAGCTGCTTACCATCGCCCGGGCCATGCTGATGAACTGCTCGATGCTGATTCTGGATGAAGCAACCTCCAATGTGGATACGCGCACAGAAAAATTAGTACAGCGCGCCATGCGGGAGCTGATGAAAGAAAAGACCTGCTTTGTTGTAGCTCACCGGCTCTCCACCATCCGCGATGCCGATCTGATTTTAGTGGTGCGGGATGGCGCAATTGTTCAGCGTGGAACACATCACGAACTGATGCGCGACGGCGGTTTCTACCAAGAACTCTATAACGCGCAGTTTGAATAAAACAGCCTGCTGTGGAAATGCTATCCCCGAGGTGATCTGAATGGCAAAAAAGGGAATGAAGCGGCCGGAGCAAACGCACCGCCATCCTGCAAATGAAACGCCCCCGGTTCCACAAATCGAAGGCAAGGCAAAACACGGCAAAGCACACGCGCGCCCCATCATTGCCGGAACCGAACCCCCGGCGCAAAAGGTTTATCATGCGGTGCCGCATCCCCGGCAGGCGGAAAAACCGATTTCAAATATTTATCCCGTTATCGATACCGATCTTGCCCGGGATAATCTTGAAAACGATGTAACCGCCGCCGATCTGCAGGATTTATAAAATAAAGCCGCCCCGCGGGGCGGCTTGTTGCATATAAACGGAGAGAGTGCCCTGCCGTTCCCGGCAGAGCACTCCCTCTCCAACGCCGGAAACTTCCGGCTTCTCCTTCCTGATCCCCAACAATCAGGGCTATCTATTCACCTGCCGCCGTAAAATCCAACCGGCGGCGGGATCAGGCTCAGCGCGATTTTTCATCCAATTTCAGTTTTTCAATATGCCTTTTCAATATTAAATTGATATACTGAGACAGAGAACGATCCTCTTCTTCCGCCAGCAATCTGGCATTTTTCAATACGTCTCCATCGATTGTAATACTTACTGTTTCTTTTAAAGGACGCAATTTCATCACCCGTACTGATTTTACCATAAAATTGGCAACAAACGGACTTTATAATATAAAATCATACAAAATATTGTAATACATCGAGTGCTGAAGGATCCCTGCCTCCACACGTCTTCCAAAACAAAAAGCAGAGCGGCCCATTATGCCGCTCTGTTTTCAATCTTCTCCTAGTCGGTCGCAGATTTCCTGTACGCGGCCCACCTGCCCATCTTCAAGCATCACCTTAATCCCGTGGGGATGGCTGCGGCTTTTGGTCAGTATTCTGGCAACGATCCCCTCTGTCAGCCGTCCGGTTGGCTGATCGGCCTTTAAAACAATTTGAACCCGTGCACCGATCTGGATCTCAGCCCGGTTCCGACCGTTCATTGCTCCTTCCCCCTTTCATGGTAAACAGGCCGCGCCATTGGAAGATAGCGCATGCCGTGATCATGCTGTTCACCGGCTGTTTCTGCAAACCCGAGCGATCGATATACCGCAGCGGCGCCGGGCGCTGCATTTACAGTGATTTTTTCATAAGGGCAATCTTTTTCCGCAAGCTGGAACAATCGCCTGCCCAGCCCCTTATGGCGGTAACGCCCGGCAATGAAAAACAACGCAATATGCCCGCCGCCACCGCGCGTTGCCAGCATGCCGATCAGGCGCTCTTTCCGAAAAGCGCCGTAAAAACAAAGTGTACCGGTATATTCCGGGTCTCTCAGCGTGCGGCGGTAGTTTTCGATTCCCTCCGCGGTGTAGCCGGGAGCAACTGTTTTTAAAAAAACATCCTCTGCCAGCCGCAGTGCCTGCATCTGCTCCGCTTCTTCCAGCCGCCTTACAGGATACTCCCGCGCTGCCTTTTCTGCAAGCCGGTCGCAGGCAACAGCGATTTTCTGATGTTTTTGGTGATATTCCCTGCAGGCGCCGCAATCACCGATTCTCGGGCACCCGGCCCGGCGGCAGGGACAAATCGTATCCTTCATCCGTTTAGATACTCCTTCTCTTCATCATCAGCGTATGGCATTCCGGTATTCATAAATCACCGTATCCTGCCATTTTCCAAATCGGTCGCGCGCTGCCTTTTCCCGGCGGCCAACCAGCCGGAAACCGCATTTTTCATGCAGCGCAATGCTGGCCTTATTTTCAGCGCAGATACAGGAATAAAGGCACCAATATCCCTGATGCTCGCTTTCGCGCTTCATCAGCTCCATCAGCGCCCGCCCGATCCCCTGCCCGCGGGCGTTGCCCCGGATATAAAGGCTGATCTCAATCATTCCCCAGTAGGCTTCCATCTGGGAAGTGGGCGCGGCGGCAATAAAGCCTAAAACCACTCCCTGCCGCTTTGCAACATACCGCAAATTCGGCAGATGTCCTGCGCTCCAAGCCTCAAAGGAAGGTGCTGATGCCCTAAAGGTAGCGCCGCCTTCTTGAATACTTTGAGCAAAAATTTCGATTACTTCCGGTCCGTCTGCATCCGTCATTGGTGATATTTCAAAATCCAAAAACAATTTTTCCTTCCTCCAGTTTCAAATATGCATCAAACGCCTTTCCATTTTTGGAAGTAAAGCCGGTAAGCTTTTGTGTCTTTCCCTCGTGCAGCAGTGCCCGCGCGGCAGACAGTGGGATGACCC
>QAKW01000003.1 GCA_003343605.1 Clostridiales bacterium
CTGCGCATTTTTGAGAGCTGCCGCAACCTGATCCGCTGCCTGCCCGCGCTGCAATGGGATCCGCAGCACCCGGGCGACTGCTGCACCGAACCCCACGAGCTCACCCATGCGCCGGACGCACTGCGCTATTTTCTTGCGGGCTACCCCGGCGTGGCCCGCAAGCACAGAAATGATCCCCCCAATTCTCTGGGGGGCTACAGAAAGGAACTGATCATATGACGTTTACAACTTTAATCCTCCCGCTGCTCTTTATGATTCCGGCGGTGGCGGCCTACCGGCTGGGGCTGGCAGACGGGCTTTCCGCCGGACGGTGCGGCCGCCTTGCGGGCGCGGGGAAGAAAGAGGGCGGGCAGGATCTGCTGCTGCGCCGCATCGAGGCCTACGACGGCAGAAAGGAACCCCATGGAACAAACAAATAGCCAGATCTGGCGGGAATATCAGGCCGGAACAGCCGATCTGACCCGCGGCGGCTTCTATGAACGCAGCGATGAGTGCCATCGCTTTTACGCCGGCGATCAATGGCGCTACCTGCCGACCGACGGCGAGCGGCTGCCGGTTTACAACATGATCGAGCCGATTGTGAAATATAAAACCGCCGTGGTGGCGCAAAACAACCTGAGCATCTGCTACAGCTTCGATACCGCCGATTGCCCGGAGCTTGCGCCCCTTGCCGGCGAGGCGGCAAAGCTGCTTAATCAGAACGCGCGGATGCTCTGGGAGCAAAATCAGATGGATCAGAAATGCTGGGAAGTGGTGGAAGACGGCTGCGTTACCGGCGCTTCCTACTTATATTTCTATATAAGGGAAGGGCGGCTGCACGGTGAGGTGATCGACGGCACCAATCTGATTTTCGGTGATGAACAGGAGCAGGCGCTGAACGATCAGCCCTATATTCTGATCGTTCAGCGCCGGCCGGTGGAACGGGTGCGCGCCGAGGCGGCGGAAAACGGCGTTCCGGAAGAGCAGATCCTGCAGATCACGGCCGATGACGATACCCTCTGCCAGAGCGGCGGTGAGCGCCTGCATGAGAGCTCCCTTGCGGAAAACCGGAAGTGCACCTCGATTCTGAAATTCTATAAAAAGAACGGCAACGTCTGCTTTGTGCAGGCGGTGCGGGGCTGCATCTACCGGCCGGAAACGGTTTTGGAAGGGGTAATGCGCTATCCGATCGCGCCCTTTATCTGGGAGCGGCGCAAGGGCTCCTGCCGCGGGCGCGGGGCGGTGGAGGGGCTGATTGCCAATCAGATTGCCGTGAATAAGAACCTGGCCCGGATGGATATTGCCATTAAGCGCTTTGCCTTCCCCAAGCTGGTTTATAACGCGCCGCGGATCCAGAATGTGGAAGACATTGAAAAGATCGGCGCTTCCATTGCCGTGGACGACCCCAACGTGAGCATCGGGGAGCTGATTTCCTATGTGCAGCCGGCGGGGATCAATGCACTGGCCTATAATTTTATGAACAGCCTGATCACCACCACCCGCGAGCTCTGCGGCGCGGGCGACGCCGTGACCGGGCAGATCAATCCCGAGCAGGCCAGCGGGGCCGCGATTGTGGCGGTGCGCGATGCGGCAACGCTCAATCTGAATTTTGCCGTGGCGCAGCTTGCGCGGTTTGTGGAAGACGTTGCGCTGATCTGGTATGATCTGCTGCGCGCCTATCATCCCGCAGGGCTGGTGATCGGCGGGCAGATGATTCCCGCAAAGCTGCTCCGGGCGCTCACGCCCCGCGCGCGGATTGATCTTTCCCCTGCAAATCCCTTTTCCAAATACGCCCAGGAGCAGACGCTCTCAAATCTGCTGAGCGCGGGCTTTATCAGCTTTCCGGAATATGTGGAGGCGCTGGACGACGACGCCAACGCCCCCAGGGAAAAGCTCCGGTCCATCGTTGCCGGGCGAAGCGTCCTTCCCCCGGAAACGGTAAGCGAGAGGACCGGTGCATCAGGATAGAGTCGGCCGGGAGGGTTCTCATTTCAATTTTTTTAATTTCGCAGGCGAACAGCGCAAAAATCGCACACCAACGCACCGAAAGCGCAAACATGGAGAAAGAGGTTCATGCATGAGCGAAAAAGAAAGCGCCGCCAGAGCGGCGGAACCCGAAACCACGCGGGAGGCAAAAGCCCCTGCGGAAGAACCGGCCGGGAGCCGGGAGCAACAGGCCGGGGGCGGAATGCCCCCGGAAGAGCGGGCGCTGCACGCCGCGCGCAGGCGCGCGGCAGAGCAGCGGGCAAAGGAACTGCGCGCGCAGGATCTGGAGCAGCAGATGCGCAGCCGGGTGATGGAACATCCGCTGGTGCGGGAAGCAATGTCGCTGCTGGAAGAAACCCGCTTTCAAAAGGATCTGGACCGGGTGCGCGAGGCTTACCCCGGCCTGACCGCCAAAAGCCCCAAAGAAATCGGGGAGCTCTACTGCCGGCTGATGGCAAGCGGTCAGGTGGATCCGGTGGTGGCCTATGAAGCACAGGCCGCCGCCGACCGCCGCAAAAACCCGGTTCCGGGCGATATGGTAAGCGCAAAATCGGCAGGAGGAGCCGCGCTTTATTATTCCTCCCAGGAGCTGGACCGGCTGACCGAGCAGGATCTCAAGGATCCGAATATCTTTCGGAAGGCTATGGCCTCCCTGTCTAAATTAAGGAGTTAAAAGAATGTCTTACGCAAATTTCAAACCCACGATCTGGAGTCATTTTATTCAAACGGAGCTCGAGAAGAAATGCAAGCTGATCGATGATTGCAACCGCCAGTTTGAGGGCGAGGCGCGCCTGGGGCGGCGGGTGAAGATTCTCGGAGCCGCCGCACCGGAAATTTTCGATTACGACGCCGCCGCCGGGATGAGCGACCCCGAAACGCTCGACGGCACCAGTGTTTTTCTGGATATTGATCAGGCCAAAGCCTTTAATTTTATGGTAGACGATCTGGATAAGCTGCAGGCGGTGCCGGAGCTGATGCCGGTGGTGCTGGAGGAGGCCGGCCGCAAGATGGCCGCCGCGCGGGATCGTTTTATTGCATCTCTGGCGCAGGGCGCCTCCCACTTTACCGCCTCTACTAAGGTTTCAACCGCCGCGGAGGCCAAAAAGCTGGTGGACAGCGCGCTGCTCACCCTGCGGGAAAACGATGTGGATATCGGCGATCAGGTTTCCATTACCGTTTCACCCTTCTTTTACCAGCTTCTGCGCGATGCGCTCACCGAACTCAAAACCAACAACGATGAGCTGATCGCGAAGGGCATTGTGGGGATGTACGACTGCGCGCGGGTGATCTTAAGCAATAATCTCTATAACGACGGCACCGATGATTACATGCTGGTGCGCACCAATAAGGCAATCGCCTTTGCCAGCGCCATTGATGAGACCGAAGCCTACCGCCCGGAAAAATATTTTTCCGATGCCATCAAGGGGCTGAATGTTTACGGCGGCCGGCTGGTAAGGCCGAAGGAACTGGTTGTCATCAAGGCGCATAAATAAGAATAAGGAGAATAAAAAATGCCAACACAGAGTTTAAACGTGATTACCCTGAAACCCGATCAGCTCACCGCCATGCCCACGCTTGTGCAGATTTCGGAGGGGCGCTCCTTTCCGGTAACCGGCGACGGCTGCGGGATCATGGTTGTTTTTTACAGCGCAGAGTCCGCCCAGGTCACCATTAAAGGCGGAGACGGTGTTTTTGCCGGAAAAGATCTCAAGCTTACGCTCGCCGGGGAAAAATATCTGTTTCTCCAGCTCGAGAGCGGCCCTTATATGAAATATTCCGGAGAGAATAAGGGCAAAATCGTGATCGAAGGCAGCAGCTCCGCCACGGTGGGCGTGATCCAGCTCGGCTAACGCCGGCCGGATCGGGAGGGACGCCATGACCATACAGGCTATTTTGAAACGCGCCGCGTCCCTTCTGGGCGCGGCGGAGGGCGACCCCAACGCTATGGGGCGCAAAACGCGGCTGCTGCGCGCGCTCGATAGCGCGCTGGGCGAAATCGCCCGGAGTTTTCCAACGCAGGCGCGGTGTAAAATTACACTTACAAACGGGGAATGCCCCCTGCCGGATACGGTTTTATCCCCGCGGGCGCTCTATCGCGACGGCCGCCGGGTTCCCCTGTGCATCAGCGACGGCAACCTGCTGGGGGCCGATGGCTCCTACACGCTGATTTATTACCGGGTGCCGCCGCTGGCCAGCGAGATGGAGGAGCAGCAGACCCTTCCCTTCCCGGAAGATGTTTTGCGGGCGCTGCCCTTTTATTGCGCCGCCCTTTATGTAATGGGGGAGGATAACGCCCTTTATAATCAGCTGATGGAGCAGTATAACACCAAGCTGGCCGCCGCGCTGGGCTACCGCCCGGCCGCAAATGTGGAAGGCGGGGGCTGCCTATGAGCCATCCGATTCACCGTGCGGCAGGCAGCGCGCCCGCCCGCACCGTGCAGACCGAAACCGGCTTCTGGGGGCTGGATCTCGCCTCGGCGGCGCTGGGCCGCGCCTTTTCCAGAGCGGCCGATACCGAAAACCTGATCTGGGAAGGGGAGGCCCTGCGGGCCCGCCCCGGCTACCGGGAGCTTGCCTCCTTCGGCGCCCGGATCAACGGGATCTTTTTTTATGATGATACCCTGCTGATCCATGCGGGAAGCTGCCTTTACCGGCAGGACGCCGCGTTTGAGAGCGAGCCGGAGCTGCTTTATTCTAAAATGAACGACGCGCCTTCCCAGGGGGTGCTGCGCCGCCAGACCGTGGTGGCGCGGCTGTGCGAAAACCAGTATCTCTACGCCTGGCGGCGCGAGCAGATAAGCGGCAGCTTTCTTTTTATCAGCGACGGCCTGCACTATCTTTTCTACGATGGCACAGCGGTGCGCCCGGTAGCCGATGAATACTGGGGGCAAGCGGTTTTGCCGCTGGTTTCGGAAGGGATCTGCCCGGTATATTATGCCACGGTTCCCTTTACGGCGGTGGCGAAGCTGCCCGCGGCGGGGACAGGCGATATCGACCCCCGGGGCGCCAACCGCCTCTCCCAGTTCCGCTGTGAGAGCTTTTATATCGACGACACCGCACCGGTAACCGATTATATCCTCTCCTGCCCGTTTGGCGCCTATCTTGAAGGGATTCCGGTAGAGCTGCAGATTCGCGGGGAAGAGGGGAGCTGGCGCAATGTGAATATCGAATCGCGCATCGACGTGCTGCGCAGCGGGGAGCTCACAAAGCTCAGCCTGGTTGCGGCCGCGGTGCAGGGCGGGATGAAATTTTCGGTCGACAGCGACGGCCGGATTGTGAATCTCGGCGTAGGGATCCATCAGGTTGCCAACGACGGGATGGATAATGTGAGGCTGACCTATGCGGTAATAACCGATCCGCCCGACGCGCTGACCGGCGCTACGGTGCAGGGGCTTTACGGTGCCGACGGCGCCGATGATGTGCTCTTTCTCGGCGGCAGCGCCGCGGCGCCCGGGGAAGACGCGTTCAGCG
Organism: Clostridiales bacterium; assembly: GCA_003343605.1. Taxonomy (GTDB): domain Bacteria; phylum Bacillota; class Clostridia; order Oscillospirales; family QAKW01; genus QAKW01. The sequence goes on from QAKW01000003.1 coordinate 5,437, forward strand.
CCCGGAATGATTTTTTCTGTTTTTATGAAAGCTCCTTTGAACGGCTGGGCAGCAGCCAGACCCCGGTGACCGGTTATTGCCGCCTGAGCGACGGGCGGCTGGCGGTGCTCAAAGACGATCCCGATGGATCCGCTGTTTTTTTCCG
>QAKW01000061.1 GCA_003343605.1 Clostridiales bacterium
CCGGTAACGGTCTATAACTTTGAGGTTGCGGATTTCCATACCTACTTTGTTTCCGGTTCTGCGGTTCTGGTGCATAATTCGTGCTCGGGAAAACCAACTAGTACAAATCAAATGCAGAGTCAGGTTAGGAGAAATCAGGCACCGAAGGCTGTTGATCGGGTGGATGGTCCGCACATTGCAGGGCAACAGCCACATATTCATTTTAAAGATGGAACATCAATTAATATGGATGGAACAATTCATGACAAAATAAATGGCATTCCTACAATAACAAAACAAATAAAGATATGGTTAGAAGATAATGGATGGAGCGTAAAGTAACGATGAAAATTTGGGGTTATGAATCAAATGGTGAACAATTATTGGAACTTTCTGAAGTAACTTTTGAATGTACACCGGAAGAGATTAAAAAAATGATAAACTTTTTCAAAACATATGAGGAAAGGATACAGAAGCTTGAAGAAGAGCGTGAGAACAATCAGGATAATTCTCCCTGTATCGTTCATATGCACTATCGGGACTTTTATAAAAATGAAGCAAATCATGGCGCAGATTTTATCCTGGCAACACGTATTAACTGAATATGATCAAATACATGAACTACTATAAGGATCCGTTATAATCGGTATCTTGAAGGAACTAAAGAAATGTACTTTATCCATACAACAGTTCGGACAGAGCGAAATGAGGTATTTATGAATCTTGAGAAAAAGAGAAATTTTTTAAATGCAATGATCGGGAAAAGAATTTGTTCGCTATCGAGAGAAGGGGGATTGGTATCTTTTGGCTTTGGTGATTTGATGTTAAGCTTTCATTACGATCAAAATATCATGCCGGAATTTGTTTTACATTTCATGTGTCCTTTTAGAATTGAGATGAACGAAAAAATAATATTGGGTGACAATGATTTGTATATTCCATCTGATCGAAAAAGTTATCCGGTAAATTTAGATATTCAAAATTCAACTATGTTTGATAAAATTGCAGGTGCATTTATTTATGAGCTAAACACACAGGAAATTGAAGAAATTAATTTAACCAGCAATGGGGATATTTCAATCATTTTTGGGGCTGGTGCAATAAACAGCTTCATCTGTGCAAGCGAAGGAGAAGCATGGAGATTTTTTAAAACGCAAACGAATGAACAACACCTTGTTGCTTCCTGCGGAAATATTGAATTTCAATAAACAGCAATACAGACCGCATTCTTGAATGTTTGCGTTTACAATCGAAGCTGATCTTAAAGGGGAGCTATTACACTATTTTGTAAAATCGAAATAATGCTTTACGGTGTAGGAGATATTTATGGATCGGGAAAAAATGGATTTTATAAATAGAATCATCGGAAAGCAAGTTTGTTTGATATCTAGGAACTGTGAATTAGTATGTATTGGTTTTGGAGAATACATGCCGGATCATCATAAACCAGGAGAATACAAATGGGAATTTGTAAGCAAAAATGTTGCACATTGGGATGTATTTAAAGATACTGCAAACAATTCTGCTTTATGGTTGGGTAATAAAACTCAAACAGCATGGCATGAAACTGGTTATTTTATAGAAGATCTGTTGAAAATATTTCCAAAATGAGGTGAAAATATGGGTGAGAACCAATTCAGTAATACAATGAACCAAATTCCAGAGATCTATTGTTCTATAGCAATTTTTTTTGAGAAGAAGCATGATATAAATTTTATTGTTGATTCTATGAAACAGCTTGAAATTTCTGAAATGAAAATTCATGAGCCAAAATTTGATCATTCCATTTGCGTTGAAATTGCAACGATCAAAAATGAACCTTTTTGGAATTTAGATGATGCATTGACAAAGATGTTTTTAAAAATAGATGGTAAAATGGCAGAATTAAAAAAAATAGTAAAAAAATATGACGGAGATGTATGTATTGATATTGCGTTTTATCAATATGGAACATATCCGGTACTCGTTTTTTCTGCGGAAACTATGAAAAAGATACATTATTTAGATGCAGTTATCAGTATTGACCCTTATTAAGATCTTGAAACTTAAATATGGCTTTAATTGGAGAGCCCATAACTGCGGCTGCTGAACGGCGCGTATGTGGTGGTGGAAGAAATTGCGCATGAGCTGCTGGAAGCACCGGTAACGGTCTATAACTTTGAGGTTGCGGATTTCCATACCTACTTTGTTTCCGGTTCTGCGGTTCTGGTGCATAATTCGTGCGGTTCTAAGAACTTTGAAAAAATGGGTTCTCAAAAAGGGAATGCGCTCAGAGACAACCGCGCACAAAATTCACAATTTAATAGCATAGTAAAAGAGTATGGATTATCTAAATCGGAAGCGGAAAGATTACACAGAGAAGTGTCAAAGCAGGGCTTTGGAAGAAACGAAATAATTAACGAACTCATAAGTCTTTTCCCGGATAAAGAAAAATAAGGAGAAAATACAAATGCAATCTTATAATAACTATATTCAACAGATTAAAAACAAAAAAATACAATATATCAGCCGATGTTTAGATATGATTGTTTTTGGGTTTGGTCCAATGCTTTATATTAAAACACATCGCGGCTTAGAAGAAGCAGCTCTGTTTGCATTACATTTACAATGTCCATTCGTTTTTATAAAAGATCAAATCACTCTTTTTGAATACACACAAACCGTTGATATTGATTTTGAAAAGTTTGATCATCAAATACAAGATTTTTACGATAAAAATTTGAAAGGACAAATAGTTAACCAGATTCAAATAAATAAAGATAATTCTTTAGAAATTCAAATCGGAGATATATTATTAAGCGCTTTTTGTATGGAAACAGAAGATAATAATAATGAAATTTGGCGTTTTTTTGAGCGTAATGAGGATCGTAAACATTTGGTTTGTTATTCAGATCATATAGAATATTAGCCATTATAAATGTGTAAACAGGAGGGCGAAAAAATGAATGGGAAAAGATGGATCCGGTGGATTGCCGCAATGTTGAGTGTTTTTATGCTGATCCAGAGTTTTCCATCCGTTGCGTGGGCGCAGGAAGCCCGCCCGGCGGAAAGCGCGGAAGCGGCGGAAGAGCAGGCGGCTGTCCGGCTCGAAGAAGTCGTGGAAAAGCGTTCGGAATACGCCAAGCATTACCGCATGAGCGATGGAACATACCAGATGGTTTCCTATCCGGCGCCGGTTCACTATAAAAAGAATCAGGTCTGGGAAGAAATCGATCATACGCTGATCCCGGCCGGGGACCGGGTGGAAACCCGCAGCAGCCCGCTTGCGGTATCATTCGGGCTGAACCGCGGCGATACGCTGGTTTCGATCGGCGATCAGAAAGACGGCAGCCGGCTGACCTTTGATTTGGTTGGCAAACAGCAGGCAAAAGCGCGGGCCGACCGACTGGAAGCGGGCGCCCTCTCTAAAAAAATCAGATCCGATGCGGCTAAAAATGAAAAGGCAGAGGCCGGCTCCATCGGGGAAAAGCTGAAAAACCGCGTTGTTTTTCAGGAAATCCTGAAAGATACCGATCTGGAATATGAGCTCGGTAACGGCCGGCTGAAAGAAAGTATTCTGATCCGGCGCGCCTCCGCAGCGCCGCAGTATCAGTTTCAGATTGCGGGGGCGGCCTACCGGCTGGTGCTGGAAGAGGACCGCAGCATCAGCATGTACCGCCGGGCGGACGGCAGCCTGGCCTACACGATCGAAGCGCCCTATATGTTCGATGCCGCCGGCGCCGAAAGCCGCGATATCGAAGTGCTGCTCAGCGAATCCGGGGCGGGCTATCTGCTGACGCTGAAGCCCTCCGCCTCCTGGATCAATGCCGGGGACCGGGTTTTTCCCGTTACGCTGGATCCCACAATCTGCCTGCCCTATCTGGCAACGCAGGTGCAAATGGCCTCCTGCTCTTCCATGTACAGCGCTGTTCATCATATTGAAGAAGGCGATTACGGCCTGGCCGATGGAATCGGCTATTCTGTGGGCGAAAGAAAGAGCCTTTATGTGAAATTTTCATTACCGCCCCTTGATTTCGACGCGCTGAATTATGATTCCCCGAATGTTATGGATCAGCCGGCGATGGGCAGCACGGTAACAGGCGCTTTGCTGCATATGGAGTTTTCGGCAGAAGGCGGCGGCGCCAGCCCGTTTTTTGCGGTGCATGGGAACGGCACGCAGTGGGATGAAGGCTTTGAGAGCGTGAATAAGCCGATCCCGGCGAACCGCGTTGAAAGCTATATGGAGCCAAACGATGAATTTACCGTGGAAGACGGGTTAAGGCATTACACCTGCGATGCGGATATTACCGATCTGGTTGGCCGCTGGTACCGGGATCCGTCTTCCAACAACGGGCTTTATATCACGCCGGAAATCGAAGATGAAGCCACTTACGACCGGCTGTTTAACGTTTATTTTTCAACCTACGATCAGGCTGTGTTAACGCCTGTGATGGTGATCAGCTACATCAGCAATACCGGCCTGGAGGATTACTGGACCTATACCTCCGAAACGGCCGGTGCACTTGCCGGCTGCCATGTCAACCATTTTACCGGGATGCTGAGCGCGGTGATTCAGGATCTGGAAACCGGCAATCAGCGCAACGGCGTTGCGATTTCGCATATTTACAACGACACGGCGGCAATCAATACTGATCTGATGTTTTCCGGCGTAAAAATCGGAAGCGGATGGCGGCTGAATATTCAGGAAACCCTGGCGAAGCGTTATCTCGACAGTTTTTCATATGATTCAGCCCAACCCAACAGCGGAACCTATTATCTGCATACCGATGAAGACGGCACCTTCCATTATTTCAATTGGGATCAGAGCAAAAACTGCTATACGCTGCAGGATGACCCGACCACCGTTTTGGAAGTGCTGGCGAATCAGCGGGTGAATATCCGTTATCGCGATAAAACCATCAAGGAATTCAACAACGATTATCTTTCTGCAATCGTAGATCCATACGGCAACCGGGTGGAGATCAGCTACCTGATTTTCGGTAACGCCATGCGTTACGCGCCAAGCGAGGTGCGTGAAATTCTAAGCAGCGGGGAAAGGCGTGTCACCACCCTTACCTGGGAAGACGGCCCCGATATGGAGGTGCGCCGCCTGAGCCGGATTACCGCGCCCGACGGGCATTACACCAGCTTTGCCTATTCCGGCGACCGGCTGGTTGCCGTAACCACCGATCAGATCGAGCATTATTCCGCCGATACCCATTACGGCGACGGTACCCCGCGCGCGCTGACGCTGGCCTACGATACCGAATGCGGAAAACCGGTGCTCAAAAGCGTGGCCGATAACTGGACGGATGAAACGGTCTCCGTGGTGCGCAATAAAGCCGCGGTCCATCTCCTCAGCAAATCCAAAAAGGTGCTCAATACCGCCGGGCAGAAGGTATCGAAAACCGTTTCCAGCTATTCCTTTGCCTATGATAATACAACCGCGGTGCGCAACAGCAAGAATAATAACTATGTGATGGATTACCGCTTTAATAATTCCGGCCAGACCATTGCGGTTACCGATTCGCTGGGCTACAGTAAATATTTTGAATTCGGCGCCGCGGGCGGCGCGAAAAACAAGGTCACCATGGAATCCAAGCTGATGTATGAATCCAGCAATATTCTGAGTGATTCCGGCTTTCAGTCCGGCCTGAACGATCAGTCCGGCTACTGGTTCTATTCCAAATGGGCGTTTATTTATGATCCCGATCAGGTGGCAAAAATTGAGCCGGGGGAATATATTTATCAGTCGGTGACGCCGGAAAATTCGGGCGCTCACTGCCTTTCGGCCGAGCGGAGTTATATCGGTGCGCCGAACCTCGATCTGGAAATGAGCGTTTGGAACAGCAGCGAACAGGAAATCGCCCGGGAAACCTTCCGCCCCGGCTATGGAGAGCGTGTTTCCATGCAGGTAACGCTCACGGCGGGGCATACTTACCGGGTTCAGCTTAAAAACGTATATGCAAATACCACTAACTATCTCGATATCGATAATGTAATTTTGAATTACGGAAAAACGCCGGAAGCCTATAATATGGTGGAAGACGGCTGTTTTTCGGTGCGCCATCTCACAAACGACGGCTATGGAGAAACAACCTCCGCGCAGATCTGGTCTCAAGATACGAGCGACAACAGCGCCATCTCCTTTACCGATGGCTGTGTGCGCATCCGCGGCAAATACAACGATCCGCGGCGGATCTTTCAAACCATTTATCAAAGCGGCGGCGCCGGTACGGAAATACTTTTCCGCGGCAGCGCCAAAACAAACGGCATTCCCAATACCGATGCGGGCGACGGCACCCAAAGCGCCATTGCCCTGACGCTTGCGCTTTATTATACCGATGGAACCACCGATTATCAAACGGTCTTTTTTGAAGAAAACACCGGGGAACGCTGATATAAGGCCTGCGGTTCACTGATTGCCCAAAAACCGTTTTCCATGATGGAAATCTATCTGAAAAACGATTATAACGCCAACGAAAGCTATTTCGATGATATTTGGGTGGGCTTCGGCTCGATCGGAACGCGCTATGAAATCAACAGCAGCGGCGATATCACCAGCGTAACCGGGCGCGACGGCAATTCCGAAACAACCACCTACAACAGCATGGGCCAGCCCCTGAAGGTAAAAGACGCGCTGGGCGGCGAAACCGATTATGAATACGGCAGAGGCGGCGAGCCCGGCGATAATCCCAATAATAACCGCCTGCTGCGGGAGGTTTCGCCGATGCGGAGCGCAACGGAATATGAATACGACGCATATGGAAACGTCACCGCTACCCGGATCGGCGCATCGGATTTCAGCGCGGATACGGCGGTAAGCGCGTATATCAACGGCGGAGAAACCGCCTACGGAAATTACGGCACGGTCATTGCCGCAAAAACGGATGCCTTCGGGCAGAGCACCACCTATCAAAGCGATCCGCAGACACTGCAAACCACAAAGATCACGGATCCGGCGGGCAGCACGGCGGAATATGAATATTACGGGATGGTCAATACGCCCACGAACGTGGGCCCGCTGCGGCGGGTCACCGCCAAAAGCAGCACGGGCGCGTTGCTGAGCCGGATCGGGTATGGCTATGATAAAGGGGAGCTGAGCGAAATCAACCGCGGGAGCTTCAGCTACCGGTTTTTGCAGGTGCAGAATGCGGACACCACCGAAACGGTCTCGCTGGGCGGTGTAACCTCCGCGAAAGATATGATGACCACGGTAAGCGTCAGGGCCGGGGAAAGCGAGCAGGTGCTGGCGAGGCAGTATTATGATAAACGGGGCCTGCCGCTGAAGGTGGAATACGGGAATTATATGGCGGGCACCGTGAATCCGCAGCTGGAGCTGCATGCGTTTTACAGCACATATGATGTGCAGGGGCGGCTGGCGGGCACCCTGCTCGGAAACCTAAAGCGGGAATATACCTATGATCATGAGGGCAACCTCTATGAGCTCAAAGAAAGCGGGCCGGTCACGGCGGTCACGAACTTCCGGTATCTGGTATCGGGGCAGCTGAGCGAAAAGATCTACCGGCGGGGGCAGCTGACCGGGCGGCAGACCTACAGCTACGACCGGCTGAACCGGCTTTCGGGCAATGAGCAGATCAGCGATTACATGGCGCGGGCGGTGCGGAGCCGGTATGTCTACAATAAAAACGGGCAGCTTACCGCCCAGAGCTATACGCCGGTCACCG
>QAKW01000063.1 GCA_003343605.1 Clostridiales bacterium
GATGAGGCGGGCGATTGAAGCACTGCCGATGCAGGCTGATCTCGCACTGGTTGACGGGAATACCGCCCGAAATTTGCCGATCCCGGCCCACACCGTGATCGGCGGCGACGGAATATCCCCCTCCATCGCGGCGGCTTCTATTCTGGCAAAGGTTTCAAGAGACCGCCTCTGCCAGGAGCTGGACCGGGATTTTCCGCAATATGGAATTGCAAAACATAAAGGGTACTGTACGAAAACACACCGTGAAGCAATATTGCTTTACGGCCCCGCACCCATTCACCGAAAAACCTTTTTAAAGAAAATATTGGGGGAATAAAATGAAGGTTTTCGGATTAGGTTTAAAGGGAGAACAGGCCGCAAAACGCTACCTGATCAAAAAGGGCTATCGGATTTTGAAAACCAATTTCCAATGCCGGTTCGGAGAGCTGGACCTGATTGCCCGGGATGGGGACTGTTTGGTATTCTGTGAGGTCAAGACCCGCAGCGCCGGGATGATTGCCTTGCCGCAGGAACATGTGAACTACGCCAAGCAGCAAAAAATGATTAAAACAGCGCAGTACTATCTTCAGCAGACACAGCTGGATATGGCGATGCGCTTCGATGTGATCGCCGTAACCTTTGATCCGGCTGGGAAGCTTTCGGTGGAGCATCTGGAGAATGCTTTTTTAATATGAATTATTATGGAGACCTGCACTGCGACACACTCTGGCGTTGCTTTGAGGCCAGAACAGATCTGAATGCGCCCTCGCTGCAATTGGGCAGAAATCCGCCCTTTCATCATCTGCAGACCTATGCGATTTATATTCCGGACGCGATAGAAGATAAGTATCATTATTTTCGGGCCGTATACGCCTATGGGCAGGAATTATTCCGGCGCTATCCGGAAATGGTGCTCTGCCGGGATGCAAAAGAAATAGACGCTGCTTTCAAAGCAGGGAAAACCCCTTACCTGCTCAGTATTGAAGGCGGCGGTTTTTTCGAAGAAGACAGGGGCAGGAATAAATGCATTGCGCGGGAACTCAAGGAAAAGGGAATCGCGTTTCTGTCGCTTTGCTATAATCGTGGAAATCATCTGGCCGGGGGAACGCTTTGCCCGGAGCGGGGCCTTTCCGCACTGGGAGCAGACGTGGCGGAATTATTGCGGGAGGAAGGTATTTCTCTGGATCTTTCCCACATGAACCACCGCTCGGCCGATGCTCTGCTTGCACTGCTGCCGGATGGGGTTGTGGCAACGCATTCCAATTGCTATACGCTGGCACCGCACGGCAGAAATCTAACGGATGATCAGATCCGGGCTCTAATCGAAAAAAAGGGCTTGATCGGAATCAATTTTTATCCGCCGTTTCTCTCTGGCAAGCAACAGGCGGACATGGAGGATATTCTGCTTCATATCCGTTACCTGGAACGGTTGGGCGGCGCGCCAGTCATTGCGTTCGGCAGCGATTTCGATGGCATTGAGGCAACGCCCGACGGGCTCTCCTCGCTGGGGGATCTGCCGGCTTTAGGCAGTGCACTGGAAAGGGCGTGTACCGCGCCGGCCGCGGCGCAGTATCTATATGAGAATATGAAACGGTATCTGGACGATTTTTTGAAAAAATAAGGGTGCTGTGAAAGCACCCTTTTTGGAAAGTTATTTTTCCCGGTAGGTCTTGCAGAAGGTATCGGCACTGCAGGTGCAGTCCGCACAATCGCAGACTTCGATTTTTTCCGCTGTACATTTGTCGTCTGTAGTGTGATAATGACAGTTGGTAACCTTACAGTCAACACCTAAATTAACAGGATTATTCTGGTTCATGTGTCTAACACTCCTTTCCGGTTGTTAGTATAAACCAGGATCAAAAAAATATGCGAAAGGCGGAACTGTTTTGGCTCTTTTTGTTTTGGGAGATACGCATCTTTCCTTTACTGTAAATAAGCCGATGAATATCTTCGGAACCGGCTGGGAAAACCACGCCGAAAAGATTTGCCGGCAATGGAATCAGGCGGTCACACAGCAGGACACGGTTGTTTTGGCGGGAGATATTTCCTGGGCGATGACGCTGGAGGAGGCAAAGGCGGATTTTCTTTTTTTGCACCAGCTGCCCGGCCGGAAGATAATTTTAAAGGGAAATCACGATTACTGGTGGACGACCGCTGCTAAACTTACGCGGTTTTTCGAAACAAACGGCTGGAACGATTTTTCAATTTTATATAATAATGCGGCTGTGGTGGAAAACCGGGCCATTTGCGGCACGCGCGGCTGGAATATTGATTTACCGGGAGAGCAGGATCAAAAGATAATCAGGCGCGAGGTGCAGCGGCTGGCATTATCGCTGCAGGCCGCGCCGGAAGATCTGGAAAAAATTGTTTTCTTTCACTATCCGCCGGTCGGCGCTTTGGGATCTCCGTTTTTACCGCTGTTAAAAAAGTATCGGGTTCGGCAGTGTTATTTTGGGCATCTTCATGGAGAGGCGGCGCGCAGGATGCAGCCGTTTGAAAAGGATGGGATCCGCTTTTCACTCATATCGGCAGACGCACTGCATTTTCAGCCGTATGAAATAACACCGGATTTTGCCGGCGAACAGACGAGCTGCGGCCCAAATCATCAAAATGGCCAAAAAGAAGCCTCTTTTTGGCGGAAACTTCTCTCTCTTTTCAAGAGTAAGTGTTGACTTTTTCCCCCTGAGAAGATAAAATATTATAGTTATGAAGCATCATTCATATGGAGGTAAATAAAGAGGATGACTGTAAAAGAAGTGAAAAACCTGGAAAATAGCACCGTAGAGATGAACGTGGAAGTGAAAGGCGATGTTTTTAAGGCCGCTGTAGACGAGGCGTTCCGCAAAAATCTTTCCAAAATGAACGTGCCCGGTTTCAGAAAGGGAAAGGCACCCCGTAAGCTCGTTGAAAAGCTTTATGGCGAGGGGATCTTTTTTGAAGACGCTGTAAACGCACTCTATCCAAAGGCTTATGAGGATGCAGTGGCTGAAGCGGGAATCAAGCCGGTTGCCCGCCCGGAGATTGAAATTACGGAAGTAGACGGCGAAGGTTTTTCCTTCAAGGCAACAGTTGTTGTAAAGCCGGAAGTAAAAGTAAATGCCTATAAAGGAATGAAAGCCGTCAAAACGGTCTATAATGTTGCTGAGTCTGAGGTGAAAGCGGAGCTGGAGCATCTGCAGAAGCAGAATGAGCGGACGATTGTGGTGGACCGCGCATCCAAAGACGGCGACACGGTTAATATCGATTTCGACGGTTCTGTAGACGGTGTTCCTTTTGACGGCGGCAAGGGAGAAAATTACGACCTGGTTTTGGGTTCGGGCAGTTTTATTCCCGGCTTTGAGCCTCAGCTGATTGGAAAAACTGCCGGTGAAGAGGTTCAGGTAGACGTGACATTTCCGGAAGATTACCATGCGGAGAATTTAAAGGGCAAACAGGCGGTTTTTGCCTGCAAGGTCAATGAAGTAAAAGAGATTGAACTTCCGGAACTGGACGATGAGTTTGCCAAGGACGTCAGCGAATTTGATACGCTGGCAGAGCTAAAAAAAGATATCCGTAAAAAGCTGAAGGAGCAGAAAGAACGGCAGGCATCAAACGAGCTGGATAATGCGTTGATCGATGCATTGCTGGAAAACACCGAGGTGGAAGTTCCCGATGTGATGGTGCAGCAGAAAGTAGACAGCATGTGCGCTGAATTTGAGCAGAGGCTTGCTGGCTCCGGCCTCAATCTGAAAACATATCTTCAGTATACCCAGATGGACGAAGCTTCTTTCAGAAAAGGCTTTGAAGCGGATGCGTTAAAGCAGGTTCGTGTAAGGCTGGCGCTTGAAAAAGTGGTGGAGCTGGAAGGAATCGTTGTATCGGAAGAAGAGATTGAAAAGGAATATAAGGAGATTGCAGATGCTTACCAGATGCCGGCAGAGCAGATCAAGGCTTATATTCCCCAGGAAGATATTACGATGGACTGCGCAGTAGGCAAGGCAGTGGAATTGATTCGCAACCAGGCGGAAATCACCGAGGAGAAGGCTTCCGCGAAGAAACCGGCTGCGAAGAAAGAAACGGAAGGCGAGAAAAAGCCGGCGGCAAAGAAGCCCGCCGCGAAAAAAACAGCCGCAGCCGGCAAAGAGGCGGCCGGCAAAGAATAATTTTGAGATCAAAGGAGATTATCTATGAGTTTAGTACCTATGGTGGTTGAGCAAACCGGTCACGGCGAGCGGTCATACGACATCTTTTCCAGATTACTGAACGATCGGATCATTATTCTGGCAGAAGAGGTAAATGATGCAACCGCTAGTCTGGTTATTGCACAGCTGCTGTATCTGGAAGGTCAGGATCCCGATAAAGACATCAGTTTTTATATCAATTCTCCGGGTGGGTCTGTTACGGCGGGACTGGCAATTTATGATACAATGCAGTATATCAAATGCGATGTATCCACCACCTGCGTTGGAATGGCCGCCAGTATGGGAGCCTTTTTACTGGCCGCCGGCGCAAAGGGAAAGCGCTATTGCCTGCCAAACAGCGAAGTGATGATTCATCAGCCGCTGGGCGGCTTTGCCGGAAGTGCTACGGATGTTGCAATCAGTGCGCAAAATCTCAAAAAAACCAAAGAAAAGCTCAGCCGGATGTTAGCCGGATTTACCGGGAAAAGCCTGGAAGAAATATTACGGGATACAGACCGGGATAATTTTCTTTCTGCCGAAGAGGCAAAGGAATATGGGCTGGTAGACGATGTGATCGTTCATCGCTGAAAAAACTACGAGAAGGGAATCCAGAGAACGGTTCCTTTCTCGTATTTTTGATAAGGAGAAAAAGAAAATGGCAGACCATCAGAATAGAAAAACCTGTTCGTTTTGCGGCCGATCTGTAAAAGAGGCCAATATGATCGAGGGCGTCGACGGCATGATCTGCGCAGATTGTGTGGAGCTTTGCATGAACCTGCTGATGCAGAATGGATATCAGCCGCAGGGGCAAAACAGGGCGGAAAAGAAAGCAGAACCGGAAATCCATGTTTATAAACCCCAGGAGATCAAGCACTTTTTGGATGAATACGTAATTGGCCAGGAACGGGCTAAAATCGCGCTTTCCGTTGCGGTATACAATCATTATAAGCGGATCCTGAATCTTGGAAAGGCTACCGCGGAGGATGTAGAGCTGCAAAAAAGCAATATCCTGCTGATCGGGCCTACCGGAAGCGGAAAAACCTATCTGGCTAAAACGCTGGCTAAAATTTTGAACGTTCCTTTTGCCATTGCCGATGCAACCACCTTAACGGAAGCCGGATATGTGGGTGAAGATGTGGAAAATATACTGCTCAAGCTGATTCAGGCGGCGGATTTTGATATTGAGCGCGCGCAAAAAGGAATTATCTATGTTGATGAGATCGATAAGATCGCCAGAAAAAGTGAAAATGTGTCGATTACGCGTGATGTGAGCGGCGAGGGTGTGCAGCAGGCGCTGCTGAAAATTGTGGAAGGTACGATTTCCAATGTCCCGCCGCAGGGCGGCCGCAAGCATCCGAATCAGGAGTTTATTCAAATCGATACCTCTAATATTCTTTTTATCTGCGGCGGTTCTTTCGATGGCATTCAAAATGTCGTTTCTAAAAGAATTGGCTCTTCCGCACTGGGCTTTGGCGCGCAGGTCAGCGGTAAAAAGGGTGCTTCGCTCAGTGAAATCTATCAGCAGATTGAGAGCCATGATATTGCCAAATATGGCGTTATCCCCGAGTTGGTTGGGCGTTTGCCGATCCTGGTTGCCCTGAATGAGCTGGACGAAGAGGCGATGCTGCGCATTTTAACCGAGCCGAAAAATGCGATTGTAAAACAGTATAAAAAACTGTTTGAGCTGGATGGTGTTGAGCTGGTATTTACACAGGAGGCGCTGAAGGCGATTGCCAGTAAAACCATTGAGCAAAAAACCGGTGCACGGGGCCTGCGGTCTATTATTGAAAACACCATGATGGATATGATGTATCGCGTGCCTTCCATGCAAAATGTTGCGCGGGTAACGATTGACCGGGATTTTGTATTACAGCAGGGGGAAGCAAAGATCGATTTTAAAAAAGAGAAGGAGCAGGGGGCATAGGAAAGATGAAAAACAGTTGCTTTTTTTCCATGCTCTTTCGCATGAAATATATCGACCGCTGGGCGCTGATGCGCAACTCCATGAGAGAAACACTCACGGAGCATGCGCAGGAAACGGCTGTTTTGGCGCATGCTCTTGCCACGATTGGAAACCTGCGCTGCGGTAAAAACTATGCTGCGGACCGGGCGGCGGTGCTGGGGCTGTTTCATGATGCCCATGAAATTCTGACCGGGGATATGCCCACGCCGGTAAAATATCAGAATCATGAAATCGAAGCCGCCTTTAAAGGCGTTGAGGAAGCGGCAAACCTGAATTTACTGGCGATGCTGCCGGAGGATATGGCAGCGGTTTATAACGATCTGATCCGGGAACAGGACGCGGCCTTGAAGCCTCTGGTAAAGGCTGCCGATAAGCTTTCTGCATTGATCAAATGCATGGATGAGCGGAAGGCCGGCAATACGGAATTCCTGAAAGCAGAAGCGGCGATCAGGGATCATATCGCCGCGATGCAGCTTGAGGAGGCGGCAATCTTTATGGAAGAGTTTTTGCCCGCCTTTGAGCTTACGCTGGATGAAATGCGCAGCTAAGAGGGCAGACTGCCGGCTGAATTTTCTTGCAAAACTCCTTTTGAAATTTTTTAAAAAGTGTGTTATAATGAAACTATACTCAACGTGCAGTTTGCCTGGCGGAACGTAAGTCCGGTTGCAGCAGACTGCACATTTTTCATTGAAAGGCAGGGAAATGCGTTGAAAGAACGTGAAGCCGCCCCGGCCGTGATAAAAAAGCCGGAGCACGAGGCGGAAAGGCTGAGCTGCATTTATCTTGCAGAAGGCTGCAGATGCAAGATTCTGCGGGTACAGAAATGTTTGGGAGGCGCCTGTACGTTTTGCCGGGACGAAAGAGCAGAGCAGGAATCCAAAAGGCGGTGGCTGCAGCGCATGAACAATATAAATCCGGATAACCAGGCAAAAATTGCCGGGACTTATTTTGGGGGCAGAATGCCCTGGAAGGAGTAAGGATATGATCAGGATTCATGATATGGTATTATACGGTGCGCACGGCGTATGTGAAGTAGAAGATACCACGGTGAAAAAAGTGGGGGATCGGGAAATCCATTATTTTATACTCAAGCCGGTATACGACCGGTCTTCTACTGTTTACGTTCCGGCCGATAATGAAGAACTGATTGGTAAAATCAGGCGTATATTATCAGCCGAAGAGATTTATGAGATCATCCGCACCATGCCGGATGAAGATCTGCTTTGGATTGAGAATGAGACGGAACGCCGAAAAGCTTTTAACGATATTCTCAGCTCCGGGGACCGCAACCAGCTGATCCGGCTGATTAAAACGCTTTATTTTCGCCAGCAGGAGCGTAAAGAGCATAAAAAGAATCTGTTGATGTCGGATGAAAAGCTGATGAAAGATGCGGAACGGATTCTCTATGAGGAATTTGCCTATGTACTGCACATCGAGCGCGATCAGGTGCTGCCGTTTATTACGGAACAGATTGAAGCGGGAAAATCGCAGTGATTCTGTGAAAAGATTGTATGGATGAAAAAAATCGGAGCAGGCGTAACGCCTGCTCCGATTTGGTGGGCCATCAGGGACTCGAACCCCGGACCAACCGGTTATGAGCCGGT
>QAKW01000040.1 GCA_003343605.1 Clostridiales bacterium
CATATTCTGGTGCGTCTGGTAACGGAATATCAGATTAAAATTTGGCCGTATGGGCATAAGGAATACGCGGCAAACGGATTGCCGGAGAATGCAGCAGGGCTGAAGATTTTAAGCAAACCGACAACGCCTTAAAATCAAAAATCGGAAGGCCGATCGGCCTTCCGATTTTAATTATTTAGCCGCGCGTTTTCAGCGCAAAAACATTACGGCTGAAATCAATCAGGCCCTCGGCCTTCATCTTTCCCAGCTCACGGGACATTGCGCTGCGTTCAACCGAAAGATAATCGGCCAATTCCTGGCGGTTGAAGGGAAGGCTGATATAGGCAGAGCGCTGCCGCTGTGCTTCGGAAGAAAGGTAAGAGAGCAGCTTCTCACGGGTGGTGCGGGCAGAGAGATGCTTGATCTTTCGATTGAGTTCCATTGTTTGGGCTGCGATGATTTTTAAAAGATGCTCGTTCATCATCCGGTGGCAGGAACAGGCCCGGCTGCACATATTGGCCATCCGCCGGATATCTAAAAATAAAATTGCGCTTTCGCCGCGGGAAACTGCGTTGAAAGGCAGTGGATCTCCCTCGGAAAGGGCATACGCTTCACCAAAAGAGGAGCCGCGCGGAATCTCGGCATAAATGGATTTATTTCCCCAGAAATCATCGGATTCCAGATAGACCCGCCCCCGCAGCACCAGTCCTACCTGGCAGATCGCACTGCCCGCCTCCCAAATGGTTTCCTGATCGCGGTAGGTTTTTTTATGCGCCTGGAGGCAGCCCATCATTCGCCGCAGCTCATGAGGCTCGATTTGCATAAATAAATCGGAAGACGCGGCAATGGCGAGCTCTTCTTCCATTTTATCCCTCCTTTCGTTGCAAATGCAACGTATTTTCTGGCTCTATTATAATATAATAAAAACAATAAGTCAATAATAGAAAAGAAAGGAAGAGGAGGAACTGCGATGTATTGCTATCAGAAGGTTGCCGAAAATCTTTATTGGATCGGCGGAAACGACCGCAGGCTGGCTTTATTTGAAAATGTATATCCCATTCCGCGGGGGGTTTCCTATAATGCATATTTACTGCTGGAAGAAAAAACCGTATTGCTCGATACGGTAGACCGGGCGGTTTCTGAAACTTTTTTTGAGAATCTGGAAGCGTTGCTGGCCGGCCGGGCGCTGGATTACCTGATTGTAAATCATATGGAGCCTGATCATGCTGCAACGATGGCGGAGGTAGTGCTGCGTTATCCGAAGGTGCGGATCGTTTGCAATGAGAAGATTAAAAATATGATCGCGCAGTTTTTTGATTTTGATTTCACCGATCGTTTTCATCTGGTAAAAGAAGGCGATACGCTTGAAATTGGGTCAAGACGGTTTATTTTTGTGATGGCGCCGATGGTGCACTGGCCGGAGGTCATGATGACCTATGAGGAGCAGGGTAAGATCCTCTTTTCCGCTGATGCATTCGGATCTTTTGGCGCGCTTTCCGGCAATCTTTTTGCTGATCAGGTGCAGTTTGAGGAACGCTGGCTGGATGAAGCCCGGCGGTATTATACCAATATTGTTGGGAAATACGGCACACAGGTACAGAGTGTTCTGAAAAAAGCGGCGGGGCTGGATATTGCGTTGATCTGCCCGCTCCACGGCCCCCTCTTCCGAAAGAATATCAGCTGGCTGATTGAAAAATATAACCGTTGGAGTACCTATGAGCCGGAAGATCAGGCGGTGATGATCGCTTACGCTTCTGTTTATGGAAATACGCAAAACGCCGCTGAAATTTTAGCCGGGATGCTTGCGGAGCGGGGGGTGCGGGATATTCGGCTATATGATGTTTCGGTGACGCATGCATCGTATATTTTGGCAGAGAGTTTCCGCTGCAGCCATCTGGTATTTGCCTCAACCACCTATAATGCGGGAATTTTTGTTAATATGGAGGCATTGATCCACGATTTGATGGCGCACAATCTGCAAAATCGCGCAGTGGCCCTGCTGGAAAACGGTTCCTGGGCGCCAACCGCGGGCGGTCTGATGCGCAGTCTGCTGGAGCAGGGAAAGAATATTCGGTTTATAGAAGAACCGCTGACCATCCGTTCCGCGCTGAAAGCAGATCAGTTGGCCGCACTGGCTGCACTTGCGAACCACATTGCAGAGGATCTGAAGCCGGCACCGGCTGTGATGCAGGAAGAAAAAACTGTAGAGCCGGACGCCTTCTTTAAATTATCGTATGGCTTATTTGTTCTCAGCGCCCGGGATGAAAAGGGAGATAACGGCTGCATTATAAATACGGTGATGCAGATTACCGATACACCCAAACGTCTGGCGATCGCTGTGAATAAAGCCAACCGGACGCATGATATGATTCTGGAAACCGGCCGTTTCAACATTTCTGTTTTAACAACGGAGGCGCCCTTCCGGATTTTTGAGCAGTTCGGGTTCCAAAGCGGCCGTAATACCGATAAATTCAAAGACTATACGTGCAGTGCCCGCAGTGAAAACGGGTTGCTTTATATTACGGAAGCAACCAACGCCTTTTTCTCCGCCGAGGTAAAGGAAGTGCGCGATTGCGGAACGCACAGCGTCTTTTTGGCTGATGTAACCGAGGCAAAGGTCCTTTCAGGTACCCCTTCTGTTACCTATCAATACTATTTTGATCATATCAAGCCCAAACCCCTGCCCCCGGCGGAGGACCAGAAGGGCTGGGTATGCAAAATATGCGGTTATGTTTATGAGGGGGAAGAACTCCCGCCTGATTTTATCTGCCCGCTGTGCAAGCATGGGGCGGAGGATTTTGAACCGTTGAACTGAATGAACAGCCTCTGTGCGTACGCGCAGAGGCTGTTTGATTAAAAAAATTTAAGTATAGAAAAGCCGGGAAACGGCTATAATGCTAATAATTACGGGGTTGCGCATTCATTGACGCGGCCGTGTTTTTTATGGTATAATACCTATAAACGATTTAAATTATTTTTTTCTCAATCATAAATAAGAGGAGTCCTTGCATGAAGCGGATCAGGCTGAGGGACCGGCAGCTGCCGGACTATACAAGAGGCGAAGAAATATTTAATATGGTCTCCCATATTGTGGGCGGTGCATTTGGTGTTGTTGCACTGGTTACCTGCGTGGTGCGCGCCTTTCTGAAGGGCGGTGCCTATGAAGTAGTGGGTGCGTTCATCTACGGGTTTTCGATGATTATTCTTTACACCATGTCGAGCCTTTACCATGGCCTCAAACCGTTGATGGCCAAAAAGGTTTTTCAAATCATCGATCACTGCACTATTTTTATTCTGATTGCCGGCACTTATACGCCTATTGCCCTTTCAGGTCTCAGAAAAATGAATCCTGCGCTTGGTTGGGCGGTGTTTGGCGTAGTATGGGGGCTTTCAGCGCTTGGAATCGTGCTCAACGCCATTGATTTGAAAAAATACAGCAAGGTTTCCATGATGCTCTA
Organism: Clostridiales bacterium; assembly: GCA_003343605.1. Lineage (GTDB taxonomy): Bacteria > Bacillota > Clostridia > Oscillospirales > QAKW01 > QAKW01. The sequence continues at coordinate 3,438 of QAKW01000040.1, forward strand.
CATTCTGCTCGGATGGTGTATTGTTTTAACCGGCAAGAGCGCCATCACGGCATTGAGTGCACCGGGCTTCGGCTTTATGCTGGCGGGCGGCATTTCCTATACGTTCGGTGCTGTTCTTTATGCGATTGCCGGCAAGGGGAAACGGCCGCACCGGTATATGCATTCGGTATTTCATCTGTTTGTTGTATTGGGCAGTATTCTGCAGTATTTCGGTATTTTATTTTATGTAATTAAATAAAAAAGGAGAAGGAACAGCATGAGTGAATATGTGATTTTAACTGATTCCAGCTGCGATCTAACGGCGCAGATGGCGGATGAACTAGGGCTTCTGGTTTTACCGCTTTCGGTCAATATCAACGGCAGGGAGTATCTCAATTATCTCGATGAGCGCGAGATCGCCTGCGGGGATTTTTACGGCATGCTGCGGGAGGGCCATATGGGAAAAACGGCAGCGGCCAATCCTGAGCAGTTTATTGCATTTATGGAGCCGGTTCTAAAAGAAGGAAAGGATTTGCTTTATCTCGCCTTTTCTTCCGGTCTGAGCGGTACATATCATGCCGGCACGCTGGCTGCCGCGGAATTGGAAGAGCGTTATCCCGGCCGGAGGGTCTGCTGCGTAGATACGCTCTGCGCTTCGATGGGGCAGGGGCTGCTGGTTTACCATGCCGCGATGCGCCGGAAGGAGGGCAAAACACTGGAAGAGGTGCGGGATTATGTGCTTAAAACCCGGCTGCAGCTCTGCCACTGGTTTACAGTAGACGATCTGAATCATTTAAAGCGCGGCGGGCGGCTTTCCTCGGGGGCGGCGATGATCGGCACACTTTTAAACATCAAGCCGGTTTTACATGTAGACGATGAGGGACATCTGATCAATATGGAAAAGGTACGCGGCCGCCGGGCGGCCATTCAGCGGCTGGCGGATCATCTGCGGGATACAGCGTTTGATCCGGCGGATCAAACGATCTTTATCAGCCACGGCGATTGCCTGGCTGATGCGGAGCACCTGGCCGCCCTTTTAAAAGAACAGTTTGGGATCCGGAATGTCCATATTAACGCGATCGGGCCGGTTATCGGAGCCCATAGCGGCCCCGGAACGCTGGCGCTTTTCTTTCTCGGCAGCAGGCGCTGACGGAAAACGGCCCTTTTTTTACAGCCATATATGGAAGAAAAAAGATTTGGGGATTGACAAAATTTTCGAAGGTGCTATAATGAAGATGTAAACAGAAAAGCACATGAGAGTATAGAGAGTGCGCAGTGAAAAGGCGGGCAGAAGATGCCCGGCTTTAGCCGCGCACTTTTTTTGCGCCCATGTAAGAAATTTTAAGGAGGAATGGAATCAATGGCAAACAAGAATGTTGTGAGCTGGGACGTAATTACAAATTTTGTGGTAGATGCGTTCAAGGGCTATGGCATCCCCGAGGAGGATGCAAAGATCTGCGCAGACGTATTGCTGGAATCAGATAAGCGCGGGATCGAATCGCACGGCGTAAACCGTTTTAAACCCATTTATCTGGATCGTATTAAGGCCGGCATCCAGAATCCGGTAACGGAATTTGAAGTGGTGAAGGATTTTGCCGCTACCGCAGTGGTCGACGGTCACGATGGAATGGGGCAGGTAATCGGTTATAAAGCGATGAGCATGGCGATCGAGAAGGCAAAAAAATTCGGTATCGGCATGGTGGTTGCGCGCAATTCCTGCCACTACGGCATTGCCGGCTATTATGCAACGATGGCCACCAAAGCCGGATGTATCGGGATTACCGGCACCAATGCCCGCCCCTCCATTGCCCCGACCTTCGGTGTTGAAAATATGCTGGGCACCAATCCGCTGACCTTCGGTATGCCAACTGATGAACCCTTTGATTTTGTACTCGACTGCGCGACCTCCATTACCCAGCGCGGTAAAATTGAATATTATGCACGTATCGGGAAGGATACGCCGGCCGGAATGGTCATTGGGCGTGATGGCAAGGCGCATACCGATTCGGTTGCCATTCTCGATGAGCTGAATCAGGAGGAGGCTGCGCTGGCACCGTTGGGTGGTATCGGCGAGGAGTTGGCCGGTTATAAGGGATATGGCTATGCCACGGTTGTAGAAATCCTTTCAGCCGCGCTGCAGCAGGGTAATTTCCTGAAGATGCTGACTGGTATCGGGGAAGACGGCAGCAAGGTAAAATTCCATCTCGGCCATTTCTTCATCGCCATTGATACCGAGGCCTTTATGGGGCTGGAAAACTTTAAGAAGACCGCCGGCGATATATGCCGCGCATTGCGCGCCTCTCAGAAGGCGCCCGGAGAGGAACGGATCTATACCGCGGGTGAAAAAGAATACGAAGTGCGCCTTGCCCGTAAAGACGGTGTTCCCATCAACGATGCGGTTCAGAAGGAATTGATCGCCATCCGCAATGAACTGGGCCTCACCCAGTATCATTTTCCGTTTGAGGACTAATGCGCTATGGACATTAGAAAAGAATCCTTAAAAAAGCATTATGAATGGAATGGCAAGATTGAGGTAGTAACCCGCTGCCCGATCAATACGCGTGAGGATCTTTCTCTGGCGTATACGCCGGGGGTTGCCGAGGCCTGTATCGCCATCCGCGATGATTACAACAAGAGTTATGAACTAACCCGCCGCAACAATATGGTTGCGGTGATTACAGACGGCACCGCCATTCTCGGGCTGGGGGATATCGGCCCCGAGGCCGGTATGCCGGTAATGGAAGGCAAATGCGCTCTTTTTAAGGCCTTTGCCGATGTAGATGCGTTCCCGATCTGCATCCGCAGCAAGGATGTAGACGAACTGGTAAGAACCATTTACTTAATCTCCGGCAGCTTTGGCGGGATCAATCTCGAAGACATCAGCGCGCCGCGCTGCTTTGAGATTGAGCAAAAGCTGAAAGAAATCTGCGATATTCCGGTTTTTCATGATGATCAGCATGGCACCGCCATTGTGGTTGCTGCGGCGCTGATCAACGCGCTCAAGGTGGTTGGAAAAGAGATCGGAAGTGTGCGTGTGGTGATTAACGGCGCGGGCAGCGCGGGAATCGCCATCGGCAAGCATCTTCTGAATCTGGGCGTAAAAAATTTAACAATGGTAGATCGCTTTGGGATTATCTGCGAGGGGATGCCGGAGCTCAACGCTGCACATGCAGAAATCGCCAAGCAGACGAATCTTTCCCATCAAACCGGAACGCTGGCAGATGCAATGAAGGGTGCAGACGTCTTTATCGGCGTTTCGGCGCCGAATATTGTGACACGGGAAATGGTGCAATCTATGGCGGCGGATGCAGTGCTGTTCCCCATGGCAAATCCAACGCCGGAAATCATGCCGGACGAAGCAAAGGCGGCCGGCGCACGAATTGTTGGAACCGGCAGATCGGATTTTGCCAACCAGATCAATAATGTTCTGGCGTTCCCCGGAATCTTCCGCGGCGCGCTTGATTGCCGCGCTTCCTGCATCAATGAAGAAATGAAGGTTGCAACCTCTTATGCACTGGCCTCCCTGATTCCCGATGAGGAGCTCAATGAAGAAAATATCATTGCTCCCGCACTGGATAAGCGGGTTGCCAAGGTGGTGGCCGAGGCGGTAGTGGAAGCGGCGCATAAAACCGGCGTTGCCAGAATATAACGGCATTTGATAAAGCAAAACGGAGTTGACTTTAGTCAACTCCGTTTTATTTTTTCCTGTGAAGGGCAATTTTGCGCAGCGCCCTTTTTCGGCGCAAAATTGCCGCAGGCATGCGCGTGCTTCATACGTTCTTTAATGCGCGGGTATATACAATGTCCGCATAATATTTTGTGATACTGATTTTCAAATTTAATATAATGCTGAATAAAATATTTACAGTTCCCACATTCTTCAAACAATTCTTTCACTTCCGGATTTATTATAACCGATAAAAAAACCATTTTCAATCTAAAAATTCGTATTTATGGAATAAATGTGATGATAGAAATTAAAAAAATACAAAAACGGGATTATAAAAAGGCACAGAGATTTGCCATTCAGGGCATGCACTTGAATTGGTATCTGGAAAACAAATTTATTCTGGATCTTTACAGCAAATATTTCTGGCATATGGAATTAAACCGGGCAACGAAGGCTTACGGTGCGTATGTGAATAATTGTTTTGTAGGGGTGCTGCTTGCCGATATGAAAGGCGAAACAAAACCATACCACCGTTTTTATCGCACCATCTTTGTAAAAGCAATCGATGTTTTGCAAAGTCTTGTTGCGGGAAAAGGCGTTGGCGCATACGACGCGGCAAATAAAGAGATGTTTGCCTCTTTCTGCAAAAAGCAGGAACCCGATGGGGAGATTGTTTTCCTTGCCGCTGATCCGGACTGCAAGGTTAAAGGGATTGGCTCAGCTTTGCTATCCGCATTTGAAGCGGAAGAAGCGGGCAAACTGATTTATCTTTATACAGACAGTGCCTGTACCTATCCGTTTTATGAACACCGTGGATTTACAAGGTCGGAAACGAAAGATGTGGTTATTAACCTGAATGGTAAAAAAGTACCATTGCAATGTTTTTTGTATAGCAAAAAAATTTAATATAAGAATTTCCGGTTTTCGGAGCGTCAGCTGCAGGTGGCGAGCAGCCGGTATGATGTGGTGGCGGGAATGACCTATTGGTGCGATGACTGCGGCCGGGATGAAACGGAGGCGTTGGCCCTGTTTGCCTGGTTTTTTATAAATAATAGTGGGTTCTTACCCGGCCGTCTTCCGTGCAGATACTGCGCTTTACGTGAAAGACCGCCTCGATCCGGCCGCTTTTTTCGCAGGCCGCCGCGGTTCCGCTGAAATCGATTTTTCCTTCGTGAAGCAAAACAAGATGATCCGCCGCGGCAGCCGCGCGGTTCAGATCGTGCATCACAACCAGAAGCGTTTTCCCAAACCGGGTGCGAAGGGTTTCCAGCAGCCGCATGAATTCTGCTTCATATTCCATATCCATATAGGTGGTCGGCTCATCCAGCACAATGATTTTGGCATCCTGCGCAAGCACCATGGCCAGGTAGGCTTTCTGCCGCTCGCCTCCGGAGAGCTGAGAAAGCATTTTATGCCGCAGCAACTGGATGCCGGTTGCCTCGATCGCCTGCTCGATGTGGCGCCGGTCGGTTTCGGTCAGCCGTTTTCCCAGATCAAGATAAGGGCTGCGCCCCATGGCCACCAGTTCCTCAACGCGCAGCGGCGCACCGGTTAGAAACTGCGGCAGAACCGCGATCTCTCGGGCTCTCATACGCTGCTTCATTGCGCGCAGATCGTTCCCGCGGTAAAGAATCGATCCCTGATAGGGGATCTGGCCGTTCAGGCAGCCAATCAGCGTGGATTTGCCGCATCCGTTTTTGCCGATCAGAGCGGTCAGGCTCCCCGGCTCAAGCCGGAAGGATACGCCGCGCAGGATCTCCTGCCGGCCAAACGCGGCCCGCACGTTATCAAAGATCAGCATAGTTCCTCCTTTTGAGCAGAAGCCAGAAAAAGAACGGCGCGCCAATAAACGCCATCACAATGCCCACCGGCAGCTCAGAGGGCGCAAACAGCACCCGCCCCAGCAGATCGGCAACCGTTACCAGCGTTGCGCCGGTCAGCACCGAAACCGGGAGCAGCCGGTGCATACTGCTGCCGGCCATCTTACGCGCCATATGGGGAACAATCAGCCCCACAAAACCAAGCAGCCCCGCAAAGCTGACCACCGCCGCCGCACAGGCGCTTGCAATCACCAGGCAGAGCATCCGCAGCCGGCGCACCCGGATTCCAAGAGAGGCGGCGAGCTGATCCCCCAGGCAGAGCGTATCGATCCGGCGGGAAAGCAGCAGCGCAAGCAGCAAGCCCGCCAGAATAATCACGGCCGGAAGCCCCAGCGCTCCGGCCCGGATATTGGAGAGCCCGCCGATTGAAAAATAATTATAAGAAGCGAGCAGATCAGGCTCAAGCAGGGAGAGCAGCGAAATGCCGGCATTCAGCATGGCTGTTATGGCGATTCCCGCAAGGATCACGGTGGATTTGGCCTGATTGATCCGCGCAGCCAGAGAAACAATCAGAAGCGTTGTGAGAAACGCGCCGGCAAACGCCCCGGCCGGCACGAGCAAAACCAGCCCCGGCAGAAAATACAGCATCAGGATCACGGCAAAGCCCGCGCCGGCATTTACGCCGATGATATTCGGCCCGGCCAGCGCGTTGCCGGTAACGCCCTGCAGCAGCGCGCCGGAAACAGAAAGCCCCGCGCCGGCCAGAATCGCCGCCGCAATACGGGGGAGCCGGATCTTGAAAAGAATCACCGATTCCGTTTGATAGGATTCCGGCCTGCAAAGCCCGCCCCAAAAGGCTTTCCAGCCGATCGGCGCGCTGCCGGCCCTCAGCGCGAGCAGTGCGGCCAAGAGCAGAATCAGCGCCAAAAGCAGATAGCCGCCGGGGCGTTGAAAGAGGCCGCGGGCATCCTTACTGCGCATGGGAGATCAGCTCCGGATAGAGGATTTCGGCAAGGTAGGCGTAGGCCTGATCCCAGGCTGCATTGGGCTTATACTGAAATAAATCTTTGGGCAGAAAAACATAGTTTTTCTGTGCCACCGCCTCCAGCGCCTGCCAGGCGGGCCCGGCAAATACGCTTTCCATATAAGCTTTTGCGGCAGCTTCATCGCCCATGGTGGAAATAAAGATATAGGAGGGATTCTCCCTGAGGATTTCTTCGAGGCTGAGGCCGTCGAGCAGAACCGGCGCGTTTTCGGCAATATTATAGGTGCCGAGCTCCTTCAGCATGGCGGCGGCAAAATGGTCTTCGGCGGTTTTGGCCTTGGCGGAGCTGGCCCCCGAGCCGGATCGGATAAAGAGGATCCGCCGGCTGCTCTGGCTGCCTGACACCTGAGAGAGCAGAGTGTCGATCCGCTCCTGCACCTGCGTGCCGTACTGCGTGAGCGCTTCCGTGTTTCCGGTAATATCCGTACATATTTTGAGCATTTCCAGGTATTCATCAAAACACTCAACCCGGAACAGCGCAGCCGGGATGCCGCTTTCATTCAGAAACCGGGCCGTTTCGCTCTGCGCCGGAAGATCCGCCGATGCAATCACAAAATCGGGCCGGCAGGCAATCAGCAGCTCGCGGTCGATGGTTTTTCCGGCGCCCTGATCAACGAGCTGCACCGTATCGCCGCAGAATCCGCGCTCCACACTCTCCCCAACCGTAATGGCGGTTTCTCCCCCGGCCAGGCGCCAGACCTCTGCAAAAGAGGAAAATAACACCGCAACCTTCCGGGGGCGTGCAGAGAGGGTGATGGTTTGGCCGGTATGATCGGTAAAGGAATAAAACGGCTTTTCACCGGCCGGGCCGGTTTCCGCCGGCTGCCTGCCGCAGCCGGTAGAGGAAAGCAGTACGGTAAGAATCAGAAGGATAAGCAGAAAACCTCTTTGTTTCATCAGCAGGTGGCACCGCCCTTCACATGTTTTTCAGCCCGGAGATTTTCTTCCTTGCGCAAAAGCAGCGTATCATCCAGAAGCTGCGCCTGCACCGCATCGAATCCGATGCGCTCGATGGTATCGGCAAAGCGCTCGCCGGTGACGCCCTGCTCCCGGAAGAGGAGAATCGCCTTTTCGATCACATCCATCACCTCTTCCCGGCTGGTGAATATCTTTTCCAGGCAGCGCCCGCGTGCAACCTGCTTGCCCCAGCGGCCGCCGATATAGATCCGATAGCCGGTTGCGGCCGTTTCAACAGCCTTGAAAGGACATTTGCCGATACACCGGCCGCAATGATTGCAGGCGGCTTCATCGATGGTGATCTTCCCATCCTGCATTTTCGCGCTCTGGATCGGGCAGGTTTTTTCAATCTGGCAGAGCTTGCACCCGCGGCACCGGTCGAGATCGATTGCGGGGATGCGCTGGCCCACAACGCCCAGATCGTTCAGATCCGGTTTGACGCAGTTGTTGGGGCAGCCGCCAACGGCAATTTTAAATTTATGAGGCAGTTTTACACTGGCATAGCCGTGGTAAAACCGTTCGTGGATCGCTTCGGAAAGCGCAAAGGTATCGATCAGGCCGTATTGGCAGGTGGTTCCCTTGCAGGAAACCACCGGGCGCACCTTGGAGCCGGTGCCGCCGGTTTCCAGCCCGAATTGGGCAAGATATGCCCGGATCGGCTCGATCTGATGATAGGGCACGCCCTGAATTTCAACCGTCATGCGCGAAGTCATGGCCAGTTCGCCGCTGCCGAACTGCTCGGCCGCCGCCGCGATGGCTCTGCTCTCTTCCGCCGTGATTTTGCCGTTGCGCGTAATTACGCGGCAGTTAAAACGGTCCGGCGTTCTTTTATCATGCAAAAAGCCGAGCGCCTTTACCCGGGTTTTATCCTCTGCGGAAACCGCGCTTCCCTGATCGGCGCGCACCTCATTGAACGCGGTGGCGCCCTCTAAAACCGCGGTATGGGTATAGCCGAGGGCTTTGAGCCGGTTTTGCAGGAAATAGGCGCGCTTTCCACGGGAACATACCAGCAGGAGCCGCTCATCCCGGCCGATTCCAGGCAGCGGGCCGTCTGCCCCGGCAAGATCAACATGGGTCGCGCCCGGGATGGCCGGTCCGGCGGCAACATCGATGATCCGGTAATCCTTTGCGGCTCCGGCGGCATATTGCGCCGGCGTGATGGATTGCAGGGCGCCGGAGAGCTTATTTAAAAGAATGTAAACCGCCTGCACAAACGGGTGGATTGCAGTGGAGAACGGCGGCGCATAGGAAAAATCCAGATTTTCAAAATCCTCCAGCCGGGCGTTCATGCTAATCCCCATTACGGCAATATCAATCATTTTATCAACCGCGCCCGGCCCCAGCACCTGCGCACCCAGGAGGCGGTGCGTCCGGCGGTCGGCAATCAGCTTGGTAATAAAAAAGGAAGAGCCGGGAAAATAGTGGGCCTTATCGTCGGTAACCGCCAGGGCGGTTACCACCTCGTAGCCCGCGTCGGCGGCCTGTTGTTCGCCGAGCCCGGTTCTGCCGCAGTTCAGATCCGGCAGGCGGACGATCCCCGTGCCCAGTACGCCCGGAAAGGTTTTTTCCGCACCGGCTAAAATCTGCGCCAGGGTACGCCCTTCCAGATTGGCCGAGGAACCCATCGGCGACCATTGGGGCCGGCCGGTAATCCGGTTGGTCACCAGCGCGCAGTCGCCGGCCGCGTAAATATGGGCGCGGTTTGTACGCATCTGCCGGTCTACGAGAATGGCTCCCCGCTCCGTTTCAATGCCGCTGCCGCGCAGAAATTCCGTATTGGGCCGGATGCCGGCGGCCGCAATGATCAGATCGGCCTGCAGCGGGCCGGCACCGGTCTGAACGCCGGTAACCTGACCGCCGCCCATGATTTTTTCGGCTTTGGTTGCGGTAAGAACGCGAAGCCCCTTTTGCCGGAGGTGTTTCTTTAAATAATCCGCCATTTCCGGATCCAGCACGCCGGGCATCAGCTGCTTTGCCGCCTCGAGAATGGTGACCTGTATGCCTCTGGCATGCAGATTATCCGCCGCCTCCAGGCCAATGAAGCCGCCGCCGATCACAACAGCCTTCTGCACGGCGCGCTCCTCGATATAGGCCCTGATCTGGATGGCATCCTGCGGGGTACGCATTTTGAAAACGCCGGCCGTATCGATCCCCTCCACCGGCGGCAGCACCGCACGCGCGCCGGTGGCGATGACCAGCTCATCGTAAGAATAAATTTCCTGCTCCCCGGTCTCCGGCAGGCGGACCCAGACTTTTTTTCCTTCCGGATCCAGCGAAAACGCCTCCCGGCCGGTTAAAACCCGCACGCCGGTAAGGGCGGCATATTTTTCGGGCGTATTTACGATCAGCGCCTCCTGCTCTTCAATCAGGCCGCCGATGTAATAGGGAAGGCCGCAGCCCGCATAGGAAATATCCCGGTCTCTGGTGATGATGGTGATCTCCAGATCCCGGTTTTCTCTTTTTAATTTGGCGGCGGTTTTGGTGCCGGCGGCAACGCCGCCGATAATCAGTACGTTCATCTTCTCTCCTCCATATCATTCTGTTTATGGCAGCAATGCTTCTCATGGGCGCATTCCGGCCGGATCGCTTCGCAGACGATGACATCACCGCCCCCGATTAAAATGCGCTTTCCGCAGACCAGCGCCTCCGCAAGCTTCTTCCGCGCCGATTCATAGATGCGGGCGACGGTTGCCCTGGATACCTGCATGCGTGCTGCACACTGCGCCTGGGTTTTCTGCTCCAGATCCAGCAGCCGGAGCGTTTCGTATTCATCGAATCCAAGCGTAATGCTGCCGTAATCCTTTTCGGTTTGCGGCCGGAATTCCAGCGTTTTGGGAACCGAACAGATGCATCTGCATTTTTGGGGTCTGGCCAATAGAATCACCTGCCTTTTCTGGAAACAGCATATCAAAATTATGAACATATGTCAATAAAAAATAAAAAAATGAAATAATTTGAAATTTTTTGAAATATTTTTTTCAAAAAAATGGTTGACATTGAAAAGTTTTGACGCTATAATAAGATCAGAAACATAAAAAATGCAGATACTCAAATAAACAGAATGAAATCAGGGGAAGATAAATGCTAGCAGAAGAAAGATTTCGCAGAATACTGGATATTTTAAACCGGCAGCATACCGCGGGCATCGCAGAGCTGGCGGCGCAGATCGGAACCAGCGAATCCACGATCCGGCGCGATATTGCCACGCTGGATCAGGCCGGCCGCCTGCGGCGGATTTACGGCGGGGCGATGGCGCTGCAGCCGCAGGTGCTCACCATCGAGGAGGATGTGGAAACCAAGCGGGAGAAAAATGTGCCCGAAAAAGACCTGATCGCGCGTTATGCGGCGCAGGCGATCCACAACGACGATTTTGTTTTTATCGATGCGGGCACCACCACCTTCCGGATGCTGGAGTATATCAACGCGCCCGGCGCCGCTTATATGACCAATGGCATTGCGCACGCCAAGGCGCTTTTAAAGAAAGGATATAAAACGATCATTACGGGCGGGGAGATCCGGCTGAAAACCGATGCGATTGTTGGCACCGACTGCATCGCCTGCCTGCAGCGGTATAATTTTACCAAATGCTTTATGGGCGCAAACGGGATTGATATCCAATGCGGGTATACCACCCCGGATCCGGAGGAAGCGCATGTAAAAACCGAGGTGATCCGCCGATCTTATGTTGCCTATGTTCTGGCCGATCACACCAAATTCCACCGGGTTTCATCGGTGACGTTCGCCGGCCTCAAAACAGCCTGCATCCTTACCGACCGGCTGGAGGACCCAACCTTTCATCAACATACCGTTATAAAGGAGATTAAGGAACTATGATTTACACACTCACTTTTAATCCGGCTTTGGATTATGTGGTTCATCTGAACGGTCTGGAGCTTGGGGAAACAAACCGCTCCGGCGGGGAGGAACTTTATTTTGGCGGAAAAGGCGTAAACGTTTCCGTGATTCTGCGGGAACTCGAGATTGAAAATACGGCACTGGGCTTTATTGCCGGTTTTACGGGCGAAGCGCTGGAAAAAAGCCTGCGGCGGCAGGGAGTGCATACGGAGTTTATCCGTTTGGAGGAAGGGCTCACCCGAATCAATGTGAAGCTGAAGGCAGGTGTGGAAACGGAGATCAACGCCCAGGGCCCGGCGATCGGCCCCGGGGCGCTGAAAGCGCTTTTTGAAAAGCTGGGCGCCCTTGAAAAAGGGGATACGCTGGTGTTGGCGGGCAGTGTGCCGTCTTCGCTGCCGGCGGATATTTATGAGCAGATTCTGGAGCGGCTGAAAGACCGGGGCGTTCGGTTTGTGGTGGATGCAACCGGGCGTCTGTTGCTCAATGTATTGAAATACCACCCGTTTCTGATCAAGCCGAATCACCGGGAGCTGGAAGAGCTGGTGGAACGGCCGCTCGGCACGGAGGATGAAATCATCGCCGCGGCCGGGGAGCTGCAGCAGAAGGGCGCACGCAATGTTTTGATTTCCCGGGGAAAGAACGGTGCGCTGCTGCTGGATGAAGAAGGCCGGGTGCACGCGATGGGCGCGGTTGGCGGAAAACCGGTCAATACCGTGGGCGCCGGGGATTCGATGGTGGCGGGCTTTCTGGCCGGGGCGGAGCGCGGCTATGATTTTGCCCTGCGACTTGGCAGTGCCGCGGGCGGCGCTACCGCCTGCAGGCCCGGGCTTGCGAAACGGGCGGATATATTAACGCTCCTGGAAACAACAGAAAATTTATTATTATGATAAGGAGATGATCTTATGCGAATTGTTGATTTACTGTCCCCAAAAAGTGTGGTGCTGAACGCACAGGCGCAAAGCCGGCAGGAGGCAATCGACCGGCTGATCGGGCTGCATGAGCGGGCGGGGAACCTGAGCGACGTTGCCCGCTACCGGGAAGAAATTCTCAAACGGGAAGCCCTCGGCACAACAGCGGTGGGAGACGGCATTGCGATTCCGCATGCCAAGAGCAGCGCGGTAAAAAAACCGGCGCTTGCCGCCATCACCGTTCCGGGCGGCGTGGATTACGACGCGCCCGATGGCAAGCCCTCTGATATCCTGTTTATGATTGCCGCCCCGGAAAACGGAGATGTGCACCTGGAAGTGCTCTCCCGGCTGATGACGCTGCTGATGGATGAAGCGCTGCGCACCCGGCTCAGGCAGGCAAAAACGGCGGAAGAATTTCTCTCCGCCGTCGATCAGAAAGAAACCGAGCGTTTTGCCGCGCCGGCCCGGGCGGAAAAAAAGGAAGGCTACCGGATTCTGGCGGTTACCGCCTGCCCCACCGGCATTGCCCACACCTTCATGGCCGCGGAAGCGCTGGAGAAGAAGGCGGCGGAGCTGGGCACTTCTCTGAAGGCGGAAACAAACGGCTCGGGCGGCGCCAAGAATGTTTTGACCCGGCAGGAAATTGCGGATGCCGAGGGGATTATCATCGCGGCGGATAAGGATGTTGAGATGGCGCGATTCGATGGGAAAAAGGTGCTCAAGGTGAAGGTTTCCGATGGTATCCATAAGCCGGAGGAACTGATTCACCGAATCCTCTCGGGCGATGCGCCGGTCTACCGCCATACCGGCGAAAAGGCGGCGGAATCGGAAGGGAAGGAAAGCATTGGCCGCCAGATTTACAAGCATTTGATGAACGGCGTTTCCCATATGCTGCCGTTTGTAATCGGCGGCGGGATTATGATCGCGCTGGCGTTTCTGATTGATACGCTCGCAGGCGCACCCACCGATTCCACCTTTGGAACCTATACGGCGGCTGCGAATTTCTTCAAACAGATCGGCGGCGTGGCCTTCAACTTTATGCTTCCGGTGCTGGCGGGCTTTATCGCCATGAGCATTGCAGACCGTCCGGGACTTGCGGTTGGGTTTGTGGGCGGCTCGATTGCAACGCTGGGCTGCACCTTTGCAAATCCCGCGGGCGACAGCGCCGCGGTCTCCGGTTTTATCGGCGCGCTGATCGCAGGATTTGTGGCGGGCTATATCATTCTGGGCCTGCGCTGGCTGTTTTCTTTCCTGCCGAAGAGCATGGAGGGCATTAAGCCGGTTCTGATCTATCCGCTGCTGGGCGTCATTCTGATCGGTGCGTTTATGTGCCTGATCAATCCGGCGGTAGGCTGGCTGAATACCGCAATCAGCAACGGGCTGCGTTCCATGGGCTCTGTCAGCAAGGTTTTGCTGGGTATTGTGCTGGGCGGCATGATGTCGATCGATATGGGCGGCCCCTTTAATAAAGCGGCCTATGTTTTCGGCACGGCGTCGATTGCCTCGGGCAATTATGATATTATGGCCGCCGTGATGATCGGCGGGATGATTCCGCCGATTGCCATCGCGCTGGCAACCACCTTTTTCAAAAATAAATTTACGGCGGATGAGCGGAAGTCCGGAATGGTCAACTATATTATGGGGCTCTGCTTTATCACCGAGGGAGCGATCCCCTTTGCCGCTTCCGATCCGCTGAGGGTGCTGCCCTCCTGCATTGTGGGCTCCGCTGTGGCGGGCGGTATTTCGATGGCGCTGGGCTGCACGCTGCAGGCGCCGCATGGCGGTGTGTTCGTGTTCCCGGTTGTCGGCAACGTGCTGGGGTATGTAATTGCGCTGGCGGCCGGCTCTCTGGTGGGCATGCTGCTGCTGGGCCTTCTGAAAAAGAAGGTTCAGGAATCATAGGATAAAGCGAGGAGATTAATCATGGTATCTGAAAAAGTAACCGTAACAAACGCGCAGGGCTTTCATATGCGCCCGGCCGGCGTATTTGCCGGCGAGATGGGTAAATTCAACAGCGATGTTACCATCGTTCATAACGGACGCGAGGTAAACGCCAAAAGCCTGATGAGCATTATCGCGGCCTGTATCAAATGCGGCTCGGAGATTGAGGTAATCTGTAAGGGTGAAGATGAGCGGCAGGCGCTGGAAAAGGCTGTTCAGATGATCGCATCCGGGCTCGGCGAATAAGAAATAAAGAAGGTGCGGCAATGATGAAGGGGATTGGCGCTTCCGGCGGTATCGGCATCGGCAGCGCGTTGATCTTGAGAGAGCAGAGCCTGACTTATCAGGAACCGGATACGGTGGAGCCCGCGCGGGAACAGAAACGCCTGCAGCAGGCGCTGGATGTTTTCTGCCGGCGGACCGGAGAGAAGGCGGCAAAGCTGGAGGGCGCTTCCGGTGAAATCCTGCGCGGCCATATCATGATGGTGCAGGATCCGGAGATGCGCGCGCAGATGCAGGCGCTTCTGGAATCGGGGAAATGCGCGGAGGCAGCGCTGGACGCGGTATGCGAATTGTTTATTACGGTTTTTTCGCAGGCGGAAGACGAGCTGACGCAGCAGCGCGCCGCGGATGTCCGCGATATTAAAAACGGGGTGCTTAAAATTTTACTGGGCGTGGAGGAAACGGATTTATCCCAGCTGCCGGCGGATACGATTCTGGTGGCGGAGGAATTGACGCCTTCGATGACAACCGGCCTGGACCGGCGGCATATTGCCGGTATTTTAACAGAAAAGGGCGGCCGGAATTCGCACTCGGCGATTTTATCGCGCGCGTTTTCGATCCCGGCGGTCCTGAGCGCTTCGGAGGCCACAAAACAGGTGCGGCCGGGGGCAACGGTGGTGCTGGATGGAGATACCGGCGAGGTGTGGATCGATCCGGCGCCGGAGCTGCTTGCACATTACCGCCAAAAGCAGGCGGAGGATCAGAAACGCAGAGATTTGCTGCAGCAGATGCGGGGCCGTAGAACACAGACGGCAGACGGGGAGGAAAAGGAGCTGTTCGCCAATATCGGCAGCCCCGAAGATCTGGATCTGGTTTTGGAAAACGATGCGGAAGGCATCGGCCTTTTCCGAACGGAATTTCTTTTCATGGACCGGGCTGTTCCGCCGGATGAGGAGGAGCAGTTTGAGGCCTACCGCAGGGTGGCCGTGGCAATGAAGGGCAGGCCGGTGATTATTCGAACGCTGGATATCGGCGGCGATAAGGAAGTTCCCTGCCTGGATCTGAAAAAAGAGGAAAACCCGTTTCTGGGCTATCGAGCGGTACGCTTTTGCCTGGGGCATGAAGCGCTCTGCCGCACACAGCTGCGTGCGATTTTGCGCGCGTCTCATTTCGGGGAGATCCGGCTGATGATTCCGCTGGTGACCAATCTTGCCGAAGTGCAGCGGGTGCGCGCCCTGATCCGGGAGGAGCAGCAGGCGCTCTCCGCCGCAGAAATTCCGTATGATCCGGCGCTGAAGGTCGGCGTGATGATCGAAACACCCGCCGCCTGCATGATCGCGGATCTGCTGGCGGAGGAAGCGGATTTTTTCAGCATCGGCACCAATGATCTCACACAGTATATCATGGCGGCGGATCGCGGCAACGCAGAGGTGGCGTATCTTTATTCCACCTTTGATCCGGCGGTGCTGCGCAGCATCCGGCAGATCATTCAGGCCGCGCATCAGGCGCAAATACCGGTTGGGATGTGCGGCGAAGCGGCGGCAGATCCGAAAATGATTCCGCTGCTGCTGGCCATGGGGCTGGATGAATTCAGTGTGAGCCCGGCGTCTGTTTTGCAGACGCGCGCCGCAATCGCGGCCTGCAGCTATTCTGAAGCGCAGGCGCTCAGCGGAAAAATCTTTTCCTGCGGGTCCGCCGCGCAGGCGGAGCGCCTGCTGGAAGAGGCGGCTTCAAAGAACACATAAAAAAGCGCGGGGCCGGCAATGGGTTGCCTCCCCGCGCATTTTTTAATTGATTTATAAATCTTTCTGTGATAGAATAATGCAGAAGAAAGAGAAGGGAGGCCCAGCGGATGCTGCTTGCAGTGGATATCGGCAATTCCAATATCACCATCGGTGTTTTTGCGGGCGGGCCTGAGCCGGCGTTTGCCTATCATCTGGCCACGGATGTCTCGCGTTCGGCAGATGAATATGCCATTTTGATTCTGAATATATTTAAAATCCGGAAGCTGGAGACCCAGGCGATAGACGACGCGGCGGTTTCTTCGGTGGTTCCGCAGCTTACCAGAGTGCTGGAAGAGGCGATCCGCGGGCTTTTTCATTGCCGGGTGCTCACCATCGGCGCCGGTGTAAAAACCGGCTTCAATATTCGAACAGAAGCCCCCGCCGAGGTCGGCGCCGATATCATCGCCAATGCGGCGGCGGCTCTGGCGCGCGTGGGCCCGCCGGCGGTCATTGCCGATCTTGGCACGGTAACCACCATTTTTGCACTGGACCGCCGGAGCGTTTTGGTGGGCGGCGTGATCCTGCCGGGCGTATACGCTTCCCTGGAAGGGCTCCGGTCTTCCACGGCGCAGCTCCCCTATGTATCCTTGAAACAGCCCGCCTCGGTGATCGGCCGCAATACGGCGGACTGCATCTGCTCCGGGCTGGTGCTGGGGCACGCGATCAGTTTAGACGGGTTTACAGACCGCTTTATGGCGGAGCTGAAGCTGGAACCGGCCGAAACCGCCCTTTTGGCAACCGGCGGCGCAGCGCCGCTGATTCTTGGCGCGTGCCGGCATCATTTTCAGTATGATCCCCATCTGACGCTCAAGGGGCTGAGCGCAATTTTTGAAAATACACGGCAGCGGGCAGGCCGCAATCCTTAATCGGCTTCTGCAGATGAAGTGAAAACCGCGCTGTCCGGCAGCGCCGCAAAAGAAGGAATTTCGGAAGAGCGGCCCGCATCGAAAATCAAGGAATCATTTTCGATCTGAAAATAATAGTTATACAGGCCGTCGTCGGTTTGAAGATGCAGAGCGTCCCCTTCTGTGGAAAAGGTTCCAACCGGCAGGTAGCTGCTGAGCGCGGAGATGGTGAAGGTAAACTGGTTGTTTTCTCTCAGCATAACGGAAGGCTTTATAATTTCCGTGGATGCGGCGTAGGTATAAACCCGGGCGGCAGGCTCCGGCTGCGCGTTTTGCCGGCAGCCGGTTAAAAGAAGCATGGCTGCGCATAATAGGGATATCAGTGTAAATCGTTTTTTCATAGAGGCTCCTTTCTGATTTCGTTCGTTTTTTTCAGTATAGCATACTTTTTACTGCGGATCAACCAATATTTGAAAGGGATGTTTACCGGCTTTGCCGGTTTACATAAATTATAACTGCGGTGCACCCGCGTTGGGGCGGGGCGCCAGCAACGGGTCAAGTCCCGTAAAGGAGAGAGGAAAGATGGAAACCTCAAGATCGAAACAGCGCACGCTGCAAATGGTACAGTTGGCCATATTGCTGGCGCTGGTCATTGTTTTACAGCTATGGGGCAGCAATGTAAAAATCGGCCCCACCAGCTTCAGCCTGGTGCTGATCCCGATTGTGATCGGCGGGATCCTGCTGGGGCCGCGCGGCGGCGGGCTGCTGGGGCTGGCGTTTGGGCTGATCACGCTGATCGCGGGCATTACCGGAACCGATGCGTTTACGTTTATTCTGTTTCAGGATCATCCGGTGATCACCGCGCTGATCTGCCTGGGCAAGGGCTTGCT
This sequence comes from Clostridiales bacterium, assembly GCA_003343605.1. Taxonomy (GTDB): domain Bacteria; phylum Bacillota; class Clostridia; order Oscillospirales; family QAKW01; genus QAKW01. The sequence continues at coordinate 21,354 of QAKW01000040.1, forward strand.
TGCCGGCCTCGGCGCAGCGTGGATTTTCAGGCTGGTTGAGAAAAAAAATAAATACGCCGCTGTTTTTGCGGCCTCGGCTGCCGCGCCGGTGATTAATACCGGCCTGTTCATTCTGGGCGCGCTGTTTTTATCGGATACGCTGAGCGCCAATTTTGTTGCAGATGGAAGCACGGTGCTCTATTTTCTGGTGATCGGCTGTGCCGGAATCAATTTTATTATTGAATTTTTCGTGAATCTCATCGTTTCTCCGGCAATCTACCGCGTAATCACCGCGATTTCCGGCCGGCTGGGCAAAGAATCTTAAAATGCGGCCCCCTTCGGAATTCCGAAGGGGGTTTTTGGAGGAATATTCTTGAAAAACAGAGTTCGCTATCCGTGGCTTCTGCCGCTGCTCATAATACTTACCCTCTGCTTTATCTGGGGGAATTCACTGCTGCCCGCCACTGTTTCCGCCGGGTTCAGCGGGTGGGTACGCCGGCTGCTGAACAGCCTTTTCGGCCTGGCCGGCGGCTCCGGCGCTTTGATCGGCGGAGACGGGATTTTAAGAAAAATCGCCCACTCGGCGGAATTTGCGTGTCTTGGCGCCGAGCTGGTTTTCTGGCGGGAAAGGCGGCGGACGCTGCGGCTGCGGGATCTTTTTTTATGGGGGCTTATGGTTGCGCTTGCCGATGAAACCATTCAGCTTTTTGTGGCCGGGCGCGCCGGGCTGGTGCAGGATATTTGGATCGATCTGGCGGGATATGCGGCCGGCTGCGGCCTGAGCCTGCTCTTTTTGGGCCTGCGCGCCGGGAAATGCGTGCCCGAAAGGTAAAAGTTTTGGGCGGCGGGTGCATTGCCATGAGCCGCCGGGTGTGCTATACTGATTAAAACAACAGATGAAAGGCGGGCTTACGGATATGAAGGCAATTAAAAATGTAAGAATCATCCGCGGGGGGCGTATTCTGGATGAAACGGTGCTGCTCTATGAGAACCGGATTTTAGACGTTGCTTCAGAAGTGCCGGCGGTGGCGGATGTGCTGGACGGCCACGGCCTTTATCTCTGCGCCGGGCTGATCGATCAGCATATTCACGGCTACCGGGGGGAAGATACCATGACCCATTCCCCGGCGGGCATGGCCGCCGCACTGCCGGAAAACGGCGTTACGGCGTTTCTGCCCACCACCATGACCATGGATAAAGAGGCCATTGCGCGGGCGATGGAACGGATCCGGGAGGAGCAGAAAATTCTGCATGGGGCCAGGGTGCTGGGCTGCCATATGGAAGGGCCGTTTATTCATCCGAGCAAAAAAGGCGCGCAGGACGGAACCTTTATCGTCCCGCCCGATAGGGGGATGGTTGAGCCGTTTGCGGATGTGATCCGGCTGGTGACCTATGCGCCGGAGCGCGATGCATCCGGCACGTTTGCCAGGTGGCTGCGGGAGCTGGGTATTGTCCCCTCCATCGGCCACACCACGGCAAATTACGAAGAGGCCCGCAGCGCCTATGAAGCCGGCGCGCAGAGCACCACGCATTTTTTCAACGCCATGCCGCCGCTGCATCACCGGGATCCGGGCGTGATCGGCGCCGCACTGGAGGGAGACGCCTATATCGAGCTGATCGCAGATACGATCCATGTAAGCCCCCATCTTTTTCCGATTCTCACCCGGCTGAAAAAAGACCGGATCTGCCTGATTACCGATTGTATGGAGGCCGGCGGCCTGCCGGACGGCCGCTATGCGCTGGGCGGGCAGCCGGTGGAGGTGCGGGATCGCCGGGCGCGCCTGCTGGACGGCACGCTGGCCGGCTCGGTTTTAAAGCTCAACGAGGGCGTGCGCAACATGGCGCGGTTTGGGGAGGTTTCGCTGCCGGAGGCAATCCGGATGGCAACGGAAAATCCGGCCCGCTTACTGGGAATTGAAAAAGAAATGGGCACGCTCCTGCCTGGAACGCTGGCGGATTTTATCCTGATGGATGAGGCGTGTAATATCCGGGCGACGTTTGTAGACGGCGCATGTGTATTTTCCAATCGCTGATAGAAATGAACCAAAGAAGCCTGTACGGTACCGTACAGGCTTCTTTGATTTTATCTCAAAAAATAATTCAAATAATAAAAAAGTTTTTGCCAATATTTACAAATTCCACGCGGTATGTTACCATATCAGTATCACGAAGTGTAAACAGGAGGGCGAAAAAATGAATGGGAAAAGATGGATCCGGTGGATCTGCGCGCCGGGGATCAGCTGCGGCTGCTGAACGGCGCGTATGTGGTGGTGGAAGAAATTGCGCATGAACTGCTGGAAGTGCCGGTAACGGTCTATAACTTTGAGGTTGCGGATTTCCATACCTACTTTGTTTCCGGTTCTGCGGTTCTGGTGCATAATTCGTGCTCGGGAAAACCAACTAGTACAAATCAAATGCAGAGTCAGGTTAGGAGAAATCAGGCACCGAAGGCTGTTGATCGGGTGGATGGTCCGCACATTGCAGGGCAACAGCCACATATTCATTTTAAAGATGGAACATCAATTAATATGGATGGAACAATTCATGACAAAATAAATGGCATTCCTACAATAACAAAACAAATAAAGATATGGTTAGAAGATAATGGATGGAGCGTAAAGTAACGATGAAAATTTGGGGTTATGAATCAAATGGTGAACAATTATTGGAACTTTCTGAAGTAACTTTTGAATGTACACCGGAAGAGATTAAAAAAATGATAAACTTTTTCAAAACATATGAGGAAAGGATACAGAAGCTTGAAGAAGAGCGTGAGAACAATCAGGATAATTCTCCCTGTATCGTTCATATGCACTATCGGGACTTTTATAAAAATGAAGCAAATCATGGCGCAGATTTTATCCTGGCAACACGTATTAACTGAATATGATCAAATACATGAACTACTATAAGGATCCGTTATAATCGGTATCTTGAAGGAACTAAAGAAATGTACTTTATCCATACAACAGTTCGGACAGAGCGAAATGAGGTATTTATGAATCTTGAGAAAAAGAGAAATTTTTTAAATGCAATGATCGGGAAAAGAATTTGTTCGCTATCGAGAGAAGGGGGATTGGTATCTTTTGGCTTTGGTGATTTGATGTTAAGCTTTCATTACGATCAAAATATCATGCCGGAATTTGTTTTACATTTCATGTGTCCTTTTAGAATTGAGATGAACGAAAAAATAATATTGGGTGACAATGATTTGTATATTCCATCTGATCGAAAAAGTTATCCGGTAAATTTAGATATTCAAAATTCAACTATGTTTGATAAAATTGCAGGTGCATTTATTTATGAGCTAAACACACAGGAAATTGAAGAAATTAATTTAACCAGCAATGGGGATATTTCAATCATTTTTGGGGCTGGTGCAATAAACAGCTTCATCTGTGCAAGCGAAGGAGAAGCATGGAGATTTTTTAAAACGCAAACGAATGAACAACACCTTGTTGCTTCCTGCGGAAATATTGAATTTCAATAAACAGCAATACAGACCGCATTCTTGAATGTTTGCGTTTACAATCGAAGCTGATCTTAAAGGGGAGCTATTACACTATTTTGTAAAATCGAAATAATGCTTTACGGTGTAGGAGATATTTATGGATCGGGAAAAAATGGATTTTATAAATAGAATCATCGGAAAGCAAGTTTGTTTGATATCTAGGAACTGTGAATTAGTATGTATTGGTTTTGGAGAATACATGCCGGATCATCATAAACCAGGAGAATACAAATGGGAATTTGTAAGCAAAAATGTTGCACATTGGGATGTATTTAAAGATACTGCAAACAATTCTGCTTTATGGTTGGGTAATAAAACTCAAACAGCATGGCATGAAACTGGTTATTTTATAGAAGATCTGTTGAAAATATTTCCAAAATGAGGTGAAAATATGGGTGAGAACCAATTCAGTAATACAATGAACCAAATTCCAGAGATCTATTGTTCTATAGCAATTTTTTTTGAGAAGAAGCATGATATAAATTTTATTGTTGATTCTATGAAACAGCTTGAAATTTCTGAAATGAAAATTCATGAGCCAAAATTTGATCATTCCATTTGCGTTGAAATTGCAACGATCAAAAATGAACCTTTTTGGAATTTAGATGATGCATTGACAAAGATGTTTTTAAAAATAGATGGTAAAATGGCAGAATTAAAAAAAATAGTAAAAAAATATGACGGAGATGTATGTATTGATATTGCGTTTTATCAATATGGAACATATCCGGTACTCGTTTTTTCTGCGGAAACTATGAAAAAGATACATTATTTAGATGCAGTTATCAGTATTGACCCTTATTAAGATCTTGAAACTTAAATATGGCTTTAATTGGAGAGCCCATAACTGCGGCTGCTGAACGGCGCGTATGTGGTGGTGGAAGAAATTGCGCATGAGCTGCTGGAAGCACCGGTAACGGTCTATAACTTTGAGGTTGCGGATTTCCATACCTACTTTGTTTCCGGTTCTGCGGTTCTGGTGCATA
>QAKW01000001.1 GCA_003343605.1 Clostridiales bacterium
AAATTTATAAAATTCACCACGGCTTGAAAAAACTGGCGGATTTGGTATAATAATAAAGTAAAAAACAGCAGAATCTGACTTTGGAATGGTGAGGACGTATGAAAAACCTGCATCAGTTCCTTCTGCAGAAACGGGAACGGATACCAGGATTTCTTCGGCCCCTGTACAACAGCCTTATTCTGGGCGATTTGGGGCGGTATACGGTGATCGGTGTGAGTACAACGCTGATCAATTATGGAATTTACCTGATTTTTTCATTCAATTTTGATATCAACGCCCTTGAGGGAGCCCGGCAATCGGCTATACTATGGTGGGCGAATGGCACTGCATGGTTTATTTCTGTAACCTTTGCCTTTTTCGGCAACCGGAATTTTGTGTTCAGGGCCAAAAATGTCAGCCGCGGGCGGCGTATCCACCAGTGGATCAGTTTTTACGGCTGGCGGGGGCTGAGTGGTTTTCTGGAAACGGTGTTGTTGAATATTCTGGTAACCCTCGGCAGCCTGCACGATATGGCGGCAAAATTGCTGGCCACTTTATTTGCCATGCTGGTCAATTATTTATCCGGAAAATATTGCACCTTCCGGAAGCCCCGTAAGGATGAAAAGCAGAAATAACGCGATCAAAGGGCGGGCGCTTCAGCGTTCGCCTTTTTTAGGAAATTGGAGGAATTTGCATGAGAAAAACAAAAATTGTCTGTACCCTCGGGCCGGCATCTACCAATGAGGAAACGATTACGCAGATGTGCCTGGCCGGCATGAATGTTGCGCGCCTTAACTTTTCACACGGATCCTATGAAGAGCATCAGCTTCAATTTGATCTGATCAAAAAGGTAAGGGAGAAACTGGGAATGCCGGTTGCAATTCTATTGGATACCAAGGGGCCGGAGTATCGCATTAAAACTTTTCAAAATGGCCGCATCCATCTGGAAGATGGCGCGCAGTTTACTTTTACGGCCGAAGAGGTGATCGGAGATGAGAGCCGGGTATCCGTTAGCTACAAAAATCTGGTTCAGGAACTGGAGCCGGGTGACCGCATCTTAGTCAATGATGGAATGGTTGCTTTCCGGGTTGAAAAGATTCAGGGTCAGGATATAATCTGCACAACAGAAACCGGGGGAGATCTCTCGGATCGGAAAAGCATGAGCTTTCCGAATAAAACGCTCAAACAACCCTATCTCAGCGAGCAGGATAAAGAGGATATTCTTTTTGGGATTCGCAACGGCGTTGATTTTATTGCCTGTTCGTTTGTATCCTGCCGGCAGGATTTGCTGGATGTGCGAAAATTTATTCGTGCAAACGGAAACGGCAGCACGGATTTGATTGCAAAGATTGAAAATCAGGCGGGCGTTGATCATATTGAGGAAATCTGCCGCGAGAGCGACGGCATCATGGTGGCACGCGGCGACATGGGGGTAGAGATTCCCTTTGAAGAGCTGCCGGCTATTCAGAAACGGATTATAACCGTTTGCCGGAAGCTGGGTAAGCGTACCATTACGGCAACAGAAATGCTGGAATCGATGATTCATAATCCCCGCCCGACCAGAGCCGAGATATCAGACGTTGCCAATGCGGTTTACGATGGTACCAGCGCGATTATGCTTTCCGGGGAGACGGCTGCCGGCAAATATCCGGTAAGAACGGTTCAGACCATGGCGCGCATCGCAGAGAAAACAGAGCAGAACATCTCTTATGCAAAACGCTTCCATAATAATGAATTTATTATCAAGAACCCGGTTGACGCCATCTCCCATGCAACCTGTGGGATGGCGATGGATCTGGATGCAAAGGCGATCGTGGTCTGTTCCCTTTCCGGGATCACTGCACGAATGGTTTCGCGCTACCGCTGCCCGATCGATATTATCGGCCTTACCGCCAATGAACGAACATTTCGAAAATTGGCGCTTTCCTGGGGCGTTACCCCCGTATTGGGCAAGATGGTAACGAATCTCGGAGATCTATTCGAAGAGGCGAAAAAAGAGGCCTGCAATGAATTTGGCCTCCGGGAGGGCGATACCATTGTTGTAACCGGCGGTGTTATTAACGGAGAATCCGGCAATACAAACCTGATCAAGGTTGAAACCATCGAACAATAAAAAGCAGGGGCCTTCAGGCCCCTGCTTTTTATTGTTATATTCTGTTTAGCTGACGCACCCAGGCAGTTATTTCTTCGATGGGAACGACTTTTTCAAAGCCTTTCATTCCCAGAACATTGCCGTATTGCCGGCTTCGCTGATCATTGTGAAAATCGCTGCCGGCGCTGCAGATCAGATGATATTTACGGCATAACGCCAGTAAATCCTGCCGCTGCGTTGCGTTAAAGGTCAGGTAATAGGCTTCCAGCCCGTCAAGGTGAGCACTTTCAATCATTTCTTCCAGCATATGTTGCACTGTTTCATCATAAGAGCAGGGATGTGCCAGAATGGAACGTCCCCCGCTCTCGTGAATAAAGGCGCATACCTCCTGCAGAGAAGGAACAATTCCCTCCTCGCTTATAAAATAAGGACTGTTGGGATTGAACACCTCGCTGCGGGAAAAACACTTATGGTCGCCATGCGAGGCAGGATTGGAATACTTTGCAATATTCTCTGCATACCGGTCCAGCTCGGTGAAGATGGTGCGGCGGCTGTCATAGCCAAGCTGCATGGCGGCTCGAACTCTTTTTTCATCAAACAGAAATCCACGCTGGCGGTAGCAGGCAATTAACTTTTCCAGCTCCCATTTTCGCTTTTCCTGCAAGGTCATATAATGCGTTTCGATATAAGCGGCGGCTGTTTCAGGATCGATGCCATAGCCTAAAACCTCAATGCCGCAGCCATTGAAATGTGCGCTGTATTCACATCCGGGCAGGATCTCACCAGAAAAAAGTGCACGAACCCCGGGATCTGAAAGCGCCTGATAAGCACCCACGGAATAATGATCGGTAATGGAAATCAGCTCCAGTTTCAGTTTTTCACAGGCGCGTAGCAATTCGGGTGTGGTGAGTGCTCCGTCAGAAGCAACGGTATGCATATGCAGATCAATCAATGCTCATTTCCTCCATAGCGCGCAGGATGCCCAGCCGGCCGCTTTCAAACGTCAGCCCCCCCTGCAGAAAAGCGGTATAAGGCGGTTTCATCGGTCCATCAGCGGAAAGCTCAATAGAGGCACCCATCACAAACGCGCCCGCCGCCATCACAACCGGCGCGTCATATCCCGGCATATCCCATGCCTCCGGGGTCACAAAACTGTCAACCGGGGAACCGGACTGAATGCCCTTGCAAAACGCCAGCAGCCGTTCCGGTGACTGAAGCGCGATGGTCTGGATAATATCATAGCGGGGATCAAGCGGGCCGGGAGAGGTTTCAAATCCCAGCGCCTCACACATGGCTGCCGCATAGATTGCGGTTTTTTTAGCCTGTAAAACCGTGTGGGGAGCCAGAAATAAACCCTGGTAAAGTTCCCTTAGAATCTGCAGGGTACAGCCGCTCTCCCGCCCGATACCGGGAGAAGTCAGCCGACTGGCGCATCGCGCTACCAGTGCGGCTTTGCCTGCAATATAACCACCGGTGGGTGCGATGCCGCCCCCTGGATTTTTGATGAGGGATCCCGCCATAAGATCTGCACCATAAAAGGCGGGCTCATGCTGCTCGCAAAATTCCCCGTAGCAGTTATCCACCATAACCACCGCGTCCGGCAGCCGCTGATGGACAAACGCGGCGAGTTCACCGATTTGCGCAGCCGAGAGGGTAGGTCGATTCTGATATCCTTTGGATTTTTGAACAAATACCATGCGAATACCTGGCTCTTTTAACGCGGTGTCCAATGCTTCATAGTTGATTTTACCCTCGATCAAATCTAGCTGACGGTAGCCGATTCCGAACTCCTTGAGCGAACCTTCGCCCTGATTTTGGCTCAGGCCGATCACATCGTCCAGCGTATCATAGGGCTTGCCGGTAACCGAAAGAAGCAAATCTCCCGGGCGAAGAATACCGAAAAGCGCAACAGTCAGCGTATGTGTTCCGGAGATAAACTGCGGCCGCACCAGGCAATCTTCGCTCTCCAGCGCATAGGCAAAAACTTTATCCAGCGTATCCCGCCCGCGATCGCCGTAGCCATAGCCGGTGGATCCTGCAAAATGAACTTCACTGACCCGTTCCCTGCGAAACGCCTCCATCACCCGTTCTGTTACAAAAAAGGCGGTTTTCTCCGCCTCAGAAAATGCAGGTGCGGCAATCTGCATTGCTTTTTGGTCTGCTTCCTTAATATTCATCATTCCGGTGCCCTCCTTTTCAGAAAAGTATTATACACCCAAGTAGAAAAAACGTCAATAAAGGCTTCCTTTTTTTGGGGAAACATGCTATACTAATAAAATAATAAACTAGAGGAGCGATTGCATCAATGAGAGTACTGGCATTCGATTTTGGCGCGTCCAGCGGCAGAGCCATGGCCGCAACATTGGAAAACGGAAAAATTAAAATGGAAGAAATTCACCGGTTTTCCAATGATCCGGTTCAAATCGGGAATACTTTTTACTGGGATGTATACCGTCTGTTTTTTGAAATTAAGCAGGGGCTGATGAAAGCCGGACCGGTAGACAGTGTTGGAATCGATACCTGGGGTGTTGATTTTGGCCTGATCGATGCAAGCGGAAGGCTGATCGGTCCGCCGCGCCATTATCGGGATTCCGCATATGCCAAAATCGGCCCCGGCTTTTTCAAACAGATTTCCGAAGAAGAGATTTATGAGCTTACCGGCGTGCCTTATCTGCCCTTTAATACGCTTTATCAGCTGTTTACGCTCAAACAGGAACAGCCCTGGATGTTTGACGCGGCTAAAACACTGCTGCTGATGCCGGATCTGTTCGGTTATTTTCTGACCGGCGAAAAGAATGCCGATTTTTCAAATGTTTCAACCACCTCTCTTATGAACGTGCGCAGTAAACACTGGGATGCCCGCCTGGTGAGAGCGCTGAATCTGGATTCTTCGCTCTTTCCCGAGATTACCTACGCCGGCCGTATTTTGGGAACAATTACGCCGGCTCTTGCGGAGGAGCTGATGATTCCGCAGGCAAAGGTCATTACCGTTGGATCCCATGATACGGCAAGCGCCGTGCTGGCCGTTCCCGCAGAGCCCGGGGAAGAGGCGGCCTTTATCAGCTGCGGCACCTGGAGCCTGCTGGGCTGCGAAATGGATCAGCCGATTACCAGCGCCAATGCGCGCAGAGCGCGCTTATCCAACGAGGGCGGTGCTTATGGTAATGTCCGGTTTCTGCGTAATATTATGGGGCTTTGGCTGATTCAGGAGACCAAACGCTTCTTTAAAAAGCAGGGAAAGGATTATTCATTTGAAGATCTGAAAAATATGGCCTTGAAAAGTACGATGGATGCAGTAATTGATGTAGACGATGAACGCCTGTCACCGCCGGGAGATATGCCTGCAAGAATTCGCGCCATCTGCCGGGAGAACGGTCTGCCTGTTCCTGAAACGGATGGAGACGTGATGCGGGTGATCTATTACAGTCTGGCGGAAAAATATAAAGAGGCGGTTGCACATCTGGCGGCGGTGACCGGGAAACGGTTTACCTCCCTTCGTATGGTGGGCGGCGGTATTCAGGATACACTGCTTTGCCAGCTCTCGGCCGATGCAACCGGTCTGCCGGTTTATGCGGGGCCGGTTGAAGCAACAGTATTGGGGAATCTTTCCGTTCAGCTGATTGCCCTTGGCGTGGTATCGGGTGTAGACGAGGCCAGAAGGCTGATTGCCGCCTCTTTCCCAGTGAAAACCTATTTGCCTGAAAAATCGAAATAAGAGGAACAGACGATGAAAAAACGCTTTTTATTCTGGTTGGCAATGCTGGCTGTATTATGCACCTTTACCGGATGCCAGTCCAAGCTGCCAACCGTAGAAGATACCTTCTCTACTGCAGTTAGCTGGGGGAACTATCTGGCTGCCGAGCAGGGAGAATATCTGGCGATGCGCGGAGAAAAGGACGGTAAGCCCGGGTTGATCCTTTATCATAAGCCTGGGCAAAAAGCCTATTTTTTACTGGAGGGAGATGTTTACCAAATCGGGCTGCTCGGCAATCGGGTTTTTTATAAAATCCGGGAAACGAACGATCTGCATTGCTTTACGTTATCTACCAGGGAAGATGCGCTTTTGGAAGAGGACGTTTATGCCTACCAGGTTCACGGCAATACCCTCTATTTTATAAAGAAGGAGCGCGGAAATTATTATTATACCATCGATCTCCAGACCGGAACAAAAGGAACGGTGGAAACCGGTTATACGGTAGACAGCCTATATCTGACAGACTATGGCTTTTATTATTATGACGATGGACGAGATCTGCTGATGGTGCGCCCAGCCGATAATAATCTCGACCGGATCGTCTATAAGGGAAACAGTGAAACTGTGCGGGATGTAATCTCTCTTGGCGGCGCCGATATAGCGTTTCTGGCGACCAATGACAACACCGGGGTGGTCACCCTTATTTCCTATAAAGCTTCTGAGAATAAGACTACCGAACATCTCTCCGGCAGTTTCACCCATTTCAATGTGGCGAAGGGGCATGCGGTGGTAATCGAAAACCAGACGATTTACGCAGTGGACGCCGCAAATAAAAAAACCTATACCTGGGGCTCAGTAGATTCATTTGAGAATATTGAAATTATGAGCGATTGTGTGATTCTTTATAATGGGAATAAGGCCGGAATCCAATATTACCCCGAAACAGAAGAATAAAAAGGGAGCCGCGTTTTTTATAAAAAACGCGGCTCCCTTTTAATTTTCCAGATAAAATTTAACCAATTCGCCCAGCAGCTCATCCCGGTCGATTTTCCGGATCAGAGCACGGGCGTTATTGTGATTGGTGATATAGGTGGGATCTTCACTCAGGATATAACCAACAATCTGATTCAGGGGGTTATAGCCTTTTTCCTTCAACGCGCTGTAAACCGCTGTCAGGACTTCTTTCATTTCCATCTTTTCATCATTTCTGATTTTAAAAGATTGCGTTTCTTCCAGCATTTTCATAACCTCCTGTAAAAATATTAAACTTCTTTTTCTTATTATACACCGGCGCTTGCCAGATTACAAGAAATTTTTTCAGGGAAAGGCGCACGGTGTTTTCGTGCGCCTTGATCGCCGTCAGGTGCGCAGGGCTGCGCCCAGGGCAACCACTCCATCGATCATTTTTTTAATCTTCTGATCGATTTCCTCATCGCTCAGAGTACGGTCGGCAGCCCGGAAAGTCAGGCTGAAGGCCACGCTTTTTTTGCCGGAAGCAATCTGCTTGCCTTCATAGATATCAAACAGGCTGATGCTTTCCAGAATTGCGCCGCCTTTTTCGCGCATGACCTTTTCCATTTCCCCAACAGTTAAAAGCCGATCGCAGACAAAAGCCAGATCACGCCCGGTTGCAGGAAATTTCGGAAGCGGTCGGTAGGTTTTTGCAGGCTTTTCAACCTTAAACAGCGTATTGAAATAAAGATTTGCGATAAAAACATTTTCCGGCAAGCCAAACTGCGCCGGAATCAACGGATGAACAGCGCCGAGAAAGCCCAGCAGTTCGCCCCGATAAAAAATTTGTGCGGCTTTGCCGGGATGGAGCGAGGGGTGCGTGCGGCAGGGGATGAATTCAATCTCGTTCAGTGGAAGACCGGCTGCATCCAAAATCTGCTCCACTGCGCCCTTCAGGGTGTAGAAGCTCTCTTCCTTTCCGTAGCAGCCGGCAGTATATTCAATCTGTTCCGCCGGCAGCGTATCCCTTCCGGTAAAGGTATAGGTTGTGGCGGGTTCGAATAACCGCGCCGTAAGATTTCGGTTGTTATAATTAAATGCCAGGGCGGTAAGCAGGCTGCCGATCGCCGTTGTGCGCATTACGCTGGTGTCCTCTCCCAGGGGGTTGGAGATGGTTACGCTTTTTCGGTATGGGCTGTCTGCCGGAAGCAGCAGCTTATCATAAATTTTCGGACTGATAAAGCTATAGGTGCAGATTTCATTATAACCGCATGCAAGAAAGGCTTCAGAAAGCTGCTTCTGCAGCGCCTGCTCCGGCGTCAGCTTACCCTGTGTTGTTGCCATTTGAACCAGGGTGGTCGGGATCTGATCGTAGCCGTAAAGCCGGACAATTTCTTCCGCCAGATCGGCCTCGCCTTCCACATCGTCCCGGAAAGAGGGAACCTTCACGATCCAGGGGGTTTTGCTGTCGTCAACCGTGAATTCCAGTCTGATAAGGGCGTCCTTCATAAAGTGCGGATCGATCTGCGTTCCGAGAAAAGTGTTGATTCGCTCCGGTCGCATGGAGATGATGCGCGGTGATCGCAAATCGTTGTTGATGTCGATCAGCCCGGCAACTACGGTACCGCCGGCAAGCTGTTCCGCCAGGGCGCAGGCACGGTCCAGCGCGTCCTGCGTCAGAACCGGATCCAGCCCTTTTTCATAGCGGGAAGAAGCGTCGGTACGCAATCCCAGCGCGCGGGAGGCTTTGCGCACGGTGACGCCGTCAAAATTGGCGGATTCAAAAACAATGGTGGTGGTATCGGCCTCAATTTCGCTGTTGAGCCCGCCCATCAGGCCGGCAACCGCAATGGTACGCTGCTGATCGGCAATGGTGAGCATGGAGCTGTTTAAACTACGCTCCTGGCCATCGAGCGTGGTAAAGGATTCGTTTTCGCCAGCCATTTTTACAATGATTTCACCGCCGCCGATATGGCGGTAATCAAAAGCATGCATTGGTTGACCGTATTCTATCATCACATAATTGGTGATATCCACAATATTATTGATCGGCCGGATTCCAACGGCATGCAGCCGGTTGCGCATCCATAAAGGAGAGGGGCCTATCTTTACATTTTTTACAACCCGTGCGCTGTAGCGCGGGCAGGCCTTCGGTTCCAGAACCGTTACCTTGAGATAACGCTCAATCCGGTCGTTTTCATCCTCTGAGAAGGAGGAAGCCGGTTTTTGAAAGGGGCGGCGGTAGGTGGCCGCCGCTTCCCGGGCCAGGCCGATAACCGAAAGACAATCCGGCCGGTTTGGGGTGATTTCAAATTCAATCATAGGGTCGTTCAGCCCCAGTGCTTCATCGATCGGCGTTCCGGGCGTATATTCGCCGGGCAGAATCATAATGCCGTCTTCAATACAGGTGGGGAAATTGCCGGTATTCAGATTCAACTCTCCCAGAGAGCAGAGCATGCCATTGGATGGCAGGCCGCGCAGCTTTCCTTTTTTTATTTTAACCCCGTTTGGCAGCAGGCTGTTATCCAGCGCCGCAGGCACATAATCACCTGCTTTGATGTTCTGCGCGCCGGTAATAATCTGCACGGGCTCACTTTCGCCGACATCTACCTTACAAACCTTCAAATGATCGGAATTGGGGTGATCCGCGACTTCCAGCAGGTGCCCAACCACCACCCGGCTGATCGAATCGTTCCAGCAGCTGAAGGTTTCAACCTTTGAGCCGCTCATCGTTAAATCCTTTGCAATTTCGGCTGCCGATTCCGGAAGATCCAGAAAATCGCCGAGCCAGCCTTTTGTAACATTCATAATGTGAAACCCTCCTTAAAACTGCTCAAGCAAACGAAGATCGTTTTCAAAAAACAGCCTCATATCGTCGATATTAAACCTGCGCATTACAATGCGCTCCAGCCCAAGACCGAATGCAAACCCGCTGTAAACCTCCGGATCAATATTACAGCCGGAGAGAACTTTGGGGTGCACCATCCCGGCGCCTAGGATCTCGATCCATCCCTCTCCCTTGCACAGCCGGCAGCCTTTTCCGCCGCAGGAAAAGCAGCGGATATCCATTTCTGCAGAGGGCTCGGTAAAGGAGAAGTGATGCGGCCGGAACCGTACGACCGCTTCCTCCCCGTAAAGACGTTTGGCAAAGAGCTCCAGCGTTCCCTTTAAATCACTCATACGGATCCCCTGATCAACCACCAGCCCTTCAATCTGATGAAAGAGGGGAGAGTGGGTGGCGTCCACCTCATCGGAACGGTAGACCCGCCCGGGCGCGATCACTTTAATCGGCGGTTTCTGCTGTTCCATTACCCGCACCTGCACCGGCGAGGTCTGCGTGCGCAGCAGAATATTTTCCGTAATATAAAACGTATCCTGCGTATCTCGCGCGGGATGATTTTTCGGCATATTGAGCGCTTCGAAATTATAATGATCGAATTCCACCTCCGGGCCGCTGGCAATCTGAAACCCCATCCCGAGAAAGATATCTTTAATTTCATCTAAAACCTGGCTTAACGGATGCTTTTTGCCCAGTTTACCGCGCACGCCCGGAATGGTGACATCCAGCTGCTCTTCCTGCAGCCGGCGGGCCAGGTCTTCCTCTTCCAGCAGGCAGAGCTTATCCTCTATCGCCTTTTCGATCCGGCCGCGCACCTCATTTACCAACGCGCCCATTTTAGGCCGTTCCTCCGGGCTGAGTGCGCCCATTCCGCGCAGCAGTGCGGTCAGCTCGCCCTTTTTGCCCAAAAAGCGCACCCGCAGCCCTTCCAGGTCTGCTTTGGTTTTACAATCTTCCAGCCGTACCCGTGCCTCTGCACGAATCGCTTCCAGCTTTTCTTTCATGGCTGTTCCTCCATTATCGTTGTAAAAAATAAAGACCCGCCCCTGTTAGGGACGAGCCTTGAAAAAACCCGTGTTACCACCCTGATTCCGGATTGTGAAAAATCCGGCGCTCATTTTTTAAAAACCCCTCTAACGGCGGGCCGCCGTTGCCTTTTCCAAAGCACCGCTCCCAGGCTGAATATCATACGGCTCCTTACCGGAAAAGCTTTCAGCCGCCGGCCTTTCCTCTCTGCATGGCGGTCACCGCATTTTAACACCTTTTCATTGCGTTTAAATCAGTTTACCATAATTATAAAATAAAATCAACAGTTTTTTATAATCATAAATCCGAAAAACGTCAGAAGCAGGCTCAAAAGTGTGGTTACCTTTAGCGGTTCCTTGAAAAGGAGCCGGGCCATAAGCGTGGAAAGGAGCAGAGATCCGCCCTGGAGCAAAGGATAAAGCTCCGCCGCCGGGATCAGCGCGGCCGCCCGAAGTTTAAGAAAAGAATGGCCAAAGTGAAACAAAGCCATTAAAAAGATAAGATGCAGTCCATTTTTCAAAAGCGGCTGCGCACTGGTGCGGTCCGCTGCTTTCTGTTTTAAAACCAGAAGGTAAGCCAGCAGCATCAGCAGCGTAATCAAATAAATAAAAAACTGATAGGCGGATGCACCGCCATTCGGCACCCTTACTGCATAAAGCTTTTGTGAAAAATCAGCAAATCCGCTTCCGAGCGCACAGATGATTAATGCCGCAAGCGTTCGTTTATCGGGAACACCTTTTACCGTTTTATTATAGCGATACATCAACAGCATTGCACAAAAAAGGATCAGCAGTCCCCAGAGCTGCCCGGGCTTGATGGGCTCTTTTAAGAAAAAGACCGCGCCTGCAATAGGCAGAATAATACTGAAAGTTAATGCGGTATCCACCAGTAGATACGCGCTGGAACGAACGGCCAGCAGCCAATTGATCAGAAACAATCCGTTTGCAAACCCTCCTAATAGCAGAATCGGAACAGTGTTTGGTGAAAGAAAGAGCTTATCGAATCCTTCTGCAATTAAAACTCCCAGGCTGATTACAATGCAGAAAGCCATACGGATCAGGTTTAATAGAATAGAATCCTGATACCCCCGAATCAGCCCGCTGGCCCGCTTGCCGCAATAGCCCTTGCTCACCCCGGCAAGAAGGGCGCCTGCCAGATATAGATAACCCATGATTATACAAGCTCTACCCAGCAATGCTCTGCCGCCGCTTTATTTGCCGCCAGGCAGAGAGCGGCGCTTATCATTCCATCATGCAGCGTAGCGCAGGGCGATGCTTCGCCTTTTATTACGCGAATAAAATTTTGAATCAGCTGAAGGTCTCCGCCGCTGTGTCCGTGTTCGACAGGAAAAGTGATCCGGTCAACCCGATTCTCCAGATGATGGTATACGGTAATTGTTCCGGAAGAAAAGCTGAATTCCAGCGTTGCTTTATAGCCGATTAACCGTGCGCCGCGGTTCCCCGCACCCTTGCGGGCCACAAAATTTTGCGTATAAACGGTATGCAGGCCGCTTTGGTATTCCAGCAGGATGGAGCCGCTGTCGTGATTTCCAGTATCTTTTGCGAAACAGCAGTATTCTCCGGGCTGATAATGGGGATCACTTTGTTTGACGTTCCAATCGCTTTCGGTGCAGCTGCGCCGCTCCGAACAGTCGCGGCATTTTAATCCGGCCGGGTGATCTCCTTTGAAAATTTGCTTGGAAGAAACCGCCGTTAGGCGCAGGGGCCGTTCCCGTGGCAGTAAGGAACGAATATAATCCAGATCGTGCGTTGCTTTCTGCAGAAAAAGACCGCCTGTTTCCCGCTCGTCCCGATACCATTTATGATAATAGCCGCGGCCGTAGGGAACATTATTAAATGCCTGTACCTGAGAGAGCGTACCCAGTGTTCCGTTTTCCACGATTTCTTTTACCGTTTTAACCAGAGCACAGCTCCGCAGGGGAAAGGACACAACGGTTTTCGACTCCATCTGCGGCAAAATGCCCTGCAGCAGGTTTAGCTGCTCTTGATTGATGCAGACAGGTTTTTCCAAAAAGAGCGGAAGGTTATAGCGTGCCGCTGTTAAAGCCATAGGCGTATGCAGGCTGCACCGCGTGCCGATAAACAGACCATCCAACGGTTCTTTTTTCAGCATTTCCTCAAGTTCTCCATACCACCGAACCTGCGGATTTTGTATCTTTTGGAGCGCTGTTTCCTCCGGCTGTTGTGGATCAGCCACTGCGACAACCCGGCAGTCTTCCATTTCAGTCAGCAGTTTGATGAGACTCTGCATTCTTTTTCCGTATCCGGCGATTCCAATTTTCAGCATATGCCTGCTCCTTTTTCGTTGTTTTTATAGAGCTTACACTATTTTTTAAAAAAATAATAGAGAAAATACAGCTAAAAATTAGCATAAAGCTGCTATTTACTTTTTGGTAATTTTCTTTATAATAATACCCGGAGGGCCGCATCATGAAAAAGATTAGTTTTGAAGCAGTATCACCGGAATTTTTACGGGTCAACAGCTGCGGGAGGCAACTGCTGGGGAAACAGGATTATCATTGCTCCCGGCCATATGGCCGAATAGACTATCATCTTTTATATCTCCGCTGTGGCCGCTGCCATATTAAAACAGCGGAGAGGGAGCTGGTGATTGAGGCCGGGGATTTGGCGTTTTTTTATCCGGGGGAAATGCAGGATTACCGATTTTTGGGAAAAGACCGCACGGTTTCCTGCTATGTCCATTTTACCGGCAGCGGATGTGAGCGGCTGCTGGAGCGCCTTTTTCCCAAAGGCCGCCGTTTTTACCATATTGGTTTGGATCAGGCGATAGATGAAGTTTTTAATCGTTTACTATTTGAATATTATTCTAAAAAGAAACAGTATGAAACGGTATGCGCTGCCTGTTTAATGGCGTTTCTCGCCCTGGCTGCCCGGTACTGTGAAAACCGATCTGCTCAAGGAAGCGGTGATTTACTGATGGAAGAAAGCTGCAAGTGGATGCAGCTGAACTACCAGAAAAAGATCTCCATCTGTGAAGCGGCGGCGCAGTGCGGCCTGAGTGTGAGCCGCTATGCGCATCGTTTCAAACTGGCTTTCGGGATTACGCCAATCCAGTATTTACACACGATACGTATAGAACAGGCAAAAGAAATGCTGCGCTCTACCGATTGTGGGATTGCTGAAGTTGCGGAACTGGTCGGTTGGCCGGATGCAAATTATTTCAGCAGAATTTTTAAAAAATATACGGGATTATCACCTTATCATTTTGCAAAAGCAACCATTGAAAAATAAAAGGAACTATGATAAGATATTTATATCAAAAATTCCCAGTGAGGACACATGCGGAAGGAATAGACGATGGAAAATTTTATTGAATACAGCTTACCCTATAAACTAACGGCGCAGGATCAGCTTAAGCGGATGCTTTGCATTTTTGTTCCGTTGCTTGCGGGCGTGGGGCTGATCATGTGGCTGGGTCTGCTTGGCATTTTGCTTTGTGCGGTGCTTTGCTATATTTCTTACCGGCTTTTTGTTGGTTTTTATTATGAGCTGGAGTATTCCCTGCTGGAAAATGAAATCACTTTCTCTAAGATCATCAATAAGGAACGTCGGCGGGAGCTGCTGAAGGCGGATATAGCCAAAACGGAACGCTACGGTCTGCTGGAGAATCTGCCCAAACAGGCGGGAAAAATTTATTCGTTTCTATCCCATCAGGGGGAGGAGCCGGCTTATTATTGGATTACAGGAAATGAAAAAGGGGAAAAACTCTGTATCCTGTTTCAGCCGAATGAAGCGGTTTTAGAGGTCTTCAGCGTGCGCGCCAGAGGTAAAATGCAATGAAGATTGCCATGCCCGGGCAAATGAAAGAAATGGATCAGCGAACAGTAAAGGAAGGCTATTTTACTTCTCTGGAGCTGATGGAAAATGCCGCCCAGGCGCTCTACCGCGTAGTTTCTGCCATAATGGAAGAGCAAGGAATTACCCGTGTTGTTCTGCTGGCGGGAACGGGAAACAATGGAGGCGACGCATATGCGCTGGCCTGCCTGCTGGATTCTGTTTACCAGCCATCGATTATTGCGGTTGGTTCCGGGGAGCGGACGCCGGACTGCATGTATTACTACCGGCAGTGTCTGGAAAGAGGCATTCCCTTTATTGATGATCCTGCAGGGTTTCCACTGGTGGTCGACGGTGTTTTCGGTACCGGATTTCATGGAACGCTTTCGCCGGAAATCCAGCAGCTGTTCAAGAAAATTTACATGCCGGTAGTTGCGATTGATCTGCCCAGCGGCATGGATGGAAAAAGCGGCTGTTGTGCGCCGGGAACGCTGCAGCCGGAATATACCGTTACGTTTGCATATAAAAAACCCTGCCATCTTCTGGCAGATTGCGGAAAGGTTGTTTTGGCGGATATTGGAATCCCTTCCTCTTATGAAGAGGGGCTTTCACGCAGTGAGTTGATCCCTTTTTTGCCCCGGCGGGAAGAATGGGGGCATAAAAACAGCTACGGTTCGGTCGGCTTACTGGTGGGTGCGGCAACTTATCCGGGGGCGGCGGCTCTGGCGCTGACCGGGGCATTGCAGAGCGGGGCCGGGCTGGTGTTTGGTTATCTGCCGCGTTTTGCGCGCCGCGCGGCAGCGGCAAAATTTTACGGGCCTGTTTTGGCGCCTGTGCGCCGGCTGTTTCCTTTACGCTGCGGCAGTTATCTGGCCGGAAGCGGGCTTGGAAGAAGCAGGGCCGCGGGGCGAAAGGTGCGGGCGCTCTGGAAAACCGACCGGCCGCTGGTAATCGATGGCGATGGTTTATGGCATCTTCAAAAATTTCTAGACCGGCGAAGCGCTCCTACAATTTTGACTCCGCATCTGGGGGAGTTTTCCCGCCTGGCCGGAATCGAAAAAGAGGAGCTGCTGCAAAACAGAATCGAATATGCGGAAGAATTCGCGAAGCGTTATGGCTGTATTCTGGTTTTAAAGGATGCCGCGACCCTGATTACCGACGGCGATCAAACACAGATTTTATCTGCTCCCTGCTCTGCGCTGGCCAAAGGCGGAAGCGGAGATTTGCTGGCCGGGCTGATCGCAGGGCTTCTTGCCGGCGGCGGAGCGCCTTTTTCCCTTGCTGCAACCGGCGTTTACCTGCACAATCGTGCGGCGCGGCTTGCGACCGCGGAGCATAGTGCCCGCTCAGTGCAGCCGGAAATGATTGCCCGCTATTTGGATCGGGCCTGGATGGAGTTGGAGCATGGAACTTTTTAAACGTACCTGGGCGGAAGTCAATCTTTCGGCCATTGAAGAAAATTATCAGGCTGTGCGCCGTCGGGTTGGCAGTGATGTGCGGGTAATGGCGGTTGTAAAGGCTGATGCTTACGGGCATGGCGTGGCAAAAGTAGCGCCTTTTCTGGAGCGGCATGGCGTGGATTTTTTTGGCGTTTCCTGCCTTCAGGAGGCGGTGGAGCTACGCGAAGCCGGTATTGTGAGGCCAATATTGATATTGGGCTATACCAGCCCGGATTATTTTGATTCCCTGCTGCGATATGATCTGAGTCAGGCGGTCTTTACCGTGGAGGACGCGGTGAGTTTCAGCCGGATTGCTGAGAATACCGGAACGAAGGGCAGGATTCATATCGCGGTGGATACGGGCATGGGCCGGATCGGATTTGATGCTTTTGAACCGGAAAAGACCATGCCGGAAATCCTGCGTATCGCTGCCTTGCCCGGTCTTTGCTTGGAAGGGCTGTTTACCCATTTTTCCGTTGCGGATACGGATGGGCAGGAGGCCTATACAGAAGCACAGTACCGCCGGTTTATGGCGGTAAAGGAAGTTCTAAATCGCGCGGGGTACCGGCCTGTTTGCCACGCGGCAAACAGCGCGGGTGTATTTTTACACCAGCGGTATCATCTTGACATGGTTCGTGCCGGTATTGTTTTATATGGGCTGGAGCCGGGCGGCCGCGCAAATCCGTTTCGCCCCGCGATGGTGATCAAAACATCGATTTCATTTCTTAAAGAGTTGCCCGCCGGGCGCGACATCAGCTATGGCCGGCATTACACAACATCGGCCCCGGCCCGAATCGCTACGCTGAGCGCCGGATATGCCGATGGATTCCCCCGGGCGCTTTCCGGGCGCGGCATGGTGATGATTCATGGCCGGCGCGCGCCGATTGTGGGAACGATCTGCATGGACCAAATGATGGTGGATGTAACCGGTATTCCCTGCGCCATCGGCGATGAAGCCATTTTAATGGGAGATGGCATTCCTTTTGACCTTCTGGCGGAATCGCTGGGCACCATTCACTATGAACTGATCTGCGGGATCGGTAAGCGGGTGCCGCGGATTTACCTGGGTTTTCCAGAAAACGAACATACGGTTTGATCTTCCCGCAGCGGGAAGTTAAACGATATAATATTATAGGAGGATTAAGACGATGAGAATTTGTCCACATTGCAAGGCGGCCTGCTCTGATAGCGATCGTTTTTGCATGAAGTGCGGGGAGCCTCTGCCGGAGGGCAGTAATCAGGAAGGTGCGCAGATCCCGGTTTATCAGCCGCCATCAGGTTATGCACAATATCAGAAGGAAGAGGAAACTATCGGTATTGGAAGATGGCTTCTATATCAGATTGTGCTATTGATTCCTATTGCCAACATCGTAATGCTGTTTGTTTGGAGTTTTGGTAATAGTGAAAAGAATCAAACCTTCCGTAACTGGGCAAAATCCAGATTGATCTTTTTGCTGATTGAAGTGGTGTTTTCAATCCTTTTAGTTGCTGTGCTCGTCCCCATAATTATTTCAGCAGCCAGCAGTAGTGAGGTTGGAAACGAGTTCTGGAGAGGCTTCGAGGAAGGTTATTATTACTATAACAGCTTCAATGGATAATTAAGATAAAAAACGGCACAAGGAGGTGCGTTATGAATATTGTTCACTTAAAGTATGCGGTAGAAATCGCAAAAACAAAATCTATCAGCAAAGCGGCGGAGAACCTTTATATGGGGCAGCCGAATCTGAGCCGCGCGATTCGTGAACTGGAAGATAATCTGGGCATCACCATTTTTAACCGCACCTCCAAAGGAATCTCCATTACGCCGGACGGAGAGGAATTTCTGCAGTATGCGCGCCGGATTATCGCGCAGGTAGACGAGATGGAGGATCTTTATCAGAAAGGGCGCAGCCATAAACGCCGTTTTTCCATCTCTGTTCCGCGCGCAAGCTATATCTCGGCTGCATTTGCCGCCTTTACCGCGCAGCTTGGTGTAAAAGAGCCGGCGGATATTTACTATAAAGAGACCAATTCCATGCGCACGATCAACAACGTGGTGCGGGAAGAATTCAATTTGGGTATTATCCGCTATCAGGAAGGCTTTGAGCAGTATTTTAAAAATCAGTTTGAAGATAAAAAACTGGTGAGCGAAACCATCGCTGAATTTGCCTATTGCCTGCTGATGCATCAGGATCATCCGCTGGCGGTGCGGGAAGATATTCAGCCTGAAGAGCTTGCGCCCTATTTTGAAATCTGCCATGCAGATCCCTATGTCCCATCACTCCCGCTGATCGATGTAAAAAAAGCGGAACTCTCCGAATTTGTGGATAAACGGATCTATGTTTATGAACGCGCAAGCCAGTTTTTGCTTCTTGAACAAATGCCGAACGCTTTTATGTGGGTTTCTCCGGTTCCGGATGAACTGCTGCAGAAATATCATTTGATTCAGAAGGCAAGCGCTGCGAATCAGCGCATATATAAAGATGTTCTGGTTTACCGGCAGGGGTATAAGCTCACCAGCCTGGATTACGCTTTTATTACAGCGCTTTGCGAGGCAAAACGAAAAATTATTTCGGATTAAGCACCTGATATATCGATAATGATATATCGAAATAAACCCCGCGGTTTGTTAATAACCGGCAAAGAGAAGGGTTCTGCCGTTTGGCAGGATGATTTTAGAAGAAGCAGCAAACACCAGTCAAATAGCGGGTGTTTGCCGCTTCTTTTATTTTGTTAAAAAATTAGTTATTGCAAAAAAAGTTGAAAAAAGAATGTATTTTTTATATTCAGGAAGTATATCGATAGGTGTATATCGATATGCTTAATTCGCATTTGCCAAGTGTGCGCTGTGCGTTTATAATAAAACAGGAAAGGAGATAAAACGCTATGAATCTGACATTGACTGTTTTTAGAAGATTGTCACTTTACTTGCATTATCTCAAACAACTTCCGCCGGAGGTGACGCGGATATCCGCAACCACGATCGCTTCTGATCTGGGCCTGGGGGAGGTGCTGGTGCGCAAAGAGCTCAGCCAGGCAAGCGCTGCGGCGGGCCGGCCGAAAACCGGATATGTGGTTGCCTCGCTGATTCATGCGTTGGAAAACTTTCTGGGGTATAATCAGCTTTGCCGCGCGGTGGTCGCCGGCGCGGGGAAACTGGGCAGGGCCCTGATGGGCTATGATGGCTTTACCGATTACGGGCTTTATATTGCCGCTGCTTTTGATATTAATGAAGAAATCATTGGTACACAGGAAGCGGGCCGGCCGATTCTTTCAATGGAGGATCTGCCCGTTTTCTGCCGTCAGCAAACGGTGGATATCGGCATTATTACCGTACCGGGAATCGCCGCGCAGAGCGTATGCGACCGGCTTTGTGAAAATGGGGTTCGGGCAATCTGGTGTTTTGCGCCGGCGGCGCTTTCCGCGCCGGAAGGCGTGCTGATACAATATGAGAACATGGCGGCTTCGCTGGCAATGCTCTCAAGCCATTTAAAGCATATCAGCGAGCAACAGGTGATTTAGTTTTATTATGAGGAGAAGGAGAATTGTAACATGGAAAACAGCAAGCGTGCAATTGTAGACAGTGTGGAACGGCTCGAAGAGGAACTGGTGCGGGTCAAAAAGGCGCAGGAAGCCTTCGCAACATTTACCCAAGAGCAGGTAGACGCAATTTTTAAGGCGGCTGCCGTTGCTGCAAACAAAATGCGGATCCCGCTGGCAAAGGAAGCGGTAGAGGAAACGGGCATGGGCGTTGCGGAAGATAAAGTGATCAAAAATCATTACGCCGCCGAATATATCTATAATGCCTATAAGGATACCAAAACCTGTGGAATTATTGAAGAAGACAAGGCGTTTGGCACCATTAAGATTGCGGAGCCTATCGGCGTGATCGCCGCCGTGATTCCCACAACCAACCCTACCTCCACAGCGATTTTTAAAACACTCCTTGCGCTTAAAACCCGCAACGGGATTATGATCAGCCCGCATCCGCGGGCAAAGGGCTGCACCATTCACGCGGCACAGATCGTGCTGGAGGCTGCGGTAAAAGCCGGCGCCCCGGAGGGAATTATCAGCTGGATCGATGTTCCGAGCCTGGAGATGACCAA
Source organism: Clostridiales bacterium (assembly GCA_003343605.1). Classification (GTDB taxonomy): domain Bacteria; phylum Bacillota; class Clostridia; order Oscillospirales; family QAKW01; genus QAKW01. Next base: position 19,921 of record QAKW01000001.1, read on the forward strand.
TCTCTTAATGAAAGAGGCCGATATTATTCTGGCTACCGGCGGCCCGGGCATGGTAAAGGCGGCCTATTCAAGCGGTACGCCCGCTCTGGGCGTAGGCGCGGGCAATACTCCGGCGATTATCGATGATACCGCGGATATTCTGCTTGCCGTAAATTCCATCATCCACTCCAAGACCTTTGATAACGGAATGATCTGTGCTTCCGAACAGTCCGTCATTGTTTTGGATAAGGTCTATAAGACGGTAAAAAAAGAATTCGCCGATCGGGGCTGCTATTTCCTGAATCCGGATGAAACCGAAAAAATCCGCAAAACCATTTTGATCAATGGCGCCTTGAATTCTAAGATTGTCGGCCAGCGGCCGGTAACCATTGCCGCACTGGCCGGGATCACGGTTCCGGAAGCTACCAAGATTTTGATTGGGGAAGTGGAATCTGTAGATATCAGCGAAGAATTTGCCCATGAAAAGCTTTCGCCGGTTTTAGCGATGTATAAAGCCAAAACCATCGAAGAAGCTTTTGATAAAGCCGAGCACCTGATTGCAGACGGCGGCTTCGGCCATACTTCCTCGATCTATCTGAATCCGGTTACCGAGCGGAAGAAGCTGGAGGATTTTGCGGCCAGAATGAAGACCTGCCGGATTCTGGTGAACACGCCTTCTTCTCAGGGTGGTATCGGCGATCTTTATAACTTTAAGCTGGCTCCTTCTCTTACGCTTGGCTGCGGTTCCTGGGGCGGAAACTCCGTTTCGGAGAACGTGGGCGTAAAGCATCTGATTAATATTAAAACCGTAGCGGAGAGGAGAGAGAATATGCTTTGGTTCCGAGCACCTTCCAAAATTTATATGAAGAAGGGCTGCCTGCCGGTCGCCCTGGATGAGCTGAGAAGCGTTCTGGGAAAGAAACGGGTCTTTATTGTTACCGATACCTTCCTGTTTGAAAATGGTTATACCAGGCCCATCACCGATAAGCTGGATGAAATGGGCATTGTGCATACCACATTTTCCAATGTTGCCCCCGATCCGACCCTGGCCTGTGCCAGAGAGGGTGCGGAGCAGATGCGCACATTCAAGCCCGATTGCATTATTGCGCTCGGCGGCGGCTCCGCGATGGACGCCGGTAAAATTATGTGGGTGCTCTATGAACATCCCGAAGCCGACTTTTTGGATATGGCCATGCGGTTTGTGGATATCCGCAAACGGGTTTATACCTTCCCGAAGATGGGGGAGAAGGCTTATTTTATTGCAATTCCGACCTCTGCCGGAACCGGCTCTGAAGTGACGCCCTTTGCGGTTATTACCGATGAGAGCACCGGCGTAAAATACCCGCTGGCCGATTATGAGCTTTTGCCGAATATGGCGATTATTGATGCAGATCTGCACATGAGCGCACCGAAGGGCTTGACTGCCGCCTCCGGGATCGATGCGGTGACGCATGCGCTGGAGGCCTATGCCGCGATGCTGGCAACAGATTATACCGACGGGCTTGCAATCCGTGCACTGCAAATGATCTTTGAATATCTGCCCCGCGCTTATGATAATGGTCCCAACGATCCCGTTGCCCGGGAGAAAATGGCCAATGCGGCGACTATGGCCGGTATGGCTTTTGCCAATGCGTTTCTGGGCGTCTGCCATTCCATGGCCCACAAGCTGGGCGCATTCCATCATCTGCCGCATGGTGTTGCCAACGCGCTGATGATCGATGAAGTTCTGCGGTTCAATGCCAGCGAGGTTCCCGCGAAGATGGGCACTTTCCCGCAATATGATCACCCGCATACGCTGGCCCGGTACGCCGAGGTGGCTGATGCACTGGGAATTAAAGGCAAGAACGATAGTGAAAAGCTGGAAAATCTTATTGCCGCCCTTGACGAGCTGAAAGAGAAGGTTGGCATCAAAAAGAGCATTCAGGAATACGGCATCGATGAGAAAGACTTCCTTGCGCGGCTGGATGAGATGGTGGAGCAGGCCTTTGACGATCAGTGCACCGGTGCAAATCCGCGTTATCCGCTGATGAGCGAAATCAAACAGATGTACCTCAACGCCTATTACGGCAAACATGAGAACGTTTAAGGAGGAACAGATCATGAATTTAGACAGAGTGATTGCGGTAAGGAACAATAAAACGGTTTATCGGGATGGAAATAAGGCGCTGAAGGTTTTCGATGCGGATTATTCCAAGGCAGATATTTTGAATGAAGCGCTCAATCAGGCGCGTGTAGAGGAAACCGGCCTGAACATCCCACGGATTCTGGAGGTTACCACGATGGAAGACGGAAAGTGGGTCATCGTTTCCGATTTCATCAAGGGGAAAACACTTGCTCAGCTGATGGAGGAGCATCCCGAGAAACACGATCAATATCTGGAAGAATTTGTGGAACTGCAGATGCATGTTCATGCAATGAAGGCGCCGGATCTCAATAAACTCAAAGATAAGATGAATCGCAAGATTTCCCAGGCGGAGCTGGATGCAACCACCCGCTATGATCTGCATACCCGCCTGGAGGGGATGCCCAAGCATAATAAAGTCTGCCACGGAGATTTTAATCCTTCTAATATTATTATTACCGAAGATGGAACCCCTTATATTCTGGACTGGTCTCATGCTACGCAGGGGAATGCATCGGCGGATGTGGCCCGCACTTATCTGCTGTTTTGCCTGAACGGGGATGAAGCTACTGCAAAACAGTATCTGGATCTCTATTGCCGCAAGAGTGATGTTGCAAAACAGTATGTTCAGAAATGGCTGCCGATCGTGGCGGCTTCCCAATCGGTTAAAGGAAAGCCGGAGGAACGCCAGTTCCTGCTTTCCTGGGTCGACGTAGTCGATTACGAATAAGGAAGGGAGCATCGGGAAAATGAAACTGATGGTTTGTATTGGCAGTTCCTGCCATTTAAAAGGATCCCGCCAGGTTGTGGAACAGCTGCAGAGCCTGATTGCGGAACACCAGCTGAAAGATAAAGTAGAGCTGGGGGGTACCTTTTGTATGGGGAAATGTCAGCAGGGCGTTTGCCTGACCCGAGACGAGGACTTTTTTTCAGTAACCCCGGAAACGACGAAAGACTTTTTCTATCAGGAAGTACTTCCAAAGGTTTAAATCCCCGCATTTTGGAAAGCGCGTGCCGAGACCCGGCACGCGCTTTCCGGAGAACCATCGATTAGGAAGGAGTTTGATACGCATGTCGGAAATATTAAAGCTGAAAAAATCCAACTGCAAAAATTGTTATAAATGCATCCGGCACTGCCCGGTAAAATCGATTCGGTTTTCTGGCAATCAGGCGCATATTGTTGGCAGTGAATGTATTCTTTGCGGGCAGTGCTTTGTGATCTGTCCACAGGGAGCAAAGCAGGTGGCCGATGGTCTGGAGCAGGTGCAGGTGCTCTTACAGGGAGATGCGCCGGTCTATGTAAGCCTTGCCCCCTCCTTTGCGGCCAATTATAAGGGGATCGGGCTTGCCGGAATGGAGAAGGCGCTTCAGAAACTGGGCTTTGCCAGCTGTGAGGAAACCGCCCGCGGCGCGGCGCTGGTTACCCGGGAGTATGAGCGGTTGCTGCGGGAAGACAACCGCCAGGTACTGATTTCTTCCTGCTGCCATTCCATTAATCTGCTGATTCAGAAATACTATCCGTTTGCGCTTTCTTTTCTTGCGCCGGTGGCATCGCCGATGCAGGCACATTCACGGGATTTGAAAGCGCGGTTTCCAGGTGCAAAAACAGTATTTATCGGTCCTTGCGTTGCAAAGAAGGATGAGGCGGAATCCTACGGGGATGTCGATGGTGTTCTGACTTTTGAAGAGCTTTCCGGCTGGCTCAAAGCAGAGCAGATTGTGCTGCAGCCTGAAGAAGAGGGCGGCGAGAAGGGGCTGGAACGCTTTTACCCGACTTCGGGCGGAATTCTTGAAACGATCCGCGAACGGCAGCCTGATGTTACATATCTGGCGGTAGACGGTGTGGAGCGCTGCAAGCAGATTCTTGAAGAACTGGAGTCCGGGCATAACGGCCGCCTTTTTATTGAAATGTCGGCCTGTGCAGGAAGCTGTATCGGCGGCCCTGTAATGGAAGATTCCCGGCGCTCTCCAATCGGGGATTACCTGGCCATTTCCGATTATGCCGGCCGGGAGCATTTTCCGAGAGAATCGGAAACATCTCTGGAAAAACATTTGATTTATATGGAGCGTGCGCAGAAAAAGCCGGGAGAGGCCGAAATTGAAGCGGCGCTCAGGCAGATGGGGAAAATGCGGCCGGAGGATGAATTAAACTGCGGTTCCTGCGGCTACAACACCTGCCGGGAAAAGGCGGCGGCAATTGTGGAAGGGAAGGCGGAAGCCTCGATGTGCCTGCCCTTCTTGATGAAGAAGGCGGAAAATTTTTCTGATAATATCATTCATAATTCGCCAAATGCTATTTTTGTGCTTAACGATAGCCTGGAGGTGCAGCAGATCAATCAGGCGGCGCTGAAATTAATGAATCTGCCGCGGGCGGCGGATGTAATGGGCGAACCGGTTGTGCGGATTCTGGATCCCAAGGTGTTTCTGGATGCGCTTTCCACCGGCAGAGGGGTTAAGGATCAGCGGGTTTATCTGGCGGAATATAACCGCTACGTAGAGCAGACGGTGGTATTGGATAAGGAATATCATTTATTGATCTGTATTATGCGTGATGTCAGTGAAGAGGAAACCGCGCGGGAGAAGAAGGAGCAGCTGAGTGCGCAGACGGTAGAGGTTGCCGATAAAGTGGTTGAGAAGCAGATGCGGATCGTGCAGGAAATCGCCTCTCTGCTGGGTGAAACTGCGGCGGAAACAAAAATTGCGCTGACAAAGCTGAAGGAGTCGATTTCCGATGAATAATTTATGCGCGGATATCGGATACCGCAGTATCAATCATTTTGGAGAGGAACTTTGCGGGGATCACATCGATGTGGTGGAGCAGGATGAGAATTCCCTGGTGGTGGTTTTGGCAGATGGGCTTGGAAGCGGCGTAAAGGCCAGCATTCTATCCACGCTCACCTCTAAAATCATTTCCACCATGGTGGCGCAGGGCCTCTCGCTGGAAGATTGCGTAGAGACCATTGCGGCAACGCTGCCGATCTGTTCGGAACGGGGGGTGGCCTACTCTACCTTTACGATTATCCGGATCGTAGACAGTGAAGACGCGGAAATTATTCAGTATGATAATCCCGCCGTATTGATGTTTCGAGACGGGAAAGCAATCGAATATGCGAAGACCGAAATGAATATCGGCGGAAAGAAAATCTTTCAATCGCGCATCCGCCTGCAGGAAAACGATCTCTTCATCGCCATGAGCGACGGCTGCCCGCATGCGGGCATTGGAGACGCTTATAATTTTGGATGGAAAGAATCGGATATCGCGGCGTATATGGAGCCGATTTCAGATGTTGGTTATACGGCTAAAACCCTTGCGACGATCCTGCTCGATGAGGTATATGGCCTATACGGGGGGGAACCGAAAGACGATGCAACCGTTCTGGCGGTCAGAATCCGGCGGCGCGAACCGATGAATCTTCTGTTTGGCCCTCCTTCCAACCGCGACGACTGCAATAAAATGATGGCGCTCTTCTTTTCAAAAGAAGGAAAGCATATTGTTTGCGGCGGTACAACCTCGTCTATTGTAGCCGGGTATCTCAACAAGCCGCTGAAGCCCTCCATTGATTTTGCAGATCCGGAAATTCCGCCGATTGCGGAACTGGAGGGGGTGGATCTGGTTACAGAAGGGGTTATCACCATCAACCGGGTTTTAACTTATGCCAAGGACTACCTGGCCGATAATGAATCTTACCAGCAATGGAGTTATAAGAAAGACGGCGCATCGCTGATCAGTAAAATGCTGTTTGAGGAAGCAACGGATATCAATTTCTTTGTTGGCCGGGCAATCAATCCCGCGCATCAGAATCCGGATCTGCCGATTAATTTCAGCATTAAAATGCAGCTGGTAACGGAACTTTCCGATTGTCTGAAAAAAATGGGGAAACGGATCAAAGTCAGCTATTTTTAGGGGAGGCTGTTTATGAGAAAATTTGATACCAAGGTACAATACCTTAAATATAAAGTTCTTCGGGAGGTGGCCCGGCAGGCCTGGAACGACACGCTTTTCGAGCATGCGCTGGATATACCCAAAATTATTGTTCCGGGCAAACAGCCCACCATGCGCTGCTGTGTTTATAAAGAACGGGCGATTCTTTCAGAGCGGGTTAAAATTGCGATGGGCGGAGATAAAAACAACCCGAATGTCATCGAAGTGATCGATATTGCCTGCGATGAGTGCCCGATGGGCGGCTATGAAGTAACCGAGGCCTGCAGGGGCTGCCTTGCGCATCGATGCGAGGATGTCTGCAAAAGAGGAGCCATTACCTTTGATCATCAGCAAAAGGCGCATATCGATAAAAGCAAATGCGTAGAATGCGGGCAGTGCGCAAAGGTCTGCCCCTACAGCGCGATCCAGGATTTTAAAAGACCCTGTGTTCGTTCCTGCAAGGTAAAGGCCATCTCTATGAACGAGGATAAGGCCGCGACCATTGATAATGAAAAATGCATATCCTGCGGCGCTTGTGTTTATCAGTGTCCTTTTGGCGCCATTACGGATAAATCTTTTATCCTGAATGTAATTGATATCATCAAGAAAAGCGAGGAGAACCGGAAATATAAGGTGTATGCGGTAATTGCGCCATCGATTTCCAGCCAGTTTACCTATGCCAAACTCGGCCAGGTTATTACGGGGATCAAGCAGCTGGGCTTCCATACTGTTGTAGAAGCCGCGCTGGGAGCCGATATGGTGGCCGACGCCGAAAGCCGGGAACTGGCCGAAAAAGGATTTCTCACCAGCTCCTGCTGTCCGGCATTTGTAGATTACGTTAAAAAGCAGTTCCCGGATCTTGCGCCCTATATATCTCATAATCTTTCCCCGATGGCGTCTATTGCCCGTTATATCAAGGGTACGGATCCGGAGGCGAAAATAATTTTTATCGGACCGTGCACAGCCAAAAAAATGGAATTCCAGAAGGAAGCCGTGCGCCCTTATATCGACAGTGTGATTACGTTTGAGGAGCTGCAGGCGCTGTTCGACAGCCGGGATCTTGATATTACCTCCCTGCCGGAGGGCGTTTTAGATAACGCTTCTTATTTCGGCCGGATTTTTGCCCGCTGCGGCGGGCTGGCCGATGCAGTTGCGGAAGGGCTGAAGGAAAACGGCTTGGAGGATTTTGAACTCAAGGCGGTATCCTGTGATGGGATCGAGGCATGCAGGCTGGCCTTACTTAAGGCCTCAAAACGCGTTCTCGACGGGAATTTTATTGAAGGAATGGCTTGCAATGGCGGCTGTATCGGCGGTGCAGGCTGCCTGACGCACGGTGAGAAAAACAAAGCGGAAGTGGATCGCTACGGGCGTGAAGCCATGGAAAAAACCATCTCCGATGCGCTTTCTCAATTAAGCTAATAAAAGTCCACCGGGCAATTTTAAGTGCCCGGTGGACTTTTATTATTACGGATGTGGCTGATTTTCCCGGTAGGCCTGCATAATCGAAGCAAAAAGCTCTGCGGTGCTGGGCGGGGTCCAGGTAATGGCGTTTGCGCCCGCAGAGATGGTTTCGCGAATCGTTTCTTCCGTGGGGCCGCCGGTTGCAATAATCGGAACCTGAGGGAACTCTTTGCGGATGGTGCGCACCAGCTCCGGTGTTTTTTTTGCAGCGGAAACATTCAAAATAGCGGCGCCGCTTTCCAGCCGTTGGCCAATATCGTGGTCTTCATTTACAACAGTAACTACAACCGGTAATTCGATATTGTTGGCAAGTGTGCGGATACTGGCATTATCGGTCGGCGCGTTTACCACTACGCCGATCGCCCCTTGAGATTCTGCAAGAATCGCCATCTGGGTAACCCGTGCGCCCTGTGTCAATCCGCCGCCAACACCTGCGAAAACAGGAATGTCGGATGTAGAAACGATTCCCTGAATGATCCTGAGCTGTGGGGTGAATGGATGAACCGCCAGCACGGCATCTGCATCCACATTGTTGATAATGGCAAGATCGGTAGAAAAAACAAGGGAGCGGATTCTTCTCCCAAAAATATAAATTCCGCTGCATTTGCGGATTACAGAAGGAATTTTTAACGTGTGTTTACGCAACTTTCCCTCATAGGGCGTTGGCATCATTTCCTGCATGGCAGTTTTCCTTTCTATCGTATGGATGACCGTCGTCTCCTCTTTTATTTATTATTATAACAAGAGATGGCACTTTCTGTCAATCATCTGGCGGCAGTTTTGCTTGCGGGCGGGTGGACGGGCAGCATTTGCAGCGCACTTTGCAGCGTGCGGGGATCCACACCGGAATAGTTGATTACTGCCCGGCCTTCCGGGGCGAGAGCAGGCGTATGATAATAATCGGAGAGACAGGATATATGAATACCTGCAGCCTGAAACCAGTCTTTAATCTGCTGATCGTTCAGATTTTTGAAATGGGCGATAAAATGAAGCCCGGAATCGGCTTCTTTGATATCCACGGCAGTGCCGAAGGCCTCCCGGATCAAATGGATGATTTCGTCGCGGCGCAGTTTATAAGCGCGGATGGAGCGGTTGAGGTGCCGCTCGAACAAACCGGTCTCAATAAAGCGAGCCAGTGTAAATTGTTCCTGCGCTGAGACAGTGCAGGAAAGGAAGCCCAGCTTTCGGTGATAGCGTTCTAAAAGATGCGGAGGCAAAATCAGGTAGCTGATCCGAATCGCGGGTGAGAGCGTTTTGGAAAAGGTGTTCATATAAAGAACCTTTTCAGCGTGATCCAGTTCCAGAATCGGCGGAATCGGGCGGCCCAGATAGCGGAATTCGCTATCGTAATCATCTTCGATGATATAGCGGCTTTTTTTCCCCTCCGCCCAATGAAGCAGCTTTTGCCGGCGCAGGGCCGGCATAATTGTTCCCGTTGGAAAATGGTGAGAGGGCGAAACATGAACCACCTGCGCTTTGCTGTTTTCCAGCGTATCTGCATATAAGCCGATCCCGTCTGCCGGAATCCATACGCATGCTGCACCCTCGCTTTGGTAGATCCTGCTGATTTTGCGGTATCCGGGATCTTCCAGCGCATAGATTTGATCAGCCCCCAGTAATTTGACCAGCAGGCTGTAGAGATACTCGGTTCCTGCGCCGATCAGGATTTGCTCGGATGAAACGGAGATTCCCTTATAGCGCTTGAGATAGGCGGCAATTGCCTTGCGCAGTGCGGGAAGGCCATTATGCGGCAGCGGAGAAAATAATCCTTCATTCCGCTCACACAGAATCTGCCGGGTAATTTTGGCCCAGGCGGAAAAGGGAAACAGTTCGCGCAGAACCGTGTTGCGGGTAAAATCAACCTGCCAGCCCGATGCGGCAGGTCTTTCATTTGGCAGCGGTTGTTTTACAGCCTGCCGGGTTCGGATGTCCGGCTTTTCCCATTTACAGGCAAAATAACCGCTTTTTTCAACGGCACTGATATACCCTTCGCTGACCAGCTGCCCATAAGCATTCTGAACCGTTTGGATGCTGACGCCCAGATGTGCAGCCAGGCTGCGCTTGGAAGGAAGCTTTTCATCCGGCGCAATAGCACCGTCTTCAATATCTTTGCGGATGCAGCGGTAAAGGTAATGATAAAGAGGCTGTTTCCCGCGCTTTTTAAGATCGTAGGTCAGCATAAATTCTCCAATCTGGTATTTAAAAAAAATATAATTTTGGTTATTTCAATAATACCATATAAAGATTATAATAGATCCAATTTAAATTGTAAAGTATGAGAGGAGAATAAGAATGAATGATCGGTATCAATTAAACAAAGAGTTGGCCCAGATGCTCAAGGGCGGCGTGATTATGGATGTCACCACGCCGGAGCAGGCAAAAATCGCGCAGGAGGCCGGTGCGGCGGCCGTAATGGCACTGGAGCGGATTCCGGCTGATATTCGGGCAGCCGGCGGTGTATCCCGGATGAGTGATCCGAAAATGATCCGTTCCATTCAGGAGGCGGTCACCATCCCCGTAATGGCAAAATGCAGAATCGGGCATTTTGTGGAAGCGCAGATACTTGAGGCCATCGAGATCGATTATATCGATGAAAGCGAAGTACTATCTCCGGCAGACGATGTATATCATGTGGATAAAACACAGTTTAAGGTTCCCTTTGTTTGCGGTGCAAAAGATCTGGGTGAGGCGCTGCGCAGGATCAGCGAAGGCGCTTCGATGATCCGTACCAAGGGAGAGCCGGGCACCGGGGATATTGTGCAGGCAGTACGCCACATGCGTATGATGAATTCTGCGATCCGGAAAATTGTTTCAATGAATCAGGATGAGCTTTATGAAGAGGCAAAAAGGCTGGGTGTTTCTTATGAACTGGTACGCTCTGTTCATGAAAACGGCCGGTTGCCGGTGGTGAACTTTGCAGCGGGTGGTGTTGCAACGCCGGCCGATGCGGCACTGATGATGCAGCTTGGCGCGGAAGGTGTTTTTGTGGGCTCCGGTATTTTTAAATCCGGCAATCCGCAAAAGCGGGCGCAGGCCATTGTAAAAGCAGTTACAAATTATAATGATCCGCAGATCCTTGCTGCGCTTTCTGCCGATCTGGGTGAGGCAATGGTCGGCATTAATGAAGAAGAAATCGCCGTTTTGATGGCGGAACGGGGGAAATAAGATGCGGATCGGCGTTTTAGCGGTTCAGGGGGCGTTTGCAGAGCATATCCGGCGGCTTTGGGAGTTGGGGGCGCAGGCGTTTGAAATTCGCAAGAGCAGCGATCTTACCGCAGAGATGGATGGGTTGATTCTGCCCGGCGGAGAGAGCACGGTAATGGGAAAGCTGCTGGCTGATCTGGATCTGATGATTCCGCTGAAAAGCGCAATTGAAAACGGCCTTCCCGTTTTTGGCACCTGCGCGGGAATGATTCTTTTGGCGGGAAAGATTGAAGGGGGGGAAGCGCCGCATTTTGCCACCATGGATATGGTGGTTCGGCGAAATGCTTACGGGCGGCAGCTCGGCAGCTTTTCCTGCCGGGAACCCTTTGCAGGGAAGGAAATTGAAATGCGTTTTATCCGGGCTCCGTTTGTTGCCTCCGCCGGAAAAAATGTGGAGGTTTTAGCGCGGCATCAAGATAAAATTATTGCGGTGCGCCAGGGGAAACAGCTGGCAACAGCCTTTCATCCGGAGCTGACCGGAGATCCTTTTGTCTATCAATATTTCTTTGAGATGATTCGTTGCTGAGAAAACCCAGTTTATCTTTATAAAATTTTAGGGAAAATACTGGTAATGCCAACAGATTTAGAGTATAATAACCGCGGGCGGTTATGACACTCTGTTTAAATGATTATCCCACGTGACGTGGTATAATTAGGCTGAATCCAGCATAGAGGTGCTATAACAACGATGATTTTCAGGAGGATATTGGTGCGTGGAATTTGGTATCGTTGAATTTTTAAAAGTCATTCTGATTGGGATTGTAGAGGGCATTACCGAATGGCTGCCAATCAGCAGCACCGGCCATATGCTGCTGGTAGACGCCTTTTGGCCGCTGCAGATGAGCGAAGCCTTTAAGGAAATGTTCTTTGTGGTCATTCAACTGGGCGCGATTCTGGCGGTGGTGGTTCTGTTTTGGAAGCGCATGTTTCCATTCCAGTTCCGGGAGCGGCCGCATGTGCGCAAAGATATTTTTTCCATGTGGTTCCGGGTGATTGTTGCGGTGCTGCCGGCGGCAGTACTGGGCGTTTTGTTTGACGATTGGCTGGAACAGAATTTCGGGCATCCTTTTTCCATTGCCCTGATGCTGATTGTTTATGGAATCGCATTTATATTAATTGAAAACTGGAATCGGTTTCGAACACCCAAGATCACAGATATTGCGCAGATTGATTATAAAACCGCGCTGATAATCGGATTGTTTCAGGTTCTTTCAATGATTCCGGGCACCTCCCGTTCCGGCGCAACCATTATCGGTGCGCTGCTGCTGGGCGTTTCCAGAACAGCGGCTGCGGAATTCACCTTCTTTCTTGCAGTGCCTACCATGCTGGGCGCAAGCGCACTGAAGCTGGTTAAATTCGGGTTTGGTTTTACGTCCGCCGAATTGATTGTGCTCCTGGTTGGTATGGCGGTGGCGTTTGTGGTTTCACTGCTGGCGATCCGGTTCCTGATGAATTATGTTCAAAAGCATGATTTCAGGATCTTTGGATGGTATCGGATTATACTGGGAATTCTTGTGATTCTGGTTTTTGCAATTCGCTGACCGGTTTGATGCGGCGGCCTCTTTTCAGAGGCCGCTGTTTTTTTACACGCCAAACCGGAATTATGAAAAAAATTTGAACTCCTGTAAAGAAACTGTTAAACCTCCTCAGATCGCTTGACATCAATTACTAACACGCATATAATACTAACAACGTTAGCAATAAAAGGAGGCAGCCAATGGAATTTCAGCTTTTAGCACGGGATTTTCTGCATCAGATGTATCTGCTGCGCCGTGTGCGGCCGCAGCGGCAGATTTCGGAAGCGATGCGTGGGGAAGCATTTATTCTGCAATATATTGATGAACAGGGCGGAAACGTGCAGCCAAGTGAAATCAGCGAAGCGATGGATACCAGCACCGCCCGCGTTGCCGCGGCTCTCAAGCATCTGGAGAATAATGGGTTTATTACACGGATGCCGGATCGGGAGGATCGCCGCCGGGTTTTTGTTGGGCTGACCCCGGCAGGCGTGCTGCGGGCTGAGCAGCACCGGCAGATCATTTTGGAAAATGCGGCAAAGATGCTTCGCCTTCTTGGGGAGCAGGACGCTGCCGAGTATGTAAGAATAACCGGCCGGCTGGCGCATATTGCATTAAGCCGGAGTAATGAAAAAAGCTGTGAAAAGGAGGCATAAACATTTATGATGAAATTATTAAAACGCCTGAAATGGCAGGAATGGCTGCAGGTTGGCATCAGCCTGATATTTATTGTTGCACAGGTATGGTTGGATTTGAAGCTGCCCGATTACATGTCGGAAATCACCCGTCTGACACAAACGCCGGGCAGCGCCATGCGCGATATCTGGAAATCGGGCGGTTATATGCTGCTCTGCGCATTGGGAAGCCTGGTTTCAGCAGTAATTGTTGGCTTTTTTGCCGCGCGCATTGCCGCCTCTTTTTCAAAGCGGCTGCGCAGCTTGCTGTTTGAAAAGGTGGATTCTTTTTCCATGGAAGAGATCAATCGTTTTTCAACCGCCAGCCTGATTACCCGCTCCACCAACGATGTAACTCAAATTCAGATGCTGATTACCATGGGGCTGCAAATGTTAATCAAAGCGCCGATTATGGCGGTATGGGCGGTTACCAAAATTGCCGGAAAGGGATTTGAATGGTCGCTGGCTACCGCTGTTACAACGCTGATCATGATCCTGATGATCTTGCTCATCATGATTTTTGTAATGCCGAAATTTAAAAAAATGCAGGTTTTAACCGATAATCTTAATCGGGTCACACGTGAAAATTTAACCGGTTTGAGGGTTGTGCGCGCTTATAATGCCGAAGCCTATCAGGAAAAGAAATTTGAAGGCGCGAACGAGGAGCTAACCTCAACGCAGCTTTTTACCAGCCGTGGCATGGCAATTATGATGCCGGTGATGTCGATGATGATGAGCGGGCTTTCGCTGGCAATTTACTGGATCGGCGCTTATCTGATCAATGCTGCGCAGATGGCAGAAAAACTGACCCTATTTTCTAATATGGTTGTTTTTTCATCCTATGCCATGCAGGTGATTATGGCCTTTATGATGATGGTTATGATCTTTGTGATGCTGCCGCGTGCTGCTGTTTCCGCAAAGCGGATCAACGAAGTGCTGGATACGAAACCCGCCGTTACCGATGGCGGCCGCCGGGCAGGTAAGCAGGGAATGCTGGGTGAAATCGAATTTCGAAACGTAAGCTTTCAATATCCCGATGCGGCGGATTGCGTATTGCATGATATCAGCTTTACGGCACACCGCGGGGAAACGGTGGCGTTCATCGGTGCCACCGGAAGCGGAAAGAGCACGCTGATTAATCTAATTCCGCGTTTTTATGATGCAACCGAAGGCGAAGTGCTGGTAGACGGCGTGAATGTAAAGGAATATACGCAGGAAGCGCTTCACAACAAAATCGGCTATGTTCCGCAGAAGTCGGTATTATTTAAGGGAACGGTGGCATCAAACGTGGGTTACGGCGATAATGGCAAAAAACCACCGGAGGAAGATCAGATCCGGCGTGCGGTGAAAATCGCGCAGGGCGCCGAATTTGTAGAAACGATGGATGGGCAGTATCAGGCGGAAATTGCACAGGGCGGAACCAATGTTTCCGGCGGGCAGAAGCAGCGCCTTTCCATTGCGCGCGCTGTTTGCCGGGATCCGGAAATTTACATTTTCGATGATAGCTTTTCCGCACTCGATTATAAAACCGACCGCACGCTGCGATCCGTTTTGAAAAAAGAAACCGCGGGTGTAACAAATCTGATTGTTGCACAGCGTATCGGCACGATTATGGACGCTGATCAGATTATTGTTTTAGATGAGGGCCGGATCGTCGGCCGGGGCACCCATCGGGAGCTTTTGAAAAATTGCCCGGTTTATAAAGAAATTGCGATGTCGCAATTAAGCGAGGAGGAACTGGCGGTATGAACAGACCAATGGGCGGGCGCGGAATGAACAGCCCCGCAGAAAAACCGAAAGAATTTAGAAAGACATGGGCCAAGCTGATCGGTTATTGCCGGAGCTTCCTGCCGGTAATCATCGTTGCGCTGATTGCCTCTGTAATCGGGACCATTTTTCAGATCATCGGCCCTGATAAGCTCAAGGATATGACCAATGAGATCAGTGCCGGGCTTCCGACGCTGGTAAACGGCACACCGGTGATGGGAACGATGAATATGGATGCGATTGCATCAATTGCCTGGATGCTGGTTTTCTTTTATGCTGCTTCCATGCTGCTTAATTTTCTGCAGAGCTTTATAATGGCTTCGGTTACGCAGAAGATATCCCGCAGGATGCGAACCGATATTTCTCAAAAAATCAACCGGCTGCCGCTCCGTTATTTCGATCAGACCAGTTACGGCGATGTTTTAAGCAGGGTAACCAACGATGTGGATACCATCGGGCAAACACTGAATCAAAGCATCGGAACGCTGGTTTCTTCGATTATCATGTTTTTCGGCGCTTTGATCATGATGTTTTATACCAACTGGATTTTGGCCCTGACGGCGGTTGGCGCCAGTCTGCTGGGCTTTATTCTGATGATGGTTATTATGGGCAGATCCCAAAAATTTTTCGCAATTCAGCAGGAGGAACTGGGGCATATCAACGGCCATATTGAAGAAATCTATGCGGGGCATCAGGTGGTAAAGGTTTATAATGGCAGCAAAGACGCCCGCAAGACCTTCGAACAGATCAATAGCCGCCTCTACAGCAGCGCCTGGAAATCGCAGTTTTTATCCGGGCTGATGATGCCGCTGATGAATTTCATCGGTAATTTCGGTTATGTGGCGGTTTGCGTGGTTGGCGCGGCGCTGGCAATGAACGGTACGATTTCCTTCGGTGTAATTGTTGCGTTTATGCTTTATGTCCGGCTGTTTACCCAGCCGCTTTCTCAGATTGCCCAGGCGTTTAATAATCTGCAGAGAACAGCGGCGGCCGGCGAGCGGGTCTTCGACTTTTTGAATGAAGAGGAACTCTGCGATGAGAGTGATAAAACGCGCCGGCTGGGGCAGGTAAAGGGTGATGTGACCTTTCAGCATGTCTCTTTCGGGTATTCCCCAGAGCGCAAAATTATTCATGATTTTTCCGCGCAGGTGAAGGCCGGGCAGAAAATTGCGATTGTTGGACCGACCGGTGCCGGAAAAACCACAATGGTCAACCTACTGATGCGCTTTTATGAGCTGGATGGAGGAGAAATTCTGCTGGATGGTGTTCCAACCAATGCGGTGACCAGAGAAGATGTGCATAATCAGTTCTGCATGGTTTTGCAGGATACCTGGCTTTTCGAGGGAACTATTCGTGAGAATATTGTTTACAGCAAAGAGGGGGTTACCGATGAGCAGGTGATAGAAGCCTGCAAAACGGTTGGTCTGCATCATTTTATTATGACGCTGCCGGATGGATATCATACGGTGCTCAACGATAAGGCCAGCCTTTCAGAAGGCCAGAAACAGCTGATGACGATCGCCCGCGCGATGATTCAGAATGCGCCGCTGCTGATTTTGGATGAGGCCACCAGCTCGGTGGATACCCGCACCGAGCTGATTATTCAAAAGGCAATGGATCAGCTGATGGAGGGGCGGACTTCATTTGTGATTGCGCACCGGCTTTCCACTATTAAAAATGCAGATCTGATTCTGGTGATGAAAGACGGCGATATTATTGAGAGCGGTACCCATGAGGAGCTGCTTGAGAAGGGCGGCTTTTATGCAGAGCTTTATAACAGCCAGTTTGAACCGGCTGCTTAAGGAAGGGGAGGAAGACAGCTTATGCGGTATAAAGTAATCGCCATTGAGCGGGAATATGCCAGCGGCGGCAGGGAAATCGGAGAAAAGCTGGCAAAAATGCTGGATGTTCCCTGCTATGGAGAAGAAATTTTAGAGCGTGCCGCCGCTAAAACCGGCATCGCACGCGAGGAACTGTCACGTCTGGAAGAGAGTATGAACGGCAGCTTGCTGTTCAGTCTGAATATGCTGGCCGGCATGACCTCCGGCCGGGGT
Organism: Clostridiales bacterium; assembly: GCA_003343605.1. Taxonomy (GTDB): domain Bacteria; phylum Bacillota; class Clostridia; order Oscillospirales; family QAKW01; genus QAKW01. The sequence goes on from QAKW01000001.1 coordinate 36,618, forward strand.
GTGGATTTAACCAGAGCGCAGACACTGGCGCTTGCTGAAACAGAGATTATTCGGGAGCTTGCCGTAAATCGCTGCGTTTTGATCGGCAGGAGCGCTGCGGGGCTGCTTCGGGAGAATGAACATACACTCAGGGTATTCATCCATGCAGATCCCCAAAACAGACTGGAGCGGGCCGTGCGGTTTTACCATTGTGATCCCCGCACGGCAGAGTCGGTTCTGCGCCGCTGCGACCGGCGGCGCGCCAATTATTTCAAAACAACAACCGGTGTAGAATGGCGGGATCCTGCGCTTTATCATCTTTGGATCAACAGCGGCAGGATCGGGATCGATTCGGCAGCAGAGCTGCTCTGCCGCTTGATCCAGTCATAATTAACGCGCGTGAACCCGAAACCGGGCTCACGCGCGCTTTAGATGATTCACTTGCAAAAATATTTAAGAAACGCCGCAGACCAGAGAGGATCTGCGGCGTTTTGGCACCCCCGACCGGAATCGAACCGATAACTACCCCTTAGGAGGGGGCTATTATATCCGTTTAACTACGGGGGCCTGGAGGAAAGCTTCTGAAATATGATAATCCAAAACGGGCGAAATGTCAAGAAGATTGACAAAGCCGCCGGGATTTTATATAATTTTATTGTTTGATTCTATAGCTTGACTTCCTTTCATATCCTGATACTGTAAGGAGATGAATAAAATGGAAGAATATCATAGAGATTCGCTGCGTGAATTGAGGCGGTTGGAGCAGGATGACCAAAAAACACAGAAGGTTCGAGGCTCCCGTTTTATTACCCTGCTGATTATACTGATGTTTCTGGCCGCCGGCGGCTTTTATTTGAAAACAGCGCAGCCAGCCTGGTTGACGAAACGTTTTGATTTTGCCGCCGTCCAACAAAAAATCGTGCAATGGAAAGATGATATTGTAGCCACGATCAAAGGCGAAGATGCAACGGATGTGCAGCAGACCGTAGACGGTGTATTGGAAAATACGGATGAAAAAGCTTAGACTTTCTCCGCTGCTTTTTCTGCTGGTTTTTTCCTATGTTTTAATCGAAGGATCTTTTGATCCGCTTTTGATTTTGCTCTTTTCCTTGATCCATGAAATGGGCCATATTTTGATGATTCGTTTCTTCGGCGGCGGAATCAACGGTTTTTCAGGCGGTGGACAAGGTTTTGGGTTGCAGGTAAACGGCCTTTCCTACCGGCAGGAATTCTGGGTTGCGCTGGCTGGGCCGCTTACAAGCATTTTGCTGACATTGTTTTTCGGTGTACTGGCGCTCTGGCGGCGGACGGAGCATCTCTGGTTCTGCTGCTTTGCAAATTTTGCCCTGGCAGCGATGAACCTGCTGCCGATTGTTCCGCTCGATGGCGGGCGTATTCTCAGCGCGGCGCTGGCCCTTCGCTGCGAACCGCAGCGGCAGCAGGCGGTTGTAAATATTGTGGGCCTTTGCTGCCTGCTGCCTCTGCTGGGCGCGGCCTTCTGGCAGTTTTTAAGCAGTGGTTATAATATTTCACTGCTGTTTGTATGTTTTTATCTCATTGGGCTGATTAAGGAGAACGGATATGACCTATAACATGGAAGAATTAAAGGATCTTTTACTTCAGGTGCAAAAACCGGCGCGTTATGTGGGCGGGGAAATCGGGCAGACGGTAAAGGATTTGGAACAGGTTGACATCCGTTTTGCGTTCTGCTTTCCGGATATCTACGATATCGGCATGTCGCATCTGGGGCTCAGGATTTTATATGGTGCACTCAATGAACAGGAACAAACCTGGTGTGAGCGGGTTTTTCAGCCCTGGGTGGATATGGAGGAAAAAATGCGGGAGCAGGGAATCCGCCTTTATTCACTGGAGAGCCATACAACACTTGATGCCTTTGATATCATCGGATTTACGCTGCAATATGAGATGTGCTATCCCACGGTTCTCAATATGCTGGAGTTGGGCGGGGTGCCGCTTCTGAGCAAAGACCGGGCAGGCCTCAAAAACATTTTGGTTGGCGGTGGCCCATGCGCCTATAACCCCGAACCGCTGGCTCCTTTTTTCGATATATTCAGCATCGGCGAGGGAGAAGAGGCGCTTCCGGAATTGGCGGACATGCTGCGCAAAGCGCGCGTCGAGGGCTGGAGCCGTGCACAGTTTCTTTATGAAGTATCTCAGATGGATGGCTTTTACGTGCCCTCTCTATATGAAGTGGATTATCATGCAGACGGCACGATTCGGGCTTTTACGCCGCGCATTGCGGGCGTACCGCCGGTGGTGCGTAAAAGAATTATCCGAGATTTTGATCGTGTTTATTTCCCAAAAATGCAGATCGTACCTTTTTCAGAGGTTGTGCACGATCGGGTAACCATTGAATTATTTCGCGGCTGTATCCGCGGCTGCCGGTTTTGCCAGGCGGGTATGCTGTTTCGGCCGATCCGCTGTAAGTCGAGCGATACGCTGGTTGCAGACGCCTGCACGCTTCTGGAGAATACCGGCTATGAGCAATTATCGCTTTGCTCGCTTTCCAGCAGCGATTATCCGGAAATTGAGCCGTTGGTGGACAAGCTGATTCAATATACGCAGCCGCGTAATATTAATTTATCGCTGCCCTCTTTGCGGATTGATAATTTTTCCAAAGAGCTGGCAGCTAAAATTACAGGTGTAAAGAAATCCACCTTTACATTTGCGCCGGAGGCTGGAAGCCAGCGTATGCGCGATGTGATCAATAAAAATGTTACGGAAGAAGATATTGAGCGCAGCTGCCGGATTGCATTTGAAAACGGGAATTCATCGGTCAAGCTTTATTTTATGATGGGTCTGCCCACAGAGACCGCGGCGGATCTCGATGCAATCCATTCAATGGCGGATAAAATCATCGGTTATTTTTACGATACCGATCAGCAAAAACGCAACCGCTATATTCATATTGCCATTAGCCTGGCTACCTTTATTCCAAAGCCGTTTACCGCCTTTCAGTGGGAGGCGCAGAACAGTGAGGAGGAGATTCTTCACAAGCAGGACTATCTGCGCGGCAGGGTAAGAAACAAGCAGATTTCTCTGAGTTATCATGATTGCAAAACATCTATGATCGAAGCGATTCTGGCCCGCGGGGACCGGCGGCTGGCACCGGTGATTCAATATGTGGCGGAGCATGGCGGCAGGCTGGATGCCTGGACGGAAATGTTCAGCTACGGGCGCTGGCAGGAAGCCTTTCGCGCCACCGGTGTGGATGGAGATTTTTATTCCTTGCGCAAACGGGATTTTTCTGAGATTCTGCCCTGGGATTTTATCGATATTGGTGTAACCAAAGAGTTTCTTATGCGAGAAGCGCAGCGGGCATATGAAGCTGAAACAACGCCGAATTGCAAGGAGCACTGCAGCGGCTGCGGGGCCGCTAAAATGCTGGGGAGGAAATGCGATGTTTAAGGAAATGCGGGTACGCTTTTGCAAGCGGGGAACCGCCGTTTATTTTTCTCATCTGGATTTGAACCGGGCGGTAATGCGTGCGCTCAGACGCAGCGGTGTGCCTTTTTGGAGCACTGGCGGCTTCAGTCCGCATCCCTATTGTATTTTTGCTCAGCCGCTCTCTCTCGGATTTGAAAGCGAGGGCGAGCTGTTTGACTTTCGTTTACTGGAGGGGGCTGCAATGAACCGGCAGGCGCTTGCGGAGGCTTTTCCGGAAGCGCTGAAAGTTTTGGAAATTTATGAGCCGCGGGACGCCTTTAAAGAGATTGCCTACGCGGGATACGAAGTGGATTTGAAAACCGATGGATCCGCTGCAGAAATAACACGGGCTTTTGCACACCCGTTGATGATTGTAAAAAAAACTAAGCGCAGCGAGCAGACGGTAGACCTCAGAGCGTTTGTGCGTGAGATTACCGTTTCCACTTCGCCGGGCGCGGTGCGGCTGCAGGCGGTCATCGCCGCTGGAAATGAGCGAAACCTCAGCCCGAATTATCTTGCGGAAGGGCTGCGCGGCGCGGGATTTTCAGTTGAATTTCAGCGGGTTTTGCGGCGGGGATTTTACCGGGCAGACGGCACGGCATTTCGTTAGACGGTATATCCGGCCAGCGGGTATGCCGCAGTTGTATCGTCTAAAAAAGGCTTGACTTTTAAGCGTATCCATAGTATACTATTCAAGCAGTTTGGAGAGATGGCTGAGCTGGCCTAAGGCGCACGATTGGAAATCGTGTAACGGCTTAAACCCGTTCGGGGGTTCGAATCCCCCTCTCTCCGCCACGTCGCCGCAAGCTATATATTGCTTGCGGCGATTTTTTTTACAAAAGTCACCGGCGCGCTCACTGCGCTGCCTTCCTTCTGTCGCAAAAAGTCACGCTCGGCTTACCTGCTCGGTTGTAAACGCTCTCACAACGGCGCGCTGTCGCTATCAATTTTTTGCGAGCGTTCAAATTCCTAAATGATGCCGAAAATATCTTTTTATAGGTCTTTTACATAAAAGGTGCGTCAAAATGGATGATACAACGAAAACCTCCGAGTTTATCGGAGGTTTTCGCCGTTTTATAAGAGGTGCGGCAATACTTGAAAATCCCAACCATCAAAAGCGTAAAACGATATAGCAAGTTTTTCATGAAGTGCAATTTTTTTCTTTCAGAACAACCGGCATCGTAATTTTGAAAATGGATACGATATTCTGCAAAACGGTTTCTTTATCTTGGGTGAATCTGTTTTTAGTCCACTCAATGAGCAGCCCGGCCGATGCCTCTGTATAAAATTCCGCCAGAAATTGTTTGAACTGGGGCTCCAAGCGTACATTCAATTTTTCTTCCCCCTGTTCAAGCGTCCCATAAATAACAGAAAAAAGATCGGCGTGGAAAAATCGTTTAATTTCTTCATATCCCATGGAATCGAATGCGCCGCTTATGATATAGTTGTTTTTTTCAGCATAGTCCATCACGAAGCGGATCGCTTCCTCGGTATCGATGATCAGATCGAAATTCTTTATAACTTCGAGTGCCTCCTGCTCCAGCATCCATTTCAAAAGCGCGTAAATATCCTGAAAATGGTAATAGAAGGTCTTCCGGTTTATATTGCAGGCAGCGATCAGCTCACTCACTGTAATTTTCGACAGTTTTTTTGTTTTCATTGCGCTTTTCAGCGCGTCGGCAAGCGCCTGTTTCGTTTTTTGTGACATTTCTTCGTTGGTCATTCCATCATTCCTTTCAAAATAAATTGTATACTTATTATACACATGACCGGTAAAATAAGCAACTTAAACTTACCGGTCAAATTAACCTAAAATGTCCCATATTACTCATTTAGAAGTATGTTGACCGTTGAATCATGCGGGATACTCCTGCTATGATACAAAGCGGAAAGGGGCTTAAAGTAAATGTGGAATCAACAATATGCGGTTATCATGCAAACCCAGATCGGCTCCCGGCACGGTACGATGACGGTTACTGTGGATCAGGGCCGGATTGAAGGAATGCTGGATATTCTGAAAAAAGCAAATCCATTTCAAGGGACGATCAATGAACAAGGAGACTGCCGGTGCAAAGGGGAACTGACTACCCTGATGCGTACCATCTCTTATATAGCCACCGGCCAGCTTAATAAAGAGAGTCTGACCTTAAGACTAAAGGGGGACCGGGAAACCTTTGAACTAACCGGCATGGCTTTTGTCCCAGGCCCTGATGCGGAAAAGGAGCCGGCCGTATGAAGAAATTCTATCAAGCTATTGTAAATAACCCAAAAATAATCCTTGTGATTTTTATCCTTCTTGCTGCAATTGGGGCCGTTCTGCGGGGCATGATTCCCGTCAACTATGATATGGCCGATTATCTGCCGGAGGAAACGGCTTCTACCGTTTCCTTGGAAGTGATGCAGGACGAGTTCGAAGGGGGAATCCCCAATGCCCGGGTTATGGTGAAGAATGTAACCGTTCCGCAGGCGCTGGACTACAAAGAGCAGATTCAAAACTGCGCGGGTGTGACAGGCGTCACCTGGCTGGACGACGCAGCGGATATTTTACAGCCGATTGAAACCTTGGATACGGATACGGTGGAAACCTACTACAAAGACAATGCCGCCCTCTTTACCGTCACGGTCGAAAAGGGCAAATATGTAGAGGCAATTGAGGCGATCCGGGCCATCATCGGGGAAGAAAACGCGATGACCGGTGAAGCGGTTTCCACGGCGGTAGCCACCTCCGGAACAGTCAGCGAAGTAAGCATTATAAGCATAATCGCTATTTTGTTTGTTATCGTCGTGCTGATTGTCACCACTACTTCCTGGATTGAGCCGGTTTTGGTGATGGTGGGCTTAGGGATAGCGGTGCTGATCAATTCCGGCAGCAACATTATTTTCGGCGAAATTTCCTTTGTCACCAACGCGGCGGGGATGATTCTACAGGTGGCGGTGTCGCTGGACTACTCGGTGTTCCTCATCCACCGTTATGAGGAATCCCGCAGGGAAATCTCCGACCCGAAAGAAGCGATGGTCGATGCGCTGTGCAAATCTACAAGCTCGATTCTCTCCAGCGGCCTGACAACGGTAATCGGCTTTCTGGCGCTGCTGTTCATGCAGTTCCGGCTTGGCCCGGACCTGGGCCGGGCGTTGGCAAAAGGCGTTGCCATCAGCCTGATTACGGTGTTTATCTTTATGCCGGTGCTGATCCTGGCCGCGGGGAACCTGCTGGAAAAAACGCAACACCGCAGCTTCCTGCCCAGCTTTCGGGGCTTTGGCAAGGTAATCTGCCGGATCATGATCCCGATGGTCTGTGTGTTTCTGATTCTCATTGTGCCAAGCTATTTGGCCTCCAATAAAAACGCTTTCTACTACGGCTCCTCCCACATTTACGGGGAGGGAACGCAGCTCGGGCAGGATACAGAGACGATCGAAGAGCTGTATGGGAAAAGCGATACCTATGTTGCGCTGGTCCCCCGCGGGGATCTGCCGACCGAACAGCAACTATCCGACGCGCTCCATAAGATCCCACAGGTAAAAAGCATTCTCTCCTATGTGGATACGGTTGGAGCGGAGATCCCGATGGAATATCTGGACGATGATATTCTCTCCCAGCTTGTTTCGGAAAATTACAGCCGGTTCGTGGTTACTGTGGATGCGGCGGCGGAAGGGGAAGAAACCTTTGATTTGGTAGAAACTGTCCGCAGCACGATCAACCAGTGCTACCCGGATTCTTACTATCTGGCAGGCAGCGGTGTTATCTCCTATGATTTGATGGATACCATTACGGCAGATACGTTCAAAGTAAACCTGATTGCCATTATCGCAGTGTTTCTGGTACTGCTGTTTACCATGAAATCCATCTCCCTGCCGGTCATCTTGGTGCTGGGAATCGAAACGGCGATCTGGATTAATTTGGCAATTCCGTATTTCATGAACAGTCATGTATTCTATATTTCCTACCTGATTATCAGCTCCATTCAACTGGGCGCCACGGTGGATTACGCTATCTTGTTTACAGAACGGTACTGCGAATTCCGAAAAGAGCTGCCGAAGAAGCAGGCTGTGGTGGAAACCGTGACGGCGGTAACGTCCTCCGTCCTGACCTCCGGCACGGTGCTGGCGGTAATCGGCTTCCTGCTGGGGTATGTTTCCACCCACGGAATTTTATCTCAGCTTGGTATGTTCTTAGGGGTCGGCAGTCTGCTTTCGCTGTCGATTGTCATGTTCGTTTTGCCGGGTCTGTTGTATCTGCTGGACAGCGCGATCCAACATACCGCTTTGAGGCTGCCTGTTTATAAAAGAATGAGGGAGGTTATAAATAAATGAACTATTTAAAACGCATTTTACCGGTTGTTCTGGCGGCAGTGCTGGCGGTCACTTCCGTTGTTCCAGCCTTCGCCGCTGATACGGCGGCATCTGTGCCCACAGAAAAGGAAGAAGTCGTTTACATCACGCTGGGCGCGGACGGCTCCCTGGAAAACACCTATGTGGTAAACAGCTTTAAGGGAGGGGCGGTAATCGATTACGGAAACTATTCATCGGTAAAGATGCTGAACACCTGCGACCCGATCAAGCAGGATAGGGATGCGATCACCTTTTCTTCTTCCGCTAAAAAAGCTTACTACCAGGGAAATTTAGACAATGCCGAAATCCCCTGGAACATCTCTCTGCGCTACTATCTGGACGGCGAGGAATATTCTGCCGACGAGATCGCCGGGAAAAGCGGCGCGTTGGAAATCCGTTTCAAAATTACCGAGAATACTTCCTGCTCCGGTACTTTTTATGACGACTACGCACTGCAGGCTTCTTTTACACTGGATACGGAACAGTGCGGTAATATTTCAGCGCCCGGAGCGACGCTTGCCAACGTAGGCAGTAAGAAGCAGATTAACTACACCATTCTTCCCGGTCGTGGAATCGACACCGCCATCTCCGCCGATGTAACGAACTTTGAAATGAGCGCTATTTCTATTAACGGCATCCATCTTAATCTCAACGTAGAGATCGACGATACAGAGCTGAAAGACAAAATTAATGAGTTGATTAACGCAGTGGAGCAGCTGGACGAAGGCGCTTCCAAACTTTCCGGCGGCTCCGGGGATCTGCTGGACGGAAGCGCCGGATTGAAAAACGGCGCCTCATCCCTGCACAGCGGGATTACCTCTTTGGATGAGGGAGTCGTCACCTTGCAAAATGGGT
>QAKW01000007.1 GCA_003343605.1 Clostridiales bacterium
CTGATTCAAAGTTGATCGGCGGCTGCTCCCCCGGAACTAAATCCTTTGGTGTTTTAGGGCCGATCTCGAGAACAGATTTATCACCTACTTGATCTTGCTTTCCATTTGAATCGGATGGTTCTGTTCCGGCACTGATCGTTCCACCGGTTCCCTCTATTGTTTTCAGGGAGTCGCTTTCCAAATTCTCTCGCTTGCAACCGCAGAGGCCGGTCAGCAACATGAGTATGAGTATTCCAGAAAAGATTCGTTTCATTTTCCTTCCCCAATGATATTCCTTCTATACCATAAAACGAGTCGGTGAAGCAAAATGTTTCACCGGCTCTTTATTTTTATTGATTTTTCGGCGGTTTGCTTAAAATCTTTAGCCCTACAGCATTCTCCGGCAATCCGTTTGCCGCGTATTCCTTATGTCCATACGGCCAAATCTTAATCTGATATTCCGTTACCAGACGCACCAGAATATGCTCGCTCATTTCCTCGATCAGCGCTTCATTGCTGATCTCTCGCTCCGGCCAGTAATTGCCGCCATAAATTTCCTCTAATAATTCAACCGTTCCATCTGGATTTGTTTGATAAACAGTTTCTGCATGAGGAGAACTATATTGATAAGCCAAGTGTTTTCCCCGGTAGAAATCCAGAAAATCGCTCAAATATGCTTCATCATAGCTCTGGTAATCCGCGGGGAGGGGAATTTCATAATATACCGGCCAATAGATCCCTGTGGTTTCCGTTTCTGCTAAACATAATAATACCATCTGATCATTTTTCAAACAAGTCAACTCATCATCAGAATAGTAAATATAGTTTCTGCCTTCTTCACTAATTGCAACAAAACTTTCCTGTACTTTCAATAAATCCGTAGAAGAGTTTCCGAAATAAGCCTTTTGAATTTTGAAATCTGTTAACGTATAGGCTCCATTTCGATGTCCTTCGCGTATACCGGTAGCATAGCCGGCGACAATCAGTCCATCTTCCCCAACCCATTTCATTAAGTCCTCATAAGTTGTTGAAACAGGAAGTCTCACACTCATCGTATCTTTGAAATGAGGAAGCTTTGATAAGTCCTGATCCTCATACCGGGTAACACGATCTTCTCCAATTTGCTCTACTGATTCAAAGTTGATCGGCGGCTGCTCCCCCGGAACTAAATCCTTTGGTGTTTTAGGGCCGATCTCGAGAACAGATTTATCACCTACTTGATCTTGCTTTCCATTTGAATCGGATGGTTCTGTTCCGGCACTGATCGTTCCACCGGTTCCCTCTATTGTTTTCAGGGAGTCGCTTTCCAAATTCTCTCGCTTGCAACCGCAGAGGCCGGTCAGCAACATGAGTATGAGTATTCCAGAAAAGATTCGTTTCATTTTCCTTCCCCAATGATATTCCTTCTATACCATAAAACGAGTCGGTGAAGCAAAATGTTTCACCGGCTCTTTATTTTTATTGATTTTTCGGCGGTTTGCTTAAAATCTTTAGCCCTACAGCATTCTCCGGCAATCCGTTTGCCGCGTATTCCTTATGTCCATACGGCCAAATCTTAATCTGATATTCCGTTACCAGACGCACCAGAATATGCTCGCTCATTTCCTCGATCAGCGCTTCATTGCTGATCTCTCGCTCCGGCCAGTAATTACCGCCATAAATTTCCTCTAATAATTCAACCGTTCCATCTGGATTTTTCTTTTCTTTTTGCACAATCTCCATCTCACTATATTCATAGGCTGAACGATCGCCTCGGTAAAAATCCAGAAAATCAGTTAGATAGGATTCATTATAAGTTTGGTAATCTGCTGGTAAAGGAAACTCATACCAAACCGGAATATATTCATTTTTCAATTCATTACTTTTTGCAAGAAACAGCAATACCAGTTGGTGATCCTTCAGTAATGTATGTGATCCAGTGACACTATAAATATAATTGCGATTATCTCTACTGCTTGCAATAAATTGCTCTTGGATTTTAATAACAGAATTTAATTCATTTCCATAATAGACTTTTTGAATATTAAAATCCGTTAAGGTATACACTTTATCACTGTATCCTTCCCGAATGCCAGATGCATAGCCTGCTACAATCAGGCCGTCTTCGCCTATCAATTGCATTATCCTGGACCACGTTTTTGGCATTTCAGCCTTTGCTACAAATGGATCCGTATATTCCGGCATATCTGACCAATCCTGATCCTGATAACGAATCACCTGTCCCTGCTCTGTCTCTTCCGTAGATAAAAAAACCATTGGTGGCTGCGCACCCGGAACCAGATCCAGATAGGTCCCGGTTATCGTTTTTGGCATATCCTGTTGTGAAGCTTTTTCCTCTTCCGGTGGTATTGTTTCACTTGATTTCGTACCGCTGCCTTCTATAAATTCAAGTGATTCAATTTCATCATTTTTTTTGCAACCACTTAATGTGCAAATGATTACAACTAATAAAAAAGCAGAAATAAAACGCTTCAAATTATTTGCCTCCTTTCTAACTCCATTTTTCCAACAATCGCCTTACATCGACATCATATGGATATCCAGATCCTTGATATCCAAAAAGTGCATTCATTAAATTTGTTGAAAAAGGATATTCATACCAATCTATAATCCCATTTTCATCTTTTTTAAGCTTCATATAGGTATGTGAAAGTTTTAAGGAATGCCCCAATTCATGAGTAAGAACTTTTTTTATTTCATTTAAAGAATACCCATTGCTAATCATTTTATCGATATCTAATTGTATAGTTGTTGAATGCCAGTAATCGTTTACATATGTAGCCGCATCTTCATTAATGTATGTATTTATGCTATTATTTATCCTCTTTTCGGGACAACACCGGCCTAAAATTATATAGTCTAAATTTGGATTATCATATATTGTCGCTTTTACAACTGTAGCCAAGCGATCTGATGATAATTGTGACCCTTTGTTTATTGTTTGTATTGATAATCTATTATATGCGCTATTCCACCTACCAACACATTCTTGCACATCATTTAATGATAATACTGCTGATAGAGAGCTATCATAATGAACTTTAAATCCAAATGGGGAAGTGTTTCCACTGTACTAGCCAAATGTTCCATACCAAGGAGAACTAACTATAATAAGATCCCAGTATTGATTAACCACTCCAGTACTCATAGAATGAATTATGTCAGTTCCCTCAGCACTGTTTGAGCCATAGACTTCAACCGACCGATAATTCCCCGAACTTCTTGTTAGTATTCTAAAATATACATCTTCTTCATTTTGAGAAGTTGCAAGATTAAAAAGAAATTCCTGCCTTTTATCAATTTCGCCCTTTGGCTGCATGATAATTGATAAACCTTCAGCAAAGCCTGTAGAAGAAACAGCTAAGACCTTTGAGGAATCGGCGGCCGAAATTATCCTATAATATCCAGAAAAACGGCTGTTGTAATAAACTTTTTCTAATGTAAATTCTTGATATACACTGCCAGATACTGTTTGTTGTTCCACATTGTTGGTTGTGGTATTCCATCCTAAAACTTTTCCAGTAGCCCTATTTCTAAAAACTATTTTATTGGAAATATCCGCTCTCTCACTGCTAAAACAATTAATATATTTTACCGTCCCGCTGGAAGCATCTACCCAGCCGCGTTTGGCAAGCCCGGCGGCGGTTTGATATTGCACAAAATAATATAGCCGGTTATTAAACTGGTTGCGTATCTGCCCCAGCACCATCAGGGGGCTTTCACCCGCATAGATCTCCCCGATATTAAAATAGGTATTGGTGGTGCCGGCATATGATAAAACCGGCGTTGTTGCCGTGCAGGTGCCGGGGCGGAAAATATCGTATTCGATCCAGTAATAATTGCTGACGCTCACCGAAGAAAGCGGGATATATCCATACATCTCTCTATCGCCGATATACCAATATACATAAAAACACTCGTATTCCCGGCCGATGACGAATACGCCCTGCCCTGCTGAAAGCGTATAGCCGCTCGATGCGTTGCCCCATTCATAGGGTGCGCAGTAAACTGTAACATTCCGGTTCAAAACCGCAAAGATCTCTTGGTTATAAATAATATCGCAGGGCATGATACCCTCTTCTTCATCGGTCGTTTCTTCTCCGACTGTTTGTTCCGTTGTATCTTCTTCAACAGTCTCTTCAGCATAGAGCGCCCCACTCAGATTAGAGAAAAGAAGAATCAAAATCATAACGACCGCCGCCCACCTTCGGGCTGTTTTAAACTTCAATTTTACCCCTCCTTTTTTTGGTTTACTCCGGCGTTTTTCTATATTTATTATAAATAAATAGCGCAAATATTTCAATACTATTTTCTAAAATATTCCAAATCTATATTATAACTGCCCATTCCGCCAAAGCTTCTGCAGCCAAGACAATTGTAAATTATTAGAGTATTTAATAAAAAATGTTCCGCTTGTACTTTTGTACAAGCGGAACAATTTTATAACAGCGCCTACCGGTGTGTCTTCAAATCCTTTAAAAAAGCTTCGATCCGGTTGATGGCTTCTTTAATATGTTCTGTAGAATAGCAATAAGAGGCGCGGACAAAGCCCTCACCGCCCTGGCCGAATGCTGTTCCGGGCACCACCGCAACATGCTTTTCTTCCAGCAGCCGCTGGCAGAAATCATCGCTGGAAAGACCGCTGGACTGAATACTCGGGAAGGCGTAAAATGCGCCCTTCGGATCCCGGCAGGTCAGGCCGATTTTATTGAAGCCATCCACCATGATCCGCCGCCGGGCGTCGTATTCATCCCGCATTTCCGCCACCATTTCTTCGCAGGAGGTCATGGCCGTAATCGCGGCATACTGCGAAGTGGTGGGCGCGCACATAATCGCAAACTGATGAATTTTGGTCATCTGTTTAAGAATCTCCTGCGGACCGCAGGCATAGCCCAGGCGCCAGCCTGTCATAGAAAAGGTTTTTGAAAAGCCGCCCACCACCAGTGTACGCTCCCACATTCCGGGAATCGAAGCGATCGAAACATGGGGCTTTCCGCCGAAGGTCAGTTCGGCATAGATCTCATCGGAAATCACCAGAATATTGGTATCCCGCAATACCGCGGCGATTTTTTCAAGATCTTCCTTTTCCATAATCGCGCCGGTTGGATTGCAGGGATAGGGCAAAATCAGCGCCTTGGTGCGCGGCGTAATCTTGGCAGCAAGCGCCTCGGGCGTCAGCTTGAATTCATCCTCCGCTCTGGTTTCAATAATCACCGGCGTTCCGCCTGCAAGCCGCGTAATCGGCTCATAGCAAACATAGCTGGGCTGCGGGATAATGACTTCATCCCCCGCGCCCACCGCCGCCCGGATGCAGGCGTCGATGGCTTCGCTTCCGCCAACGGTTACCAAAATCTCACTCTCAGGATTGTAAGTAAGGGCATATTTGCGCTTCATATACCCGGCGATCGTTTCCCGAAGCGTTTGCAGGCCCCGATTGGAGGTATAGCGGGTTTTGCTCTCTTCCAGAGAACGGATGCCGGCCTTGCGGATCTGCCAGGGCGTAGGGAAATCCGGCTCACCCACGCCCAGCGAAATGACCTCGCTCATGGTTTCCGCAATATCAAAAAATTTCCGAATCCCGGAAGGTTTAATGCTCCGCACCTCCGGGGTTAAAATCTTATCGTAATCGATCAAAACGAAAAGTGCCCCCGATCATCTTTGGCTTCATCGAAGAGCTCCACATCCAGTTCTTTATAGCGCCGGAGCATAAAGTGGGTGGAGGTTGAAGTTACATTTTCAATGGTTGAGAGCTCTTTGGCCACAAACATGGCGACCCCCTGAAACGTTTTTCCCTTTACCACCACGCTCAGGTCGTATCCGCCGGACATCAGGTAAACGCTCTCGACCTCCGGATATTTCATCACCTTACGGGCCACCTCTTCAAAGCCAAGCCCGGCCTTGGGCGTTACTTTCAGCTCGATGATTGCGGAAACATAGGTATTATCGAGCCGTTCCCAATCGATTACTGTTTTGTAGCCGCGGATCACCCCGCTCTGCTCCAGCTCCTCAATATCGGCAACAATCTCTTCCTCCGTGCGGCCGGTCATGGTGGCAAGCTCGCTCACCGGCGTGCGGCCGTTTTTATTGAGCAGCTTTAAAAGCTTCATATTCATAAGACATACCTCCCGTCAAACGGTTAATAGAGGGGAAATTTGGCGCAAAGCGCAAGCACCTGCGCTTTTACCTGCTCCCGGCTCCCTTCAAAATCATCGATACATGCCCTGATCCATCCGCCGATCAGCGCCATCTCCGGTTCCTTGAAGCCGCGGGTTGTTGCCGCCGGCGTTCCCAACCGGACGCCGCTGGTAACAAACGGCTTTTCCGGATCATCCGGAATGGCATTTTTATTCGCGGTAATATGTACCTCATCCAGCCGATGCTCCAGCTCTTTGCCGGTGACGCCGTTTCCTCTCAGATCCAGCAGCAGCAAATGATTATCGGTTCCGCCGGATACCAGATTGATTCCTTCTTCCAGAAGCTTTGCTTCCAGCGCCTTGGCATTTTTGATCACCTGCTGCTGGTATGCCTGGAAGGAGGGCTGCAGCGCTTCCCCGAAGCAAACCGCTTTTGCTGCGATAATATGCTCCAGCGGGCCGCCCTGCGTGCCCGGGAAAACAGCCTTATCGATCGCCTTTGCATATTCTTCCTTGCAGAGGATCAGGCCGCCGCGCGGGCCGCGCAGCGTTTTATGCGTTGTGGAGGTTACAATATCGGCATAGGGCACCGGCGATGGATGCAGCCCCGCCGCAACCAGGCCCGCAATATGCGCCATATCGACCATAAAGAGTGCACCGACCGATTTGGCAACAGCGCTGATCCGCTCAAAATCGATGGTGCGCGGATAAGCCGAAGCCCCCGCTACAATCAGCTTTGGCTGGTGCTCTTTTGCCAGCCGCTCCAGCTCCTCATAATCGATCCGGCCGGTTTCGGCACTAACGCCATAGGGAACAAAATTAAAAAATGAGCCGGACATATTTACCGGGCTGCCATGCGTCAGATGCCCGCCATGAGCAAGGCTCATGCCCAAAACCGTATCACCGGGCTTCAGAAAAGCAAAATATACCGCCATATTCGCCTGTGCGCCGCTGTGAGGCTGCACATTTGCATGATCCGCGCCAAACAGTGCGCAGGCGCGCTTGCGCGCCAGCTCTTCCACCACGTCGACACATTGACAGCCGCCGTAATAGCGCTTGCCCGGATAGCCCTCCGCATATTTATTGGTCAATACCGTTCCCATTGCCGCCATTACGGCCGGAGATGCAAAGTTTTCCGATGCAATCAGCTCGATGCCCTCCTGCTGGCGCTTATATTCCGCTTCAATCGCCGTGCCGACCTCCGGATCCTGATTTTTGATAAAGGCCATATTCCGTTCCAGTTCCATTTTTGTAATCCTCCCTGATTTATTCTTTTCCCAGTTGCCTGGTTTTTTCATACGCTTTAATAACCGCCTCCATCGCCGCACCGCGGAAAGACGCCTGTTCCAGCGCGGCAACCCCTGCAATGGTGCTGCCTGCCGGGCTGCAAACCGCATCTTTGAGCGCGCCGGGATGGGCACCGGTTTCCAAAACCATTTTTGCGCTTCCGTATACCGTTCCCGCGGCAAGCGCCAGCGCGTCTTTACGCGCAAGCCCGCAGGCTACCGCACCGTCTGCCAGCGCTTCAATAAATAAATATACAAATGCGGGGCCGCAGCCGGAAAGTGCACTGCCCGCATCGATCAGGCGCTCTTCCAGCTCCAGCAGTTCGCCCGCCCCTTCAAAGAGCTTTAGGAACGCTGCTTTTGCCGCCGGGGCAACGCCTGGCGCTGCATAAAGGATCCGGCCCTCCCCCACCAGCGCCGGGGTATTGGGCATGATGCGGATCCAGGGGCATTCCACCCCCAGCATCCCCCGCAGGTTATCCAGCGAAAGACCCGCCGCCATACTTACCAAAACCGGTTTTTCCCGGCGGGCTTCAAGATGCCCGGAGAGCGCTTTGAGCAGACTGCCCATCATCTGGGGCTTTACACCCAGAATCAAAAAATCGCATTCTGCGGCAAGCTCCTCATTGGAAGCCACTTTGCCGCCGATCCGTGCTGCCAGCGTACGCGCTTTTTCCAAATCCTGGTCGGCGAGCAACAGTTCCCCTTCCCCAATCGAACGAGAGGCTGCCTCTGCCAGCGCGCCGCCCATGTTACCGCAGCCGATAAAACCATATTTCATGCCGGATTCCCTCCCTTTCCTTATTCCCGAATCTGCCCGGTTCCCCGAACAATATATTTATAGGTTGTGAGCTCCCGAAGGCCCATCGGCCCGCGGGCGTGCAGCTTCTGGGTAGAGATTCCCATCTCACAGCCCAGGCCAAACTGCCCGCCATCGGTAAATCTGGTAGAGGCATTAACATAAACGGCAGCGCTATCTACCATTGCCGTAAATAAGCGGGCGTTTTCGGTGTTTTCGGTAATAATCGCATCGCTGTGGCCGGTTGAATGGCCGGCAATATGCGCAATCGCCTCCTGCACATCCTCCACTACCTTTACCGCTAAAATATAATCAAGAAATTCCGTATCGAAATCCTGCGCACCGGCGGCCTCGCCGCCCATGATCGCAAGCGCCGCCGGATCACAGCGGAAGGCAACCGGGGGCAGCCCCTTCTGCGCCCGCATCCCGGCAAGCCGCTCTTTGAGCTTTGGCAGAAACGCCGGGGCAATCTCCCGATGCACCAGGCAGACTTCCGCCGCATTGCAAACCGAGGGCCGGCTGGTTTTGGCATTCTCCACAATACTGAGCGCCATATCCAGCTGCGCGCTTTGATCCACATAAATATGGCAGATGCCGGTTCCCGTTTGAATCACCGGCACTTTAGCCCCTGTCAGGCAGGCATTGATCAGGCCGGGCCCGCCGCGGGGGATCAGCAGATCGATATAATCCCGTGCTTCCATCAGCACCCGTGCGCTCTCACGGGAAGTATCCTCAATCAGTAAAACCGCATCTTCCGGGCAGCCGGTTTCCCGAAGGCCTGCACGCAGTGCGTCTGTAATCGCCCGGGCTGAACGCCAGGCCTCTTTCCCGCTGCGCAGAATACAGGCATTTCCGCTTTTAAAGGCAAGCGCTGCCGCATCGCTGGTTACATTCGGGCGGCTTTCATAAATAATAGCCACCACGCCCAGCGGCACCGCTGTTTTTTCAATTATCATGCCTCCCGGCCCCTCTGTGCGCTCCAAAACAGTGCCCACCGGATCCGGCAGCGCGGCAACCGCGCGGATCCCCTCTGCCATTTCATCAATCCGTACCTTTGAAAGACGCAGGCGGTCCTGCATCACCTCGGTCATTTTAGGGCCATGCTCCTTTAAATCTTCGGCATTGGCCGCCAGAATCTCTTCGGCGGCAGAGGAAAGGCACGCCGCCATCCGGTTCAGCGCCCGGCTGCGCACTTCCCCGCTCAGCACAGCGATTGCCGCGCGCGCCCCCCGGGCCGCCTCAAGAATTTCCTG
>QAKW01000086.1 GCA_003343605.1 Clostridiales bacterium
TGCGGTAACCCTATCATTATCCACTATGCGTTTCAGCTGCCGGAGCAAAACGGTATGCCCGCCATCGAAGTCCTCGCACGCCCTGCGGCAAAGACTGCTTAAAAAGCAGTCCCCGGAAAGCACAATACCTTCCGGGGACTTACTACATACATTCTCCCTTAACGATATCTCGCATTTCATATTGAGAATGAGTATTTAGAGAAAATGCGTTATCTTGCAAAGCGTGAAACAAGAAGTTTAAGTAATTTGCTAGAGCATCTTTGCAAATTATATATTGAAAAATATGAGCAGGATCATGGGAAAATAGAAATGGAAAATGCAGAGAAAGAAGATTGAATAATTAAATATTATTAATAGACAATACATCCGAATATATTTTGGAGAATATGCTGTTTGTAACGAAACAACACCTTGTGGATTGTAAGGTAAGCGGGATGCTCATACATCTCGCATCGCCTCTCGTAATTGCAGGCCAACAATTGAAAGAGGTATTAAAAATGAAAAACTATATTATACGCGGAGAAACCGCCGCAGACTACTATACAGTTGAAAATCTGACGCGGGAGGCGTTTTGGAATGTTTACCGCCCTGGCTGTACCGAGCACTATGTGCTGCACCGGTTCCGGAGCAGACCTGAGTTTATTAAAGAGCTTGACTTATGTTTGGAGTGCGGCGGACAAATCATCGGGCATATTATGTTTGTCCGTGCTGCAATCACGGCGGATGACGGCAGAGTCTTACCGATCATGACTTTTGGTCCGATCAGTATTCATCCCGATTTTCAGCGCAGGGGCTATGGAAAAATCCTGCTTGATTTTGCCCTTGAAAAAGCAGCAAAGATGGGAACCGGCGCTGTCTGTATAGAAGGCAGCATCGGTTTTTACGGCAAGTGCGGTTTTGATATTGCTTCAAAAAGTGGTATCCACTACTATGCCGCGCCGCGGGAAGCGGTTGTCCCGTTTTTTCTGTTAAAGGAGTTAAAAAAAGGCTTTCTTGACGGAGTTACGGGAATCTATAAACCGCCTGACGGCTATTTTGTGGATGATTTGGAAGCTGAAGAATTCGACAGGCAGTTTCCACCGAAAGAAAAGCTGAAACGTCCTGGTCAGTTGGTATAAGGCAAAAAATTCCCGGCGTGTGGATCCTCATTCACACGCCGGGAATTCTCTTTATCCAAGATCGAACGAACTTATAATTTTTCAAACGCTTCCGCCCACTGTGCTTCTTTAAAACCAACCAGCACAAAATGATCGGCGATCAGAAGCGGCCTTTTAATCAGCATTCCGTTGGTGGAGAGAAGCCGCAGCATTTCCTCCTCACGCATAGCGGGCAGTTTATTTTTTAAATCCATCGATCGATACACCAGCCCGCTTGTATTGAAAAATTTTTTGAGAGGCAGGCCGCTTAAACGATACCAGCCGGTCAGCTCATCCAGTGTTGGATTTTCGGCCTTAATATCACGATCCATATATTCAATTCCGCGCTCATCCAGCCATTTTTTTGCTTTTTGGCAGGTGGTGCATCTGGGATAGCAGATCAATTTCAGCATGGTTTATACTCCTCTTCCATTTTACCGGCACGGCGGGATCAGGCATTTGACTTTGCCCGCATCCTGCGTTATAATGCAAAAGAGCGCGCAGCCCCCTGCGTGCCCTATCGCCCGCTTTCCCGCCGGATTGATTTTTGCAGTTTTATTTAATATCATTTCCATATTTTTATTATATATCATCACAAATAAAAAGTAAATACCTTTATTTACTCCTCTTTTCTGCGGTATTCCAGCAGATCGCCGGGCTGGCATTCCAGCGCTGCGCAGAGTTTGGCCAGCGTGGAAATCTTCAGCGCTTTGGCGCGGCCGTTTTTCAGAATGGAGATGTTGGCCAGCGTAATGCCGACCCGCTGGGCAAGCTCGGTAACACTCATTTTGCGTTTCGCCAGCATCACATCGATATTAAAAATAATTTCATCTTCCATTTATTCACCTCAAACCGTCAGATCACTCTGTTCCTGCAGCACGGCGGCTTTTTGCACCAGGTGAGAAAGCCCCGCGGTGCACACAGAAACCGCAATCCCGAAAAAAACAACCCCCAGCGCGGCCAAAACAATGCCCGGATGGTTCATGTTCAGCAGCAGAAACAGGATATTGCCGCAGAAAAACAGCCCGGCGTCTGCCGCTGCCAGAATAGAGATGCCCTGCAGCAGCCGGGCGTTCTGCATACTGAAAGAACGGTCTTCCCCAATATTTCGGGCGATGCGCCAGCTCAAAATCAAAACCGCAAAACAGGGCAGTGCGCTCAGCCCCATAAAGACCATCCAGGGAATAAAGCAGTATTGAAATTCCGGTGCATCCGCCAGGATCCACCGGGCGATCTGCGGGAGCAGCCAGCAATAGGCGGCCAGCCCGCAGGCGCCTACCAGCAGAATGATTCCTTTTAACCATCTGGACAATGTGGATTGTGACATTTTTGAATTCCTCCGTTTCCTATTATATTTTCAATTTCTATTATACCACCAAAATCCTGATTGTCAATAATTATTTATTGTAATTCGATAAAATATTATTCTATCATAAAAAAGAAGGGTGATTTGATGAAACCATTGAAAATTGCTTTGCTGCAAATTGTGCCGGAGCGCACCATAGAAGAAAACCGCATGAAAGGGGCCGCCTTTTGTAAAAAGGCGAAAGCCGCCGGGGCGGATCTCGCTCTTTTTCCAGAAATGTGGAGCAACGGCTATCAAATCCCGGAAGATATTGCGGCGCTGCATCAGCAGGCAGTACCGGCAGACGGCCCGTTCGTAGCGTCGTTTGGCCGGCTGGCAAAGGAGCTGGATCTGGCGATCGGCATTACCTTTCTGGAATGCTTTCAGCCCCTGCCGAGAAATGCGATCGCTTTATTTGACCGGCACGGCAAAAGAGTTCTGACCTATGCGAAGGTGCATACCTGTGATTTCGGTGACGAGCGCAGGCTGACGCCGGGCACAGATTTTACTGTTGCACCGTTGGATACCGCGGCCGGGCGGTTCCATGCCGGCGCCATGATCTGCTATGACCGGGAATTTCCCGAAAGCGCCCGGATTCTCATGCTTAAGGGGGCGGAAATCATACTCGTGCCCAATGCCTGCCCCATGGAAATCAACCGGCTCTCTCAGCTCAGAGCCAGGGCCTTTGAAAACATGCTCGGTATCGCAACCTGCAATTACCCGGAATCTGTTCCCGATTGCAACGGCCGTTCCTCCGCCTTCGATGGAATCGCCTACCTGCCCGAAAGCACAGGCTCCCGGGATACCTGCATTCTGGAGGCCGGCGGCGCCGAAGGCGTTTATATCGCCGAATTTGATCTGGAGCTGCTGCGGAAATACCGCAGCAGCGAAGTGCACGGCAATGCCTATCGCCATCCGCGGAAGTATCAGCTTCTTACAGACGAGCAGGTCTGCGCGCCGTTTATCCGGCAAGACTGCCGGAGGTAATATTATATTTAGGAAAAAACCACCGCCGGCTGCTGCCGGAGGCGGTTTTGGACCCCTTTTGCAAAAATTTACCGCTATCTTTTTGCAAAAGAATATGGTATCATCATATTGTAACCAAAATGTAACTATTTTGTAATTAATAAATACAGGAGGAAACAGTATGAAGCGATCGACTCTTTTATTAACGTCTACCGCCGCTTTAACGGCGACTCTTATTACCACCGTATGTTTCGGCAATATCCGGCGAACCGGGCAGATTACGCAGCAGGCGCAAACAGAATCAGCCGCGCCGGAAAGTGCTGTGCCGCCGGAAGCCAATCCGGCCGTTTCCGAGGCCGGCGCAGAAGATCCGGCGGCCGATCTGCAAGCCGCGCCTGAAACCGGCGGGAAGGCCGCAGCGCAGCCGTTCCCTGCGGAAAATGAACCGGCCAGCCAGCCCTCTGTTGCTGAAACGGTGCCTGCGGCTTCCGTTCAGCCTCAGGAAACCGCGCCGGCGGAGCAGGAAACCCCCGTGCCGGAAACAACCCGGCCAGAGCCTTCCAAGCCGGAAACCTCTGCGCCGGAATCCGACCGTTCCGACGCCATAAAACCGGAATCCTCTGTGCCGGAGACCCCGCCGGCCACCAGCCAGCCGGAACAAGGCTCCGGCAACGCCTCATTTATCAGCCAGGTGGTTGATCTGGTGAATGCGGAGCGGGCCAAAGAAGGGCTGGCGCCGCTTACCGTAAACCGACAGGCTGAAGCGGCGGCCCTGGTGCGCGCCAAAGAAATCGAGCAATCCTTTTCCCATACCCGGCCAGACGGCCGCAAATTCAATACCGTGCTGGCCGAACAGAACCTGCTCTACCGCAGTGCCGGTGAAAATATCGCCTACGGGCAAAAAACGCCCGAGCAGGTTGTAAACGGCTGGATGAACAGCCCGGGCCACCGCGCCAACATTATGCATACCGCTTTTACCTCCATCGGCGTTGGGCATTATCAAAACAGCGCAGGCGTTCATTATTGGGTGCAGATTTTTATCGGCTGATCCAAAAGCGGCTCTTCGGAGCCGCTTTTATTTTTTGGATGCTCCCGTTCAAATCATCCTATCAGGTGTTGACATTTCTGAAAACCTGTGTCATAATATTAAAAAATATTGTAGGAATAAGGAGGCGGCCGATATGAACGTTATTTTATGCAGATTCACAAAAGATTCTGATTTCAGATCGCTTTTTTCGGTTGCCGGGCAATGAAGCTTCATTGGCTGTTTTTCTGAAAAGACCCTGCTGAATTTCAGCGGGGTTTTCTTTTTTGAGAGGAGGGGATTCCATGAATCGAATCGAAGCCTGCCCCAAACGGCTGGAGCAGGAGCTGGCCCGCATCGGCGTGCGCCGGGAAGAGGCCGTTGCCTGTGCGCAGGCTGATCTGACGCTGGACGGGGCGTTTGCAGAAATTTATCTGCTGCTGACCAGAAAAGCGCTCTGGTTTTTATGCGCGCAGGACAGTAGCAAAACCCATGTTCTTTCCGGCTATCCGGAAAACAGTCCGCCGGCCGGGAAAACACTGCGCCTGCGGGAATATTACGCCTTTCCCCTTCAGCAGCTCCGGGATCCGGCGGTGGAAAAGCTTGTAACCGGCGGGCTCTTCCATATCCGCTTTGAGGATCGGGAAAGGGCGCTGTGCATGTTTACAAACCAGCATGCAAACGAAGTTTACAAGCTGCGCGATCTCATTGAAAAATGCCTGAAGGGAGAGCCTATTGAAGAAAAAGATCTCCAGTATGGCAGCGGCGAACGCTATTGCCCGAAATGCGGGGCAGCCTACCCGGAGGAAGGGCGGGCGATCTGCCCGAAATGTATGGATAAACGCTCTGTTTTTATCCGAACGCTTTCGTTCTTCGCGCCTTATAAATTCCGGATCATTCTGATGGGGCTATGCGTTCTGCTGGTAACGGGCATGAATATTTTCTGGCCCTATCTGAGCGGCACGATTCTTTACGACGGCGTGCTCAACCGCACCGCGGAGGGTTCCTCCCATGCGCCGGCGGCCGCACTGGCGGCCGTTGTTTTAACCATGCTGGGTACAAAGGTCATCCAGCAGTTTTTCGGCATCTTACAGGGCTATATTGTGGCCAATATGGTGCCGGACGTTGTGCATACCATTAAAAACCGTGTTTTCGATGCGATGCAGAAGCTCTCCATCAGTTTTTTTGCCCGCCGGCAAACCGGCGGCCTGATGACGCGGGTCAACAATGACGCCAACGATGTAATGGGCTTTTTTATCGACGGCCTGCCCTATCTGGCCGTGAACGGCCTGACCATCCTTGTGACCGCGGCGGTAATGTTTATTCTCAACTGGAAGCTGGCAATCGCTGCCTGCTGCCTGCTGCCGCTGCTATATTTTATCAGCCGCGTCATGGAGCCCCGCCTCAATAATCTTTATGGCCGCCGCCACCGCACCCGCCGCAATCTGACCGGCCAGATCAACGATAATATAACCGGCGCCCGGGTCGTAAAGGCCTTTGGGCAGGAGGAAAGCGAGGTGACCCGCTTTTCAAAGCACAACCGGCGGGTGCGGGATGCAGAAATGGCGATTGTGGGCTATGACAACCGCTTTTATGCCGCTTACGTTATTGTGGAAACGATTTCCACCCTGCTGGTATGGTGTGCCGGCGCTTTTCTGATTTTAGACGGCGGCGGGATTACCTACGGCACGCTGATTACCTTTGTGGGCTATGTGGGGATGCTTAAAGGCCCGCTCGATTTTATGTCGTATATCTTCCGCTGGTGGTCCGGCAGCCTGAACTGTGCGCAGCGCATCTTTGAAATCCTGGATGCAACGCCGGAAATTTATGAAAAACAAAACGCTGTTCCAATGCCGCGGATGGCAGGAGACGTGCTGGTGCGCAACGTATCGTTTTCTTATGAGCCGAATAAAAACGTGCTGACCAATATCTCCCTGCACGCACCGGCCGGCGGAATGATCGGGCTGGTGGGCCATTCGGGCGCGGGAAAAACAACCATTGCCAACCTGATTTCCCGGCTTTACGATCCCGATCAGGGCGAAATCCTGATCGACGGCGTGGATCTGCGGGAGATGTCTTTAACCGATCTGCGCAAAAATGTAGCGATGGTGAGCCAGGAAACCTATATTTTCATGGGAACCATCTGGGAGAATATCGCCTATGCAAATCCCGGCGCCACTCGGGCGCAGATCGTTGCGGCGGCGATTGCCGCGCATGCGCATGATTTCATCTGCAAGCTGCCGGACGGCTACGATACGATGGTGGGCTCCGGCGGCCGCAGCCTTTCCGGCGGCGAGCGCCAGCGGCTTTCAATTGCGCGGGCGATATTGGTGAACCCGCGGATCCTGATTCTCGATGAAGCAACCGCTTCGGTCGATACCGAAACAGAGCGCAATATTCAAAAAGCGCTCGATCAGCTGATTCAGGGGCGCACCACCATTTCCATCGCTCACCGGCTGAGCACCCTGCGCGGCGCTTCCATGCTCTATGTGATCAGCGAGGGCAAAATTACCGAGCAGGGAACCCATGAGGAACTCAGCCGTAATCAGGAAGGCACCTATTACAAGCTATTGCAGCTTCAGAATAAAGCGCTTGCACTGCGCGGAATTGAATGAGGGAAAAACATATGAATCAACTTCAGGAAGAGGGACTGGATATTATCGCCCGGCAGCAGGAAGCGGTGGAAAAGATGCTCACCGTGGATTACCTGCGGCCGGAAAACACAGAATTCTTTGCAACGGGAACGGGCTTCGTATCGGTGCGCAGCGGTGAGATCACCTGCAGCCGCGCGGCGTTTCATCGCTGTTTTCCCTTTAACGATCCCGATCATTTTATCTCGGTGCGGGATGAAAACCAAAAAGAAATCGGCCTGATCGAATCGCTTGCCGATTTCCCTGCGGAAACCCGCAGGCTGATTGAAGATCAGCTCAATCTGCGGTATTTTACACCGCTGATTACAAAAATCTGTGAAGTAAAAGAAGAATACGGCTATTCTTACTGGGCGGTTGAAACTGACCGAGGCGCCTATCGGTTTACGGTTCGCCTCGGGGGCGGGAGCGTTTCCAGAATCAGCGATATTCGGCTGCTGATTACCGATATCGACGGCAACCGCTTTGAAATTCCGGATTTGACCGGGCTTTCCGTAAACGAACTGAAAAAAATCGATCTGTTTATCTGATCGCCAATCTGCCAAAAAGGGGGGACCATAAAACCGTGAATTTAAAATTAGAACTCCCGGAAAAGGAAAAAAGCCTGCTGCAGGCGGCGCTGGGGGAGGAGGCCTTGCAATACTGCGCGCCGTTTGATCTGGATACCGGCGGCACGTTCGGCGGCGGCTGGGTGGCGGTGACCTTTGAGCGGCTGATCATTCTCTCGAAAGGGCGGATCATGCAGAACCTGCGCCTTAGGGATTATGAGGCGGTTCGCTGCGTTTCACAGGTAGGCGGCGGATTCATGCTTGCCCGGAATGGCGATTGTGAGCAATACCTCTGCCGTTTCTCTATGAAGCAGCTTGCCCGCCTTTCCTATATTGCGCGGGGAGCCACCCGGTTTATTGAAGGGAACCGGGCGCTGCTGGAGCCAGATGAGCCCGAGCGCACCTGCCCCAAATGCGGCCGGGCGATGCCGGGCACCAAAAGCTGCCCGCGCTGTGATCAAAAAGGACGCGCGTTCCAGCGGATCTGGGCGCTCTCCTCCCCCTATCTGGGGAAATTTGCAGTCATCTCACTGCTGATGCTGCTTACAACGCTGATTGATCTGGGCACCCGGTTTATCGAACGGGATTTTATCGATCGGGTTCTGATCCCGCGAACCGGCAGCGCGGCGGTTATCTGGCGGTTTGTGCTGATTCTGCTCTTCATCTATCTGCTTTATATGGCGGTAAACATTCTCAAAAACTATATGAGCACGGCGCTGGGTGCCCGGATCAGCAAAGATCTGCGCAAAACCCTTTATGAAAAGATTCAGGCCATGTCGCTTTCTTTTCTGGACCGGCGCACCCCGGGAGAGCTCATTACCCGCCTGACGCACGATACCGATATGATCCGCCAGTTTATCAACGATATTTTCGCCTCGATGTTTACGCAGCTGATCACCATGGCGGGTGCGATTATCATTATGTTTACTATGGACTGGAAGCTGACGCTGATATCGCTTGTTTTCCTGCCGTTTGTTTTTATTGCAACCACGGCGATCCGCAGGCGGATCATGCGGATGTACCGCCAGCAATGGCGCAGCAACGACCGGGTCAATTCCCGGCTGCAGGATGTTATTTCCGGAATGCGGGTTGTGAAGTCTTATGGCAAGGAGCAATATGAAGCCGACCGTTTCCGGGATCAGAGCCGCGCGCTGGCGGAAATTCAGAAACGAAACGAAAAATTCTGGAGCATTTTTGATCCGATTATGACTTTCCTGCTGGGCACCGGCAGCTTTCTCGTTACCTTCTTCGGCGGGCTTCTGGTATTGGAGGGCCGTTTTTCGATCGGCCAGCTAACGCAGTTTTCCACCTATGCAGGCATGCTTTACGGCCCGCTGGGCTGGCTCTCCCGCATGCCCCGGATGCTCACGCAGATGGCAACCAGCGTAGAGCGGGTATACGATATTCTCGATGAACAGCCTGAAATCCGCGATACCGGCCGCTCAAAGCCAAAGGAAATCCGGGGCGAAATTGAATTTGAGCAGGTATCTTTCGGCTATAAATTTTATGAACCGGTTCTGGAAAACATCAGCCTGCATGTTGCACCCGGGGAGATGATCGGCCTGGTGGGCCCCTCCGGCGCGGGCAAGTCTACGCTGATCAACCTGATCATGCGGCTCTATGATGCAGACGATGGCAGCATCCGCATCGATGGCACGGATATCCGCGACATCTCTGTTGCTTCCCTGCACGGGCAGATCGGGGTTGTGCTGCAGGAGACCTTCCTGTTTTCCGGCAGTATCTATGCCAATATCAAGTATGCCCGGCCGGATGCAACGCAGGAGGAGGTCATCCGGGCGGCCAAGCTGGCGAACGCCCATGATTTTATTATCAAATGCCCGGATGGGTATGATACCCATGTGGGCGAACACGGCTATAATCTCTCCGGCGGGGAGCGGCAGCGGATTGCCATTGCCCGCGCCATTCTCAACGATCCCAAAATCCTGATTCTGGATGAAGCCACCAGCGCGCTCGATACGGAAACAGAATATCAGATTCAGGAAGCGCTCGCCCGCCTGATCAAAGGGCGCACCACCTTTGCCATCGCCCACCGTCTGAGCACCCTGCGCGGCGCGGACCGTTTATTTGTGATCGATCAGCACCGCATTATCGAGCAGGGCACGCATAATGAGCTTCTGCACCGGAAGGGCGCCTATTATAAACTGGTGATGGCGCAGCTTAAAATGAAGGAGACCGCTCCGGTTTAAACTTTTTCGGTATCATTCCGGGCAAAACTGCATAGAATATGGTAAGAGCAAAGGCGCTCGCCGGGGAACCGGCGGGCGCCTGTTTTTTGAGGTGATAAACATGTGTTCGATTGCAGGAATGATTGATTTTCAGCACCGGGGCGGGCGCGATGAGGCCTGCGCCGCCATGCAGCAAAGCCTTTGGCGGCGGGGCCCGGATCAGCATGGAATTTATCAGGCAGGGCATGCCGCCCTGGTGCATAACCGGCTTTGCGTTATCGACCCCGAAAACGGCGCGCAGCCCATGCGTGCGGTTTACGGCGGGCAGGAATATACGCTTGTTTACAACGGTGAATTATATAATACGGCCGAGCTCCAGCAGGAGCTGGAGCAAAAAGGCCATACCTTCAGCGGCCATTCCGATACGGAGGTTTTGCTCAAAAGCTATATGGAGTGGGGCGCGCGCTGTGTGGAGCGTTTCAACGGCATTTTTGCCTTTGCCGTCTATGAAGAACATACCCGCCGTTTATTTTTTGCACGCGACCGGATGGGCGTAAAACCCTTTTTCTATATGATGCTGAACGGCGCGTTTGTTTTCGCTTCGGAAATCAAGGGGCTGCTGGCGGTTCCGGGCGCAAGGGCCCAAATCGACCGCAACGCCGTTTATGAAATTATGCTGACCGGCCCGGGCCGAACTCCCGGCTACGGCGTTTTTAAAGGAATCGAAGAGCTTCCCGCGGCGTATCGGGGCTATTTTGATGAGCGCGGCCTTCATACGGAGCGCTACTGGCGGCTCCAAGCACGCCCGCATACCGACAGCCTGGAAGAAACCATCCGCCGGGTGCGCTTTCTTGTGACCGATGCCATCCGCCGCCAGCTGATCTCCGATGTGCCGGTCGGCACCTTTCTTTCAGGCGGGCTGGATTCCAGCATTATCAGTGCGGTGGCAGCCGCCGAGATGCAGAAAAAAGGCCGGCGGCTGCAGACCTTTTCAGTGGATTATAAAGACAACGCGCAATATTTCAAAAGCAGCAAGTTCCAGCCAAACAGCGATAGCGACTATATCGGCCTGCTGCGGGATGCGCTGCAATGCGAGCATCATCTGATCATTCTGGATCCCGCAGATCTGGCAGACGCTCTTTATGAAGCGGTAGACGCCCGCGATCTGCCCGGTATGGCAGATGTGGATTCCTCTTTGCTGCTCTTCTGCAAGGAGGTAAAAAAGCAGGTGACCGTGGCCCTTTCCGGCGAATGCGCCGATGAGCTTTTCGGCGGCTATCCCTGGTTTCGGGATCCGGCAGTCCGGGCGGCGGAGGGCTTTCCCTGGGCGCAATCGACCCGTTACCGCGCGCGCTTCTTAAAAGACGCGTACCGGGAGCACTTCGACCCCGGCGCATATGTAATGCGCCGCTACCGCGCGACGCTGGCCGATACGGATACGCTGCCCGGCGATCCCCCTCTAGAAAAACGGATGCGGGAAATGATGCGGCTGAATACCGATTGGTTCATGCAGACACTCCTGGACCGGAAAGACCGGATGAGCATGTACAGCGCGCTGGAGGTCCGCGTGCCGTTTTGTGATTACCGGCTGGCCGAATACCTTTATTCCGTTCCCTGGGACTATAAAGACTACCGCCACTATGAAAAAGGGCTGCTGCGGGAAGCGATGAAAGACTGGCTTCCCGAAGAGATCCTCTGGCGCAAAAAAAGCCCCTATCCGAAAACACACCATCCCGCCTACCTGCGGATCGTTTCAGAGCGGCTGCGGGAGCTGCTGCGCTCCCCCAACGCACCGCTGCTGGATCTTGTGGATAAAAGCGCGCTGGAGCAGCTTCTGGATGCGCAGAATCCGCAGCCCTGGTACGGCCAGCTGATGACCACCCCGCAGACCATCGCTTATATGCTCCAGATCAATTACTGGCTGGAAAAATATCAGATTACACTGATCTGAAACAACACCCTGTATCCTGCGCCGGTACCGGCACTGAACTTTTTGAAACGGGGGCGGGCAAATGCCCGCCCCCGTTTTGGCCAAATGATTTTTCTGCACTGTTTTTCAGTAAAATTTCCTCTATAATAGATACCTTTGAGTTTTCAAAAATGTGACAATTTATTAAAATAATACATAAATATTTGACTATTCCGTTTCTAATCCAATATAAAAAAGCCGCCCCTCGTGGGGCGGCTTTTAAAAACATGGATCTAGCCGGCAAGATTAATCCACTGGAAGAAATACAACATGATTAAGGCTGACCCAGGAAACAGAATCGAGGCTCAGATAATGGCGCAGGACCTCGTTAAAAAGCTCCTGCGGAATTTCCATCGGGCTCTGTAGTATACCGTCTTTAACAAAGTTGAAATTTATACTGTCGATCCTGCCCGCGCTGGAAAATTTTATTCCTTCCCCATACCAGGATCTTCTGTTCCCCAACTTGAAAGATTCGGTTGGAAACCGATCTGGAAGGTTCAGGAGGCCGGGACTTACCTCCGCCGCAGGGGAACTACCCTTTGCCGGACGTTGTTCTCCGTCGGCCTCATAATAAACCGGCTGCAGGGTGTATGCACCGTATTCCTCGCTGCGCCAGGGATACGCCTCAAAGATATGCTCCCCGCTGTAATCCGGCCGG
>QAKW01000091.1 GCA_003343605.1 Clostridiales bacterium
GTTCATCGCGGCAACCTCAATGATGATCGCCAGATTTCGGCCGGGTTTTACCGGGATGGTGAGCGTTGGAACATCTACATCCAGAATGTTGGTATAATCCGTATCCATCCCCAGCCGGTCGTAAATTTTATTCTGATCCCAGTTTTCCAGATGGATCTCCATATTGATATAGGCGTCTTCCTTTACCGCCCCGATGCCGAAAATTTTGCGCACATTGATAATGCCGATTCCGCGCAGCTCAATAAAATACTGAATATTCGAAGGCGAGGTTCCCCGCAGGGTTGTAGAGGTAATGCGCTTCACCTCCACCGCGTCATCGGCAATCAGGCGGTGGCCGCGCTTTACCAGCTCGATCGCCGTTTCGCTTTTGCCCACGCCGCTCTCGCCCGTAAGCAGAATGCCCTCGCCGTAAACCTCAACCAAAACGCCGTGGATGGTGATCTGCGGCCCCAGCCGCTCATTGAGGTAAAAGATCGCACTGCTGACAAACTGCGCCGTATGCATCGGCGTTTTCAAAATGGGCACTTTATATTTTTCGGCCACCTCGATCAGCTCCGGATAGCCGCAGAGCCCGCGCGTAATCACCAGCGCGGGGAACCGGAATTCAAACAGCCGCTCAAAAATCCGCCGCCGGCGCGCTTCATCAAAATGATCCAGATAGGTATGCTCCACCTTGCCGAGCACCTGAATGCGGCTTTCATCAAAATAATCAAAAAAGCCAACCAACTGCAGCGCCGGGCGGTTCACATCCGTTGAGGTAATTTCTGTTTCCAGCCCGCCCACCGGCATAAAGACCGTTTCCAGATTCATCCGCCGGATCATATCGGCAAGCGTCAATTTCTTATCTCCGGGCATCCTTCGGCCCCCTTTCTTTTCCATCCGTCAGCGTAATCGTTCTACGGTTATTATATCAGAGAAGCACGTGGGATTCAATAAAATGTTTGTTTTTTTCCTAAAAAAAGCTTGCTTTTCACGCTTGTCTATGGTAAAATATTGTTTGCGTAAATGAGGAGGTGTTTTCAGATGGCAAAATGTGAAGTGTGCGGCAAGGGGGTTTCCTTTGGTATTCAGGTTTCCCATTCCCACCGCCGCAGCAACAAAGCGTTCAAGCCCAATGTTAAGCGTATCAGAGCGGTTGTAAACGGCACGCCGAAGCGTGTTTATGTTTGCTCCAGATGCCTCCGTTCCGGTAAGGTTCAGAGAGCCGTTTAAGCAGCAGGGATCAACGCAAAGAGGATTTCCTTATTGGATTGGAAATCCTCTTTTTTGTTTTTATAGCGCCCCCAATCCGGGGGCGCTTTTTTTACAGAAGCGGAATGATGCGGCCGATCCCGTTTTCATCCTGAATACGGGCCGCCTGCCGGCCGTCTTCCAGATAGACCTCATAGGCCCGCTCGCCTGTCTGCTTCAGCGTAACCGGCAAAAGGGTACCCTCCCCGGCGTTATAGTAATAAAGCCGGTCAAACCGGTCCGGCCGGTTGCTTTCATAATTATAGGCGCGGTAAAGCGGATCGGTGGGCAGCGGGGTTACCGAAGCGATCTCCTGCTCATTGCAGAGATACTGCAAAAAACCGGTCAGCGCCCAATTACTCTCTGTTACACCGTGGAGGTGCTCATGCCAGAAATAGTTCTGCTCCTCCAGATAAGAGGGCTCCAGGCAGAGGATGCCCACCGATTCGCCGGCGTTTTCCAGCGCGGCTTCCGCGGTAATCAGCGTGCCGATCTGCTGATCGTTGCGCATGGTCTGCCGGTAATCATGGAGCTCTGAAATCCCCGCCAAAACAAAAATAAACGCCGTAGCCGCCGAAATCACCGCCGCGCCCTGCCTGCGGCAGCCAAACGGACGCAGCAGCCGGCTCAAAAGCGCATCGGCCGCCAGCGCGATCCCTGCAAAGCTTGTTACGGTTCCGCGCAGGGAAAACCAGGGATTTGCCAAAATAAAAAACGGCGCGAGCGGCGCAAGGGCCAGTAAAATGCCGCAAAGCAGGGCAATCCAGCCGCGCTTCCTCTTTTGGCCGGATTCCTTTTCACGCCTCCGGGCCACAAAATAAAATAAAACGCAAAGCGCCAGCGCAAACAGCGCAAACCAGAACGCCCGGTCTGCAAGCAGAATCCGGATCCCCCGCCAAAGGCCCTTCACCAGCGTATAAAACCCGCCGCCCAGAAAGGCATGCCGGAGCTGGCCGAGCACTTCCGGCAGAAAGGTATCAAAATAATACAGCGTATTGGGCAAAACCAGCTCCATACGGCTTTCATAAAAAGTGCCGGAAGGCGCAAGCGCGGTCAGTAAGAAATAAAGGCCGGTATTCACGAGCGCAAAAAGCCCCCAAAAACACCGTTTTCCCCGCTCCCGAAAGGAAAGAACCGCCAGAAGCAGCATCAGCGCAACGGAAAAAACCAATACCTGCTCATAGAAACAGGAGGCAAAAAACTGCACCGCCAGCGCCGCGGGCAGCAGCGGCCAGGGCCCGCCATCGAAGTATTTCTGCATCAGCCAGGCGGCGAGCGCGGCAAAAAACAGCCCGCATACGATCCGGGAGGAAGCGCTCACCCAATAGGTTCCCTCAAACCCCAGCGGCAGCAGGGCAAAAATTACGATGAAAAACCAGCCGGTATCAAAATGGCGGCGGAATACGGCGCGCAGCAGCAGCGCCGCACCCGCATACAAAGCGGAGATCACCGCAACCGCCAGAATCATCACCGGAAACATCCGGCTCCAAACCGCAAGATCCAGTACGCCGGCGGCGGGCCGTGCCTGCAGAAGCCCCATATCTTTAATCAGCTTCCAGATGCTGGGGTTAAAGGCCGTATAATTATGATATTGAATATAATCATCAAGCTGGTAAAAATAGACCGGCCCGTAATATAAATAACGCCCGAAGATCAGAGAAAATACCGATAAAAACGGCAGCAGCCGAAACAGCTTTTCTTTCAACTTCATTTCTGGTTCCCCTTCCCTGAAAAATAAAAATGGGGCTGATGCAAGCCACCAGCCCCATTTCAAAACGCTATGCCGTAGATCCGCCGGAATCAGCCGTGCCGCCGGAATCGCCTTCCTCGGGCTTTTGATCGCCGCCCTCATCGGGCTGTGTGTTTTCACCGGGTTTTGTTTCCCCGCCCGGCGTATCGGTTCCGCCCGGTTGATCCACTGCGGGCGGATTTACCGTGTCATCGGGATTCTCCGGCTGCTGCGGATCAATCGGCGTTTCTTCTTCGGGCGGCGTAGCGGCGCAGAGATCACAGGTTGCCGTTGGCGGGCTGTCTGCAAAAAACTGGCCTACCAGCGTATTCCCGCAGGAGGGGCCCGCCAGCTTGCCGCTCTCGGTGCAGAGCGTATATTCCACCAGGCCGGTTGCGGCCGGGAACGATTGATAGGCAAGACCCGTGTGAATTTCCGACATAACGCTCCGCCACGCCATCGCCGCCGGATTACGGCCGCTGTAATAAACGGTGGCGGGCTGATCATAGCCAAACCAAACGCCGGCGGTGTAATATTTGGTGTACCCCACAAACCAGCGGTCTTTATCATCGTTTGTTGTGCCGGTTTTGCCGCAGATGGCGGTTTTGCCGAAATTGGCAACACTGCCGGTTCCATACGTTGCGGCGTGCTGCAGCATCTGATTGATCACCGCCGCCGTGTTTTTCTCCATCGCCGTGTTGGATTCCACCCGGTTTTCCAGAATTACCCGCCCGTTCTGATCGCAGATCTTGGTAAAGGTATAGGGCTTGGTGTAGGTGCCGTCTGCCGGGAAGGCGGCGTAGGCCGCGGTAATCTGCAAAACGCTGATCCCTTTTGTGAGGCCGCCGAGCGCCATGGCCTGATCGTTTTCATCATAGCCGGAGCCGGCAATCAGCGTGGTAACGCCCAGATTGTTTTTCAGGAAATTAAAGGCGGTTTTTGCGCCCAGCGCGTTATTCACCCGCACGGCGATGGTATTTTTCGATTGATCCAGACCGGCCTGAATCGTCATCAGCCGCTCGGTCACCTCATCGTAGTTCTTGGGCCACCAGTTGCCGTTGATCTGGCGCACGCCCTGATCCAGCAGCATCATGCCCGGCGCCACCCGAACACCATCGATTTTGGTTTCGTATTCGATCGCGGGCCCATAGGTTCCGATCGGCTTCATGCAGGAGCCCGGCTGCAGGTAAGACTGGGTGGCGCGGTTGAGCCCGCGTGCGGTGGTCTTTTCGCCGATACCGCCCGCCATGCCCACCACGGCGCCGGTGCTGTTATCAATAATCACCATCGCGCTCTGCGGCGCTTCCCCGTTGAGCGGAGAGGTAATTTTAGGAAAATTGGAGGCAGAGCTGTAAACCTTATCGATGGCGCTCTGAATATCGAGATCCATCGTGGAATAAATCTGAATACCGCCGGAATAAACCAGCGAATGCGCATAAGACTGGCTGTAGCCCTTTTCATTCACCAAAGCGCTGATCACATCACTGATCACCTGATCCACGAAATAGCTGTTAATCGCTGTGCCGCCGCTTTCGTTTTCCTTCGATTCCCCAACGTGCAGCACCAGCTCCTGCGCTTTGGCTTCATTGGCTTCCTCTTCGGTAATCTTCCCCAGCTTGAGCATTTCATCAATGACCGTATGCGCGCGCTCCAGGTTATTCTCCGGATTCTGCACCGGATCATAGCGGGTTGGCAGCTTGGTAATGGAAGCAAGGCTTGCACATTCCAGCAGTGTCAGTTCATTGACCGTTTTTCCAAAATAAACTTCCGCTGCGGTTTCCACGCCGTAGCAGCCCTGAGAAAAATAAATGGTATTCAGGTAAACCTCCAGAATCTGATCTTTTTTATATTCCCGCTCGAGATACCAGGCCCGCCGGATTTCCTGAATTTTGCGCGTAACCGTCTGCTCATCTTCGCCGGTAATATTCTTGATCACCTGCTGCGTGATGGTGGAGCCGCCGTAGGTGGAGCTGCTGGAGGGGTTAAAAAAGTTCAACACCGCGCTCGCCGTGCGGATCAGATCCACACCGCTGTGCTGATAAAAACGCTTATCTTCAATGGCGATAAACGCCCACTGCAGATCCTCGGGGATATTCTCCAGATCCGTCCAGATCCGGTTTTCACTGGTGTGCAGGGTTTCCGCTTCCACATACGCGCCGTCCTTCACGGCATATACAACCGACGTATAATTCAAAGAGGTATCAACCCCGGAGAGATCAAACTCATCATCCAGATAAATAAAAGAAAACCAGAAAAACGCCAGAAAAACAAAAAAGCAGGTCAGCACACCGGTCAGAAAAACAGCCCAGACCGACCGGCGCAGCCAGTAAGGCCAGGTGGAAATCCAGGATTTCTTTTTCTTCTTTACCCAGGGTTCCGCTGTTTCTGCCGCCGGAGCGGCGGGTTTTCCCTTTTTAAAAAAGTTCTTTATGCGATTCCAAAACTCTTTGATCTTTTTCAAATTATTCAGGCTCCTTTAATGAAGGATCATTTTTCCGGATATTTGCTTTTTGTTCAAACAAAATGGAGAGCGGCGCCGTATCGCCGGCCATTCCGCCGGCTGCCGCCCGCGGCGGCAAGGCGCATACCATTTAAATAAATTATACCAAAAACTGCCGGATAATGCAAGAGGCCGCAAAAATGTTCATATTCCATTCTGCAAAACAGCCCTGCCCGCATCCCCTTCTAGCTCCGCAGGCTCCGGCGGCGGCAGTAATCCCGCCAGCCCTGATCCACCAGTTCGCAGGCATAAACCGAAAAGCTCCGGTGCCCAAAGCCCTCCGCAATACGGGCGGTTAACCCGAAGGATACCACGGTCAGCACGCAAAAAGCGCCGTAACGCAGATAAAAAAGCAGGGTTTGCATCAGCTTGCCCCGAATGGACCGCCGCCCGATTTTAATGGCCTGCACCGGGCCCACGTCCGGAAACAGAAGCAACACATATTTGCAGAGAATATACCGCAGATTGATCAGCAGAATCATAAACAGCACACAGGCCCACAGCAGAATCGATAAGCCGATCAGCCAGGGCGAGCGCAGCATGAATTCGGCGGCCAGGCGAAACGGATTAGCATGCACGGAAAAAATATCCTCTCCCGTAACCACCAGAAATGAAAAAAACAAAATCACCTCTACCAGCGCCGCCACCAGCAGCAGCAGAATCCGCTCCAGATAAATCAATATTTTTTTAAGGATCGATACCACGGTCGCCTTGGTAAGCAGATACGGCGCGCGAAAAAGATAAAACAGCGCGGAAAAGCGCGCCTCTCCTTTCGCCGATAAAATGAAATAATACGAAATGCCATAGGAAAACGGAGTAAACAATACAGAAGAGAAAATCAGGATCAATGCCGCGGAAAGATAAAAGCCCCGGTTCAGTTCCCCCTGCAGCGCCGAGTAAAAATCGCCGTTCATATTAAAAAGAAAAACACCGCCCAGCGCCAGTAAAACCAGAATCAGAAAAGCCAGTACCGTCATGATTGCATAAAGAATGCCCCTGCTTTCCAGGATTGCCTTTCGCGGTTTATGATGCATCTGATTCCCCTCCAAAAATAAAAGGGGGATGTGCGGTTCCCACACATCCCCCATATAATCAGTAGTTTAAGTTACCAGTTAAACAAAACGGTACTGGGCAGCAGGGTCGTATTCAAAATATCGATCACACTGCCGGTATCCTTTGCGGTTTCAGAAGCGGAGCTGGGTGCGCCGTCCATAAAGGCGCTCCAGGTCGTCTGCACACTCGGATTATAAATGCCCATAATATCATTCTTATGATACATCGGCTGCGTTACCAGCAACGCATTGTTATCAAAGAACGTCAGCGCCAGATAATTGGAACGCTCGGTAGCATAGTAATCCGGATCCTCGCTGGTGATGGTGCCGCCAACGGAGTTGAATCCATAGAAATACTGGCTCGCATCCGGATAAACCGCATTGACGTCCGCCGCCTTTTCCGCCCAGCCGCGCACAAAGGAAACGCCGATATTTTCTTTCATATCCTTGTAACGCGCCTGCTGCTCTTCCGTCATCTGCTGATAATAGGAATTCTCATAGGTATCCTTCCAGATCTTGGTGTATTCTTCCGCAATACGCAGCGCTACAGAAGGATTCTGGCAGGATTTCATCACGGCGAAGCCGCCAACCCAGCCGGCCACCGGGGTTACGATCTCTTTTTCAAAATTCGCATCCCCCGCGGTTTCCTGATCCGCCGTTACTTTACTGGTAAAGTCTTCAGCAGAAAGAGCCCGGTAGGTATTCTCATAGGTTTCGCCATAAGGATATGCCACAAAATCCCATTCGCCGCCCATGCTGTCGGCCGCACTGCTCACCGCCGCCAGATCCCCGGGCTCGCAGGCCACAAAGGAGAAGGAACGCACGGAATCCGTGCCGCTGTAGCGGTTAAACAGTTTCTGGTAGACAGAGCCGTCCGCCCAGGCGGAGGCATTCAGCAGAGAGCCCACAAAGTTTTTCGCATCGAGCCCTTTGGTATTCCAATACCAATTCTGCACAGCATCGATATTTTTATTCACCGCCTCGGTGATATTAACCGTTGATTTGCCGGTGGTGGAAGAAAGGGTGAAGCCGCCGCAGTTTTCCATGCCGTACCAAATATCGAGCCCCTTCAGGTAATCGATCTGGGAAGCAAGGCCCACATTCTCGCCGCCGGTGCTGGCCTGCAGCATTGCGGTAAAGGCGCCGATGCCCCAGGTGCGGTTATTATACATCGCAACCGGATCGTCTACTGCAATCTCACGCAGTGCAATCGTGCCCTCCGTGGGATCTTCGATGGTAGAGGCCTGCAGCGTTGCGCTCTTGATATTGGCCTTATTGTAAACCAGCAGGTAGGGCGCGCCCATCCCCGCCGCCACATAATAATGCAGGATGGTTTCATCCAGCGCATCGGGAACATTGAACTTCTTGGAAAATACCGAAGAGAAGGTATTCATCTGATCGCCCAGATCAAAATTCACGAAAGAATTGATCGGCTGCGTATAGGAATGAATATCGCCCCAGATGGCATTATCCACATACATCAGATCCACTTTATCGCCGGAAAGAGCCGCCCGGCGGCAGGCCGCCGTATAAGCGGAACCGGTTCCAACCCGGCGGACGTTTACCGCGCAGCCATATTGGCTCGTAAGGGCCTGCACCGCGGCATTTTCCTCATCAATGGGGAAATTATCCGGCACCAGGATCTTGATGGAGCGGTTGGCAAGCAGCTCATCGCTCACGCCGGTCGCACTGTTGGCAACGCCGCGCGCGGTTTTCATGGTTTTCACCAGCTCATCGATTTTGCTGAGCAGCGCGTTGGCATCGTATTCAGAGGTAAAGGGCGTATAAACCGGATCAGGGTCGGGCTCAGGCTCGGGTTCCGGCTCGGGTTCCGGATCGTTTTGATCCGAAGGAACGTAAATGGGGTTATCCTGTACTTCCTCGGGTGGATCTTCATAAGTAAAGGTAGGAATAATCAGCAGAGAGCTCAGCTTATCGCTGATATCCTGCCCGTTATTCGCAGCACCATATGGCCTGCTGATATAGTTGCAGCCCGCCAGGGTCGCAACGATGATCATCATCAGCAAAGCAGCCAGGATTTTTCTGAATTTCATGTGAATACCTCCTGAAATCGCCTAAACTACATCGATATATATAATATATCGTTTATAGTATAGCATACCCTCCCAATCACTTCAAGAGAAATTTCAGAATTAGTAACATTATACAATCGATGTTTAACATTTTTGTGCATTTTTATCATGGCGGCTCCTCCTTTTCAGGGAACCGCCTGTTCCTGTTTCGCGCGCGCAATCAGAAAATTCATGCGGGCACGTAATCCGAGCAGCTCATAGGAAAGCGCGTCTACCAGCAGCGGCTCGTTGGTCAGGGCCAGTTTGGTTTCCAGATTTTCGATTCTAAGGCGTAATCCCATCATTTCATCCCGATAGGTCACCGTATTTTTTTTCATCTTGATCACCTCACTTTAGTTTTTGCCCGTTTTTTTCCATATTATTCAAATTTTAGTAAGAATATACGCCGGCGCACGGAAATCGATTAATCTTGAAAAGCGCGTCTGAATATGCTAAAATAAGGAAAATAAGAAAAGGAGCGAAACCGATATGGAACGTCTGCCCGCATGGCTTAAAAACAAATGGGTGCTCTACGGCCTTTCTTTTGCTGCGGCGCTGCTGCTTCTGCTGATTCTGTTTTTCGCCTTTCTGCGCGGGCCGCTCGCCGGCCTGCTCACAAAGCAGGGCGCGCGCGCCTACGAAAGCGGAGATTACAGTAAATCCGCCGGAAAATACGCGATGGCGCTCAGCCTGAAGAAAAACAGAGAAGAAATCTATATTGGCTACGGCGATGCCCTGATCAAGCTGGAAGAGTATACCCGGGCCCACGAGGTGCTCAGCAGCGGAATCGAGCGCCTGAGCGGCTCGGAAGGGATTTACCTCTGCCGGGTGCGCGCGTTTGTGGCCGAAGGGCGGATCGGCGATGCCGTTGATTTTCTCGATCAGATCCAGGATTCTTATATCAATAAAAAAATTCAGGCGGCCCGGCCGGGCGATCTCTCGTTCACCCCTGCCCAGGGGCGCTACAGCACCGCCCAGAAAATCACGCTCACGCCGCGCGAGGGCGAAACCATTTATTACACGCTGAACGGGGAAGATCCGCAGATCACCTCGCAGGTCTACAGCGCGCCTGTCACCGTAAGCAAAACGGCCACCTTCACCGCCATTGCGGTGAGCAGCGAAGGGCTGGTATCCCCCCGGCTGCGCATCACCTATGAAATCGATAATGCCAATGAAGCCATCAGCTTTGCAGACGCAAAGGTTGAGCGTATGGTCCGCGATGCGCTGGAGAAGCCGAGCGGCAGAATCACCGCCGCGCAGCTTGCCGGCATCACGGCTCTTTCCAGCGAGGGAATCGAAGGCAGCATCCGCACCCTCTCCGATCTGGAATACCTTACGGGCCTCAGCGCGCTTTCCCTGAGCGGAGAGCTGCTGATCGGTGATTTTTCCCCGCTGGCGGGGCTGGCTTCACTGAGCAGCCTGCGGATCACCGGCTGCGCATTTTCCGATGGGGATCTTGCGCACCTGAGCGCCTGTACGCAGCTTTCTGAGCTGGAGCTCGATTATAATCAGATCACCTCGCTTTCCGCGGTTAAAACATTAAAATATCTGGAATATCTGAATGTGGCGCATAACGATATTGTTTCCACCTCATCGCTCTCCGCCTTCCCCCTGCTGGCCTCTCTGAATCTCTCGGGAAACCGCCTGTGCGAGCTTTCGGGAATCGGGGAGCTTGACGGGCTGGTTTCACTGGATGTTTCCGATAATTACATTTCTGATTTTTCGCCGCTTGCCAGCCTTTCAAAGCTCACGGAGCTCTCGATCCGGGGCAACACCCCCTCCAATATCAAAAAGCTCAGTGCGCTGCAGAGCCTTGCCAGCCTCGATATTTCCGATTGCAAGCTCAGCTCCTTAAGCGTTGTAAACGATTTTAAAGCGCTGCAGGTGCTTTTCGCAACCGATAATGAAATTTCATCGCTGGCAACCTTCACCCGCCAGGTAACCGAGCTCTATATCAGCCGCAACCCGCTCGTGGATTTAACGCCCTTACGGGATCAGAAAAATCTGGCTGTTCTGGAGGCCGCGGAAACCGCAATTTCCAGCGTTTCCTTTCTAAACGGCGCGGCGGCGCTGACCATGCTCGATATCACCGGCACAAGCGTGACCGATGCCACCCCCCTGGCCGGCTGCCAGAATCTTCAAACGCTGTTTTGCCCCGCAGCCTGCAATACAGCCGGGCTGCCCGCGCAGGTGGAGATCATCAATTATTAAAAAACGGGAAGAATCCTCAGGATTCTTCCCGTTTTCTATTCTTAAACAGCCGCCGGCGCAAGCCGCCGCTTTGCGGCAACCCGGCAGGCGCTTCGGTAGCATGCCGCCAGATACTGCTCCAGCGGCATTGCCTCATAGCCGTCGTTTTCATGCCGCCCCGGCTTGGACCGGCGCTTGAGTTCAAACGTCATGGTCCCCCGAAACCCGCAGCGGTCCAGCCGGGCCGCGATTCCGTCCCAATCGGCGATTCCATCGAAGGGCAGCAGGTGCAGGTCATCGTGCCAGTCGATCTCTCCGGCGTAATCGCTGACGCCGAGATTATCGTTGAGATGCGTGCCCAGCAGCCTGCCGCCGTAAACGGCCAGAAGATCTTTGCCGCCGTTATAGCACAGCTCATGGCCGCTATCCCAGCAAAAACCCACCGCCGGGCTGCCGCCGAAGGTTTCCATCAGCGCGGCGAGATATTCCTCGCCCTCGGTATTCTCAAAAGCGATTTGAACCCCCAGGCGTTCCGCCTCCCGGATCAGGCTGCCAAAGCGCTCTAAGCCAATGGCAGAAGGCGTGTGCTCCTGAAAGCCGATAAAGGCATGGGCCACCATCAGGGCAACGGCGTTTTCGGCGCAGGCGCGCAGGCATTCCATCAGCTCTTCCAGCGCCTGCCGGGCAGGCGCCTCTTCTTCATGCCAGAGCGCCGCGGTTCTTTTAAAGGGCGCGTGCACCGATTGAAAGTCCAAGCCCAGCGCGGCGCCTTCCGCCGCAAGGGCCCGCAGGCTTTCGGCAGACTCCCACGGCGCGAAAAAGCCCTCAAACCCTGCGGCGCGGATCAGGCGGAGCTGCCCGATCAGAGGAACGCCGCACTCTCCGCTGAGGCCCAGTGCCAGTTTCTGTTTCCACATTATTTTAGGCTCTCCATCCCGGCGCGCGCTTCCGCGATCACCCGTTCCCGTTCCTTTTGCAGCAGCAGCGCCATTGCATCGCCCGCGGCGCGCCAGGCAAACTCCGGCTTTTTGGAGCGGTATTCGTTGCCCTCGCAGCCCCGGTAGCCCCAAACGAGGATATTGCGCGCGCCCGCGTCGTAAGCACCGGCCGCCGCGTAAACAATATCTTCTTCGCAGCCCGCCGGATTGTTATAGCCCTGAATCCAGATGTTATGGCCCTTTCCGTAGGCGCTGCTGACCGCCAGATTCTTATGGGTTTTCTCATAAACATAGCGGTAGACATCCGGCCCGGTCAGCTTCTTATGAATCCAGTAAGGATCAGAGCCGATATTATCCATTGTGGGAATCTTACCCATTGCGTCAATATTATCCAGGCTGATGCCAATATGGCCCCCCAGCATAACGCACACGTAATTTTCCATTCCCCTGGCATGGGAATAGGCGGTCACCTGCTCGAAATAATGCACAATCGACCACTCCTGAAAGGCGTAGCAATCCGCATCGGGCTTTACCGGCATCTCACGGCCGTAACGCTCTTTGAAAAGTGCCTTACAGCGGGGGCAGGCGCAGGAAAAGCGGTCTTCCTTCGCGGAAAGGCAGGGTTCATCCCAAAAAATTTTCCGGCCGCCGCTTTCATATACCTTGTCGATCCATTCCTTGGTCCAGGCGATAAACGCTTCGTTGTTGAGGCAGACGTTTACCGGCCGCATGGTCCCATCGGAATAATACTGGTGCGCTTCCGGATGGTAGCAGAGAAAATGGGATTT
Organism: Clostridiales bacterium; assembly: GCA_003343605.1. Lineage (GTDB taxonomy): Bacteria > Bacillota > Clostridia > Oscillospirales > QAKW01 > QAKW01. The sequence continues at coordinate 12,500 of QAKW01000091.1, forward strand.
ATCGCCGGGGGTTCCGCCCAGGCCCCAGTTATCAACCCAGAGCTCCAGCCCGAGTTCCTGCGTTGCCTGAAAAATATCTTTCATCACGGAAGGGCAGCGGTCCCAGTCGTTGTGGGAAAACATATGTACCACCGTATTGAAATGATGGGCCACAATATCTTTGAGATCTTCCTCTACCCGGCTGAACAGCCGGTTGCTGTGATAGGCCACGCCAAGCTTCAGGGGTTCCATAATAGAATTCTCCTTTTAAAAAGTATTATAAAATCTGTAAACCCATTACAGAATTTCACCGGTAGCGTTGCGCGGCAGCGCAACGGCGTTGGCCTCATCGGTATCGATGTGCATCGCATCGGCAAATTTTGGGGAAACCCGGATCACCGTTTCGCCCAGAACCGCTTCCCGCGCACCCTGAATCCGCACAGAGACCACCTGCCCGTCGCTCAGCCCGCGCGCTTCGGCGGATTCCGGCGTAAGATGGATATGGCGCTTGGCGGCGATCACGCCCTCTTCCAGCGTAATCTCGCCGCAGGGGCCTTTGATGGTCAGCGCGCCGCTGCCGGCGGTATCGCCGCTCATGCGGATCGGCGCATCAACGCCCAGCGTGCGGGCGTCGGTCAGCGAAACCTCCACCTGATTTTTTCTGCGCACCGGCCCTAAAACGCTGACATTCGCAATGGTTTTCTTCGGACCGATCAGATCAACCCGCTCTTCCGAAAGATATTGCCCCGGCTGGGAAAGCTCCCGTTTCACGGTCAGCTCCGCACCGGGTCCAAACAAAATTTCAACGGCCTCCGCCGTTAGATGCACATGACGTGCAGACATTTCTACCAGAATACTGCTGCTCATCTTTTTTCGATTCCTTCCTTCGTTTTTTCCCTCTTATTCTACATCAGCGCCTGCCGTTTTTCAACCCCAAAATCTTTTGATTTCATATTGAAAAAGAAATATGGCTATGATAGAATAAAGGGAAAAGTGGAAAAAAATGCAAAGGGGCGTTCAATCAATCATGGCGAAGAAATATTATCTGACCACTGCGATCACCTATACCTCCGGCAAACCGCATATCGGCAATACCTATGAAATCATCCTGGCCGATAGCATCGCCCGCTTTAAACGAATGCAGGGCTATGAGGTCTATTTTCAGACAGGCACCGATGAGCACGGCGAAAAAATCCAGCAAAAAGCAGAGGCCGCCGGCGTTACGCCCCAGCAGTTTGTAGATGGCGTTGCAGGCGAGATCCGGCGTATCTGGGATCTGATGAATACCACCTACGACCGTTTTGTGCGCACCACCGATCCCGCGCATGAAAAGAAGATTCAGCAGATTTTCGAGCGCCTCTACCGCCAGGGCGATATTTATAAGGGGCACTACGAAGGCATGTACTGCACGCCCTGCGAAGCCTTTTTCACCGAAACCCAGTTGGTCGACGGCAAATGCCCCGACTGCGGCCGGGAGGTTCATCCCGCAAAGGAAGAGGCCTATTTCTTCCGGCTATCCAAATATGCAAAGCAGCTGGAAGCGTATATTGAAGCCCATCCGGAATTCATCTGGCCGCCCCAGCGGAAAAATGAAATGGTCAATAATTTTCTCAAGCCCGGCCTTCAGGACCTGTGCGTTTCGCGCACTTCCTTCAATTGGGGGATCCCGGTCTCGTTTGATCCGGAGCATGTGGTTTATGTATGGATCGATGCGCTCTCCAATTATATTACCTTTCCGGGCTATGATCCAAACGGGGCGCATTCCGCGGAATACCGGAAGTTCTGGCCGGCCGATATGCACCTGATCGGGAAGGACATTGTGCGGTTCCACACCATCTACTGGCCCTGCATCCTGCTGGCGCTGGGCGAGGAGCTGCCCCGCCAGGTTTTCGGCCATCCCTGGCTGATTATGAGCGACGGCAAGATGAGCAAATCCAAAGGGAATGTGCTTTACGCCGATGATCTGGTCGCCTTGTTCGGGGTAGACGCGGTGCGCTATTACGTGCTGCATGAAATTCCCTTTGCCAACGACGGCCTGATTTCCTATGAGCTGATCATGGAGCGTGTGAATACCGATCTTGCCAATATTCTCGGGAATCTTGTCAACCGCACCATTTCCATGACCGGGAAGTATTTCGGCGGTGAAATCAAGGCGCCCGGTGCGCTGCAGGGGCCGGATGAAGAGCTGCTGGCGCTGGCAGCCGCAACCCCCGTCAGAGTGGAAGCGCAGATGGAGAGCATGCATATCGCCGATGCGATCGATGAAATCTTCACGCTGCTGCGCCGCGCCAATAAATATGTGGATGAAACAGAGCCCTGGGTGCTCGGCCGCCCCGATGGCGATCATGCCCGGCTGGCCACGGTGCTTTATCATCTGCTCGAATGTATCCGGATCGCCGCCACGCTTCTGAAACCCTTTATGCCGGAAACGGCGGAAAAAATCTTCCGGCAGCTCGGGGTAAGCGATCAGAGCCTCGAAGAGGCGAAAACCTTCGGGCTCCTGCGGCCCGGCGCCTCCGTCGGCAAGCCGGAGATTCTCTTCGCCAGAATCGATATTCCGAAAAAGCTGGAGGAGATCAAAGCGGCGGAAGCGGCAAAAAAGAAAGAAGCGCAGCCGCCCAAAGCACCGGAAGGGCTGGCGCTGATCTCAATCGATGATTTTTCCAAAGTGGCGCTGCGGGTCGGCCGGATCAAAGCCTGCGAGCCCCTTGCGGGGAGCGATAAGCTTTTGAAGCTTACCGTGGATAACGGCGCCGGCACCAAGCAGGTGCTCTCCGGCATCGCCGCCTATTACCGACCGGAGGAGCTGACCGGCAAAAAAATCATTTTAGTAGATAATTTAAAGCCGGCCAAGCTGCGGGGCGCCCTCAGCGAGGGCATGCTTCTTGCCGCAGATACGGAAAATGGGGTAAAGGTACTCTTTTTAGATGATTCGCTGCAGCCGGGGGCGGTGATTCGATGATCGATGTGCACGCCCATCTCGATGACGCCCGCTTCGATCCCGACCGGCCGGCCCTGATCGCCGCGCTGCGGGAAGCCGGCATCCGGCGGGTGCTCAATGCCGGCAGCAATCATGAATCCTGCCGCCGCACACTGCGGCTTGCCGCAGAAAACG
>QAKW01000059.1 GCA_003343605.1 Clostridiales bacterium
CGACCTCTAGCGTGACAGGCTAGCGTTCTAACCAACTGAACTACCAGGCCAGAAAACAGCGGTTTAACCTTTTTCAGGCACAGCTGCAACGATAGATATTTTACAACATGCACCATGAAAAGTCAAGTATTTTTCATGAAAAATAAATTTATTTTTCTGCCCCTTCTATCAGAAGCGCTTCCAGTTCTTTCCTGCTGAATTGATATTTACGATTGCAGAAATGGCAGCATAATTCCACCGGCTTCTGCTCCTGGATCAATTGCATCAGTTCCTGCCTTCCAAGACTCAGCAAAACCTTTTCTGTTCGTTTTTTAGAGCAGTTGCAGTAATATGCTGCATTCCACTGTTCTGTGATATGAAAAGGGATCTGATCCATCAGCATTTGGGCAATTTCTTCATTGGAAGTGTATTCAAAAAGTGCGGAAACATTCTGAAATTTTTGAAGATTTTCTTCCAGCCTGCAAATGGTTGCTTCCTCGGCGCCCGGCATCAGTTGAATCAGGAAGCCTCCCGAAGACTTCACGGTATAATCCCGGTCCACCAACACGCCCAGCGCACAAATACTGGGTGTTTGCTCGCTTTGAGCGTAATAGCCGGTAATATCTTCCGCAATTTCTCCGCTCACCAGGGCTGTGCGGCTCACATAGGGCTCCCCGGTTCCATTATCGCGCAAAACTGTTAAAAAACCAGGACCTACCGCACCGCTTACATCCAGTTTTCCATTGCTTTTCAATGGAATGTCTACCAGAGGATTTCTCGCGTAGCCCTTTACGTTTCCATTCGCGCCTGCAGTGGCTAAAAGGGTTTTTACTGGGCCTTCGCCTTCGATCTGAAGTGTAATCAGATCGCCGGGATTTTTTAATGTTTTCCCCATCATCACCGCGGCGCTGAGCAGCCTCCCTAAAGCCGCGGTAACGACCGGGGCTGTTTGATGCAGCTCAAAAGCATTTTGTACAAGCTCTCTTGAGTTAATAATAAACCCGCGTACAGTGCCGTCGTTAGACAATATGGAGAGGGCGGGATTCTGCATAACTTTTATACTCCCTTCTTACATCTTGCAACAAAAGTCAGGCGTTCAGACTGATCATTCGGCCTGGATTTAGAATAACAATCACAAATATCCAGCAGTTCAAAATGATAACGCTCCAGCATGGCGGTAATTTCTTCCATCGAATAATAGCGCTGAAATTGCTCTTCATCGTTTCTTTGATAAAAACCATTTGGCATTTTCTCAAAGATCGTTAAGGAATGGGAGCAGATCATCCCATCGAATTGACTGCGCCAATTCAAAAAAACGCCGTCTTCTTCAAAAATATCACAGTTATTATCCAGAACATCACGATATTTATGCAGGGTATTGAGATCAAAAATTAAAATACCGTTTGGATTCAGATAGTTATAAAACCAGTAAAACAGCCGGTGCAGCTGTTGCTCATCCGTTAAATAATTCAGGGTATCGAGTGTGGAAATGATGGCGTCAACTGTTCCAAAAAGCTCAAAATCAGGGAGCTCCTGGCAGAGAAAAAGGATGCGGTCACTCTGGGGTAAACAATCTTTTTTCTGAATCGCTTCATTGAGCATCTCGGGGCTGCCGTCGATTCCGATTAAATCATATCCTTTTTTCAAGAGCTTAAGGGCAACCGTTCCGCTGCCGCATCCAACATCGCAGATCAGAGACCCTTCACCGCAATATTTCTGCAGATTCTCATGAATAAAGCCGACAATCCTGCCATAATCAGCCCCAACAAAACGATCGTAATAATGTGCCAAAGCATGAAAACCGTTCATTCTTCCGCTTCCAGCTGGGAGAAAACCTGAGCATAACCGTCTGACCCATAATTCAAGCTGCGCTTGACCCGGCTGATGGTAGCGGTAGAAGCGCCTGTCTGATCAACGATTTCTTGATAGGAGGAACCTTTATTCAGCATAAAGGCAACTTCAAAGCGCTGGGCCATTGCCTTAAATTCCGAAACAGTGCACAAATCTTCAAAAAAATCATAGCATTCTTCCACTGTCCTTAGCGTCAGTATCGCTTCAAACAGATGGTCGCTGCTGGGATCCTTTAATTTTTGATTCATTGATTTTGATCTCCTTTTGTAAATATCGTTTATAGTTTAACATATTAAAGAGTAAAAATCAATTTAAAAAATATAAACCCGGCGCTGCCAAGCGCCGGGTTTTAACTCAGGGAATATAGTCGAATTCCAGATCGTCTATACGCACGGGATCCCCCTCTTTAATTCCCATTTCTTCCAGTTTATCCACAATTCCGTTGCTTTGCAGAACACGCTGAAAGAAATTCATGGATTCATAATCATCGAAATGAATGGTTGCCAGAATTTTGCTCAGCCATTCTCCTTCGATAACAAAAACGCCATTGACTTTATTAACTGTAAAGGATTTATCCTTTGCGTTTTCAGGTTCCGGTTTTTGATATTCGCTTTCAAAGATCCGCACCTTGGGGAGTTCCTCAAGCAAACCGCCTACTTTTGCGAGCAGTGGATCTACGCCCTCTTTGGTAATCGCTGAAATACAGAAAACCGGATATCCAAGCTTTTCAACATGCTCGATAAATGCGGTTTTCGCACGTTCATCAGAAACCGCATCGCATTTATTGGCCACAACAATCTGAGGCAATGCTGCCAATACCGGAGAATAATGGTAAAGCTCCTGATTGATCGCCTCAAAATCAGCGATCGGATCTCTTCCTTCTGTTCCCGCAACATCTACCAGATGCAGGAGCATGCGGCATCGTTCAACATGGCGGAGAAAAGCGGTGCCAAGGCCGGCGCCTTCTGCGGCTCCCTCAATAATTCCCGGAATATCCGCCACCACATATCCATTGCCATAATAATCAACAACGCCCAGATTCGGTGTCATGGTTGTAAAATGATAATTTGCAATCTTTGGACGTGCGGAAGAAATAACCGATAAAAAGGTGGATTTTCCAACGTTCGGAAAACCGATCAGGCCTACATCTGCGATCAGCTTTAATTCCAACTGAATATGAAATTCTTCTCCCGGCTGGCCGGGGCGGGCAAATCGTGGAATCTGGCGGGTCGGTGTGGCAAAATGCTGATTTCCCCATCCTCCGTTTCCGCCTTTGGCTGCAATAAACGGCGTATCGTCTGATAAATCTTTGATCAGGAGACCGGTTTCGGCATCTTTCAAAAGCGTACCAAACGGTACTTTGATAATGAGATCCGGTGCGCTGGCACCGGTACATTTATTGGTTCCGCCATTCTGGCCATCCTGTGCAACATATTTACGTTTATAGCGAAAATCCATCAGCGTGTTCAGGTTGCGGTCCGCCTGAAAAACAATATTGCCGCCTTTACCGCCGTCTCCCCCATCGGGGCCGCCGGCATTAACATATTTTTCGCGATGGAAGGCTACCGCACCGTCGCCGCCTTTACCGCCTCTAATCCATATTTTTGCCATATCAACAAACATTGCGTAAGCCTCCTTTACATTGAATACAAAAAAATCCCGGAAAGATCCGGGATTTTTCTAAAGCATTTACTCTGCAGAATAAACAGAAACTTTTTTCCGATCGCGGCCGACACGCTCAAATTTTACTTTTCCATCAATTAAAGCAAAGAGCGTATCGTTGGAACCACGGCCAACATTATTGCCGGGATGGATCTTTGTTCCTCTCTGGGTTACCAGAACATTGCCAGCCAAAACAAACTGGCCGTCTGCCCGTTTTACACCCAGACGCTTGGATTCGGAATCTCTGCCGTTTTTGGTAGAGCCCATACCTTTTTTATGCGCAAAAAATTGGATATTAAACAACATTTATCACACCTCCATGATTTCAAGGTTAAAATACATTGCATATTCTGTGGCAATGCTTTTGCCCAGCGCAGCCAAAATTGCAATATGTTTAGAAAACTGCGGGTTTGGCACCCTGCTCATACACCGGATTATCGCAGCGTCTTCATCAATGGAAAGCTGCAAAGGCGCCTCATCAATTGTTTCCCCGCAATGAATACAGAATTGAACCGCCGTAGAAACCGCTGCGCAAACTATATCGCTTCCCGCTTCTCCATAACCGCTGTGCCCGCTGCATTCAAAGCCAATATAATCAGAGCCTTTCCGGTAGATACGAAGCACCGTCATAAATTATGCTTCTTCTTTGGCTGCCGTAGGATTGATCGAAGAGATCTGAATCTTGGTATAGGGCTGCCGGTGACCCTGCTTTCTGCGGTAATTCTTCTTGGGTTTCATCTTATAAACGATGATTTTCTTTTCCTTCCCGCTTTTGATGACAGTAGCCTCAACGGTAGCACCCTTTACATAAGGCTTGCCCACCTTGAGCTTTTTGCCTTCGCCAACGCTGATCACCTTATCAAAGGTCACAAGGCTTTCGTTCTCGGCATTCAATTTTTCAATGAAAAGCGTATCGCCTTCCTGCACTTTGTATTGCTTGCCGCCGGTTTCAAAAATTGCGTACATACAAAGCACCTCACTTTCTATTAAGAAAACTCGCTATGGCAGGCAGGATGACCCTTTAAAACCTGACATAAGCGGCCAACGTTGATTATATCATAGCCGCGGCTGGTTGTCAATGCTTATTTTTCCGTTTATTGAGAATTTCTGCGGCACTCCGGCGCAGCGTTTCGGTCAGTTCTTCCCCGCCCATAATCCGGGCAATCTCATCAATGCGTTCCGTCTCACTCAGTTCATAAATTCCGGAACAGACCCGACCGTTCTGCTCTTTCTTAGTGACCTTAAAATGATGATCCGCCTGAGCGGCAATCTGTGCCAGATGCGTAATACAGAACACCTGCCTTCCAGTGGAGCTGCTTCGCAGTTTACGGCCTATTTTCTCCGCCGTTGCGCCGGAAACACCGGTATCAATTTCATCGTATACCGCCGTATTGGAATCCTGATTCAGAATACTTTTCATTGAAAGCATAATACGGGATAATTCTCCGCCGGAGGCAATTTTAATCAGCGGTTTGGGCAGCTCGCCGCGGTTGGTGGAAATAAAAAATTCCACCTCATCTTTACCATCGATCCGATAGCGGATGCCGCCGCGCTCATTTTTCCGGTCTTCAACACTGATATGAAAAGAAGCCTGCGGCATATCCAGATCAGAAAGCTCTGTACGCAGTTTCTTTTCCATTTCCAGCGCGCCTTTTTTGCGCCGTGCGGTAAGAGTGGCGGCATGGCGTTCCAGCTCCTCATGCGCTTCTTGATAGCGTTCTTTTAATTTTAACAGAATATCTTCGCTGTTTTCTAATGCTTCCAGTTCTTTGCGAAACGATTCTTCATTTTGCAAAACCTCCTGATCAGAAGGCCCGAATAATTTTTTGATCTGTTCCAGCTCATCCAGCCGGTTTTCAATGATTTCCGGCTCCATACGGTCAGCGGCGTATTCATCGAATAATTTTCCAAGTTCGGCGCCGAGGTCATCCAATTCCGCCGAAAGCTGCGTCAGTCTCTGAATCAGTTCTGCTCCCTCTGGAATCAATTTTTCAGCGGGAACCAGGCCATCGAGCGCCTCTCTGACCTGCCGGGCGGCGGGCTGTTCGCCATCATATACCGCCATCACGGCGGTATGAAGCGCTTCAATAATTTCCTCATTTTTCATGAGATTGGCCCGCTTAATCCGTAATTCTTTATATTCGCCTGCTTTGAATGCACATGCATCCAGTTGGCTGATATAGGCGGAAAGCTCGGCTCTTCTTTGCTCCTTACCGGTTTCTTTTTGCTGCTGCTCTTCCAGCTCTTTATGCAGCGCTTTCACCTTCTCATAGCTGGCGCGATAGCGCACTTTTTCCTGATCTGCTTTGGAAAATTCATCGAGAAACAGAAGGTGCCTTCTGGAATCCAGCAATAGAACACCATCATGCTGGCCATGCACGTTGATGAGATGTGCCCCTAATTCTTTTAAAAGCGCAACCGTAACGTTTAAACCGTTGATTCTGGCACTGTTTCTGCCGTCGCGGCCGATTTTTCGAAAGATGGTGACATTTCCGTCTTCATCCGGCTGAAGGCCGTTTTCCTTCAATATAAAAAGCGCTTCCGAATCCAGCGCACAAAAACAAGCGGTTACAATCCCGCATTCTGTGCCGGTTCTGATCAGATCTTTAGAGGCTTTACTGCCCAAAAGCAGTAAAATAGAATCAATGATAATACTTTTTCCGGCGCCGGTTTCTCCGGTTAAAACCGTAAAGCCATCTTTGAAATCAATATCCAGCCGTTCGATAATGGCAATATTTTCGATGTGCAGCGCTGTCAGCATGGGCTTCTCCTATTCTTTGATAGAGGTGATCAGCTCTTTTACCTTCTCTGCACACGCATTATTGAGCGTACAGATAAAAATGGTATCGTCTCCGGCGATCGACCCGGCAATTCCCTGAACATGCATATTATCAATGGTCGCGCAAACAGCGTTTGCCATTCCCGCATAACATTTCACAATTACAAAATTTTGTGCGCTTACAACCTCAATAATGCCATTGCTCAGTATGGACCCGGCATGGACAGCCGCAGGCTGGGGCGGGATGCCGGCGGTTGGTTTGATGTAGCGGGTTTCCTTGCCGTCTGAGGCCTTGCGCAGCCCCAAGGCTTTAATATCACGTGAGACCGTTGCCTGTGTAACATTCCAGCCTTGTTTCTGAAGCAGAGAAACCAACATTTCCTGGGTAAAAACAGGCTGTTCTTCAATGATTTTCAAAATCGCTTCCTGTCTGAGATTTTTCATGACATCCTCCGGCTGATTTTTTCGTTCAGTACTTTAAAAAAGCTTTTATTATGCAGCCTGACCAGTTGTAAAGGAGTATCGTGGCGGCTGACGCAAACCAGATCGCCATTATGAAGAACGCCGATTTCAGCGCCGTCGCATTCCAGATGTGCCTGAATCAGATCCGCATTGGTCACTTTCATATAGATCTGCTGCAGCGTCTCCCCAAAAACAAGCGAGCGGGAACCAAGCGTATGAGGGCAGATCGGCGTAACAACAATCGCACGGGAACGCGGCTCCAGAATCGGACCTCCGGCGCTCATGGAATAGGCCGTGGACCCGGTTGGCGTTGCAACAATAAATCCATCGCAAAAATAATCGATCAGGTCGCTCTCATCATCGGCCACAACAATATGGGCCGGTTTTCCGATCCGGCTGCGGATTACCGCGTCATTTAAAGCAATTGCTTCGCCACAGCAGCAGTTGTTGCGCAGAATCTGAACATTGAGCATCATGCGTTCCGAATACTGATATCCACTGCTCAGAATTGCCGCCAGCTGATCGATCTCATTTCGTTCCATCTCTGCCAAAAAGCCGAGATGCCCCAGATTAATGCCCAGAAGAGGCACCCTATAGCGGGCGGCATAGGGGGCCGCGCGCAGAAGGGTTCCGTCTCCGCCAAGGGTTAAAACAAGCCTGGCTCCCATGAAACATTCCTCTGCGGAACAAAACGGATATTTTTCTTTGGATTCATAATCACAGCAGGAAACCGCATAAGTAAAATCCGCTTTTTCCAGTCTGCGGGCTACCTCATTCAAATAAAGCAGCCCAGGATCCTTTAACGGATTCACAATAATACCGATTTTATTCATCTGCATCCTCCATTAAAATCGCCCGGTCCACCGCAGGCAAAATCTGAATGGACCCCTGAGCCGACTTTTCCATAAAAATAAGATATTCACGGTTACCGGCAGATCCTGCCAGCCCGCTGAAGCAGATTCCCCTAATGCTGAATCCCAGTTCTGCTGCAAAGTTGGAAACATCCGCCAAAATTTTGCGGTGAACACCGCGATCTGAAACAATTCCCGATTTATTCAGATAGGCCTGCCCGGCTTCAAATTGCGGCTTAACCAGGGTAATCGCCTGTCCGCCCGGGCACAGTGTTTTAAAGATGGCCGGCAAAACAGCCTTTAAGGAAATAAAGGAAAGATCGGCGGTAATGGCCTCGATCGGCTCGGGAAAGTCAGCGGCGGTCAGATAACGGGCATTCACATGCTCCATATTCAAAACCCGTGTATCCCTGCTGATCAGCGGATGCAGCTGCGCTGTTCCGATATCTACCGCATATATTTTCCCAACCCCGTGCTCCAGCAAAACCTGGCAAAATCCACCGGTGGAAGCTCCGAAATCTGCAACAATTTTTCCCGCCCAATCCGGCTTAAAGCAGGCAAATCCATGCAGCAGCTTATGTGCGGAACGCGCAACATATTGCGGAGCGTTTTTTACCTGCACCACCTGCGCCCCTTCCGGCACCTCACAGGATGGGCGGGTGGTTACTTTGCCGTTTACAGCAAAATATCCCTTCTTGATGGCGGCTGCCGCCTGATTACGGCTTTCGAAATAATGATTGATTGCCAGATACTGATCCAGCCTCATTCCGGATACTCCTCAAATTTACGGATCATTTTAGCAATGCTGGCCCCATCCAGATGGCATTCTGCAAGCAGGTCGTCCGGCTTTCCAGATTTTAAAAACAGATTATCAATGCCAAAGTTCCGATAATAGCCGGTATAATGCCGGTTCATCAGCAGATTGCCGAGATAGGAGCCGATTCCCCCGGTTTGATAACATTCTTCAATCAGAAGGATTTTTTTAAACTGCATCAGAGAGCGCACAAGCTGTTCTTCAATTGGAAAAATCCGGTTTAATTTTAGAAAAGAAACCTGCAGGTTTGCAAGGCGGATCCCTTTCAGGCAATTTACCACCTGCCTTCCATAGGATATGATACATAATTCTTTTGAAGTTCCGGTATATTCAGCAGGTTCTTCCAGATGATGAAAAGGCAAAACCATATCCGGCTCATAGCCGCGCGGATAGCGAATCGCGGAAATGCCGGTGCCGTTTAATACACGATTTCTTAATATGCATCTCAGCTCCGCATAGGAAGTTGGAGAATAGATCGAAATGCCCGGCACCGGTAGCAGCATTGGAATATCAAAGAGTCCCTGGTGCGTTTCACCGTCTTCCCCCACGATTCCGGCCCGGTCGATACAAAGCGTCATAGAGAGCCCCTGCAGCGCAATATCGTGAATCACCTGATCAAAACCACGCTGTAAAAAAGAAGAATATACCGCAAAAACCGGTTTCATCCCGTTGCGGGCAAGGCCGCCTGCAAAGGTCAGCGCATGCTGCTCGGCGATGCCGACATCATAAAAGCGGCCGGAAAAGGTTTTGGCAAATTCGCTTAAGCCGCATCCGGCCCCCATTGCCGCAGTAATGGCGCAGATTCGATGGTCATCCATTGCAAGGCGGCAAAGCTCTTCCCCAAAGATATCGGAAAAATCCGGCTTGACCTTTTTTCCGTGTTCGCCGGTAGCCACATTGAAAGAACTGAGGCCATGAAAGTCCGCGGGCTGATCTTCCGCATAGGAATAGCCTTTGCCCTTCACGGTTTTTACATGAACCAGGCAGGGCTTTTTTAGATTCTTGGCACGCTTGAGCACCCGTTCCAGCGTTTTTTGATTATGCCCGTCGATCGGTCCGAAATAGGCAAATCCCATATCTTCAAAGATATTCCCCTGATAAAAGAAGGATTTCAATGCCTGCTTTATTTTTTGGAAAAACCGGTAAAAGACCTTCCCGATCAGCGGGGTGCCGGTTGTAATTCTTGTAAGAATATCTTTGAATTTAAAATAACCCTGCCGGGAGCGTATTTTAGATAAATAGGCCGCAAATGAGCCCACATTTTCCGATATACTCATATCGTTGTCATTTAAAACTACGATCAGGTTTCCCGGCATCCGGCCTCCGTTATTCAGGCCTTCGTAGGAAAGCCCGCCTGTCATGGCGCCGTCTCCCACAACGGCGATCACATAACGGTCGTTTTCCCCATTGAGCTGAAACGCCTTCAGCAGGCCAACGGCAGAAGAAATGGCAGTAGAACTGTGGCCGGTTTTTAATATATCATGCATGCTTTCTTCCGGGTTCGGGAATCCGGAAAGACCGCCTTCCTTGCGAAGAGACTGAAACTTTTCATAACGACCGGTCAGCAGTTTGTGTACATAGCATTGATGGCCAACATCAAAGATAATCTGATCTTTCGGGGAATCAAACACCCGGTGAAGGGCGATTGTAAGCTCCACCACACCGAGATTGCTCGCAAGATGACCGCCGTTATTGGAGACGTTATTAATCAGACAATCCCTTATTTCTTTGCCGAGTTCCAGGATTTCTGCAAGGTTCATTTCTTTTATATCCTGCGGGCCGTGGATGGCCTTTAGAAGATTGTCCTCCGGCAAAAAGCTGCATCTCCTTCCTGTTTATTTATTGCGGCTTCCGGTATACGCAGCCAGCCAGCAGAGGAATGAATCCTGGCCGGCAAGCGCTTGCGCAGCGGCGAGTTCCTGATTCAGATAAGCTCTGGCGCCTTTTGCGCCAAGCAGTGAAACAAAGGTGGATTTATGCTCCAACGCGTCTTTCCCGGGCCGCTTTCCGAGCGCCTCCTGATTTCCTTCAATATCCAGAAGATCGTCTTTAATCTGAAATGCCAGCCCAAGATGTTCACAATAGTGAAGATAACTGCTGCCGTTTTTTCCCGATAGCGCCTGAGCAACTGCGGCCGGTGCCAGCAGCAGAGCGCCGGTTTTTCTGCGGTGCAGAAGCAGCAGTTCCTCTAAAGAGAGGGGCTGCTTCTCCCCCAGCTTATCCAAAACCTGGCCGCCGAGCATTCCTTTTCCTCCGGCTGCGGCATATAATGCGTCCATCGCATCCATAAAAGGCGCCGGCCGGTAATTGCTTCGGTAAGAAAGCAGATATTCCATGGAATAGTTGAGAATGCCGTCTCCGGCCAGAAGCGCCAGAGCGGGACCAAATTTAGAATGACAGGTCGGCAATCCGCGGCGAAAATCATCATTGTCCATTTCCGGCATATCGTCGTGAACCAGAGAGTATGCATGGATCATTTCAAGGGCAACGGCAAATGGTAAACTCTCTTCCCGGCAAACAGACAAACGATCACAGATCGCAACCAAAAGCACTCCGCGGATTCGTTTTCCGGGTGTGGTAACGCCATATTTCATTACCGAAAAAATCGGATTGGAATCTGCACAGGAATCCGGAAACGCCAGATTCAGCTGCTGATCCAGCAGATTTCGAAGCGCCTCATATTCCTCATGCATCATCGGCTTGCTCCGTATCGGGCTGTGATTCCTGTAAAAACTGCACTTTTTGCTCCGCCTGCTCCAGAATTTCAGCACACCGTTTGCTGAGTTTCATTCCCTCTTCAAAAAGAGCGATGGAATCATCCAGCGGTGCTTCGCCGCTTTCCAGTGTCTGCACAATTTCGCTGAGTCTGCGCATGGCTTCTTCAAATTTCAGTTCTTTCTCCATTGATGCTTCCTTTCCAAACTTCCTCAATTTTGCATCTTGCCCCGCCATCGTTTAAGCGCAGGGATATTTGATCGTCTTTTTTTAAGTGGCGGATGCTGCGAATTACCTTTCCCTTTTCGTCACAGGTCAGCGAAAAACCGCGCTTCAAAACCTTCAGAGGGCTTAGTGCATCCAGCTTTGCAAGCTGGGTCGAAAGCAGGTGGGCCTGCTTATTGTAGCCGGCGGTAAAGCTTGTTTTTAACCTGCCGGTCAAATGATCCAGCATCAGATAAGGCTTATCTGTAAAGGCTTTTGGGTCATGCAGAATACGAGCCTTTGCATAGCGCTCATAAAGATCCCGGCTGTGCTGCATTTTTTTAGAAAGCGCAGCCAGCAGCCGTTTCTGATCGCGTGAGATTCCAAGCAGCAGCTCTTCCTTTTCCGGCACCGCCAGTTCTGCCGCTCCGGAAGGAGTGGGTGCACGCAGATCGGCAACCAGATCGCAGATTGTATAATCGGTTTCATGGCCAACGGCCGAGATGGTAGGAATGGTGCAGTTATAAATGGCAAGCGCGAGATCCGGATTGTTAAATCCCCATAAATCTTCCAGGGAACCGCCGCCGCGGCCAATAATGATCAAATCGACCGATTGCGTCTGTTCAAAATATTCAATCCCCTGGATTAAAGATTCCGGTGCGTGCTCCCCCTGCACAATTGCCGGATAAACAATAATTTCCGCAAGAGGAAACCTTCTTCCCGTAATATGGATAATATCGCGGACTGCCGCTCCCGTGGGCGATGTGATTACGCCGATCCGCCCGGGTACCGGCGGAATGCGCAGCTTATGGCTCTCGGCAAAAATACCGGCGGCGGCCAGCTGTTTTTTCAGTTGCTCCAGTGCAAGATACAGGTCTCCGATTCCATCTTGCTTCAATTCGGAAATATATAGCTGGTAGACACCGGTTTTCTCAAAAATCGAAATGCTTCCCCGCGCCAAAACCTTCATCCCGTTCTCCGGGCGAAACCGGAGCTTTGCCGCATTGGAGCGAAACATCACTGCGCTGATAACACCGGTTTCATCTTTCAGGCGCAAATAGATATGTCCGCTGCCGTGTATGGTTAAATTGGAGATTTCCCCCAGAACTAAAATATTTCGCAGATTTAAATCAGATTCCAAAACACCTTTGAGATATTGGTTCAGCTGCGTAACGGAGA
>QAKW01000084.1 GCA_003343605.1 Clostridiales bacterium
CCTCCAGAGCCACAATCTGGCGCTCTAACCAACTGAACTACACCCACCATATAACCTGCCGCCAGCAACGATAGGATTATAAATCATTTTGCATATCTTGTCAAGAAAAAATTCAACATAATTTAATTTTATAAAATACTACAGGCAGAACAGAAGAAAAGAAAAAAATTTCAAAAAAAGGCTTGCATTTCCAGAAAAGTGTGCTAAACTATACTTAGCACTCTGAAACGGAGAGTGCTAAAATCACGGTATGGAGGAATGACAAATGAAATTGAAGCCTTTGTTTGACCAGGTGGTCATTAAAATGGAAGAGGCGGAAGAGACAACTAAAAGCGGTATTATTCTTACTGCTTCCGCGCAGGAAAAACCACAGATCGCTGAAGTTTTGGCAGTAGGCCCGGGCGGATATGTGGAAGGCAACAAGGTGGAGATGGTTGTAAAACCCGGCGATCGGGTGGTTCTCCGCAAATATGGTACAACGGAAATCAAAATTGATGGCGAAGAATATCTCATCGTTCGCCAGAGTGATATTTTAGCAACTGTTGAGAAGTAAGGAGTGTTGAGTAATGGCTAAACAGATTCAATATGGCGAGGAAGCCAGAAAATCCCTGCAGAACGGTGTAGATAAACTGGCCGACACCGTAAAAATCACCCTGGGGCCAAAAGGCAGAAACGTTGTGCTCGATCAGAAATTCGGCACACCGCTGATTACAAACGATGGCGTTACGATTGCTAAGGATATTGAGCTGGAAGATCCGTTTGAAAATATGGGCGCCCAGCTGGTAAAGGAAGTATCCACCAAAACCAACGATATTGCCGGCGATGGTACGACCACCGCTACGCTTTTGGCACAGGCCCTGATTCGCGAAGGGATGAAGAATGTTGCCGCAGGCGCAAACCCGATGGTGGTGCGCAAGGGAATTCAGAAAGCGGTAGACTGTGTGGTTGATACAATTCATGAGAATTCTCAGAAGATCAATGGAAGCAAGGATATTGCAAGGGTTGCAACGGTTTCTTCTTCCGATGAAAGTGTTGGCCAATTGATCGCTGAAGCGATGGAAAAGGTTTCAACCAACGGCGTTATTACGGTAGAGAAATCCAAAACAGCGGAGACGAGCTGCGATGTGGTGGAAGGAATGCAGTTTGACCGCGGCTATATTACACCCTACATGGTGACCGATACCGATAAAATGGAAGCGGTTGTAGACGATGCTTACCTGCTGATTACCGATAAGAAAATCAGCAATATTCAGGAAATCCTGCCTCTGCTGGAGCAGATTGTGCAGGCAGGGAAAAAGCTGGTCATTATCGCAGAGGATATTGAAGGGGAAGCGCTTGCCACCCTGATTGTAAACAAAATCCGCGGCACCTTCAACTGCGTTGCGGTAAAGGCTCCCGGTTTTGGCGACAGCAGGAAAGAAATGCTGCAGGATATTGCTATTCTGACCGGCGGACAGGTGATCAGTGAGGAGCTGGGGCTTGATCTGAAGACGGCGACTATGGATATGCTCGGCCGTGCGGGGCAGATTAAGGTGCAGAAGGAAAAGACCATTATTGTAAGCGGCGCTGGCGACAGCCAGGATATCAAAGCGCGGGTAGAGCAGATTCAGAGCCAGATTGAACTGACCACATCCTCCTACGATAGAGAAAAGCTGGAAGAGCGGCTGGCAAAACTTTCCGGCGGCGTTGCGGTCATCAAAGTGGGCGCGGCAACGGAAACGGAGATGAACGAGAAAAAGCTCCGGGTTGATGATGCGCTTGCCGCAACGAAGGCAGCGGTAGAGGAAGGCATTGTAGCCGGCGGCGGTACCGCCTATATCAAGGCGATCGACGCTGCTGCAAAACTGCTTGACGAAGTGGATGGCGATGAGAAGACCGGCGTTCAGATCGTTTTGAAGGCGCTGGAGGAGCCGGTACGCCAGATCGCTGCAAACAGCGGGCTGGAAGGTTCGGTGATTCTGGAGAATATCCGCAAAAACGCCGATGTTAATTATGGCTTCGATGCCTTCAAGGAAGAATATTGCGATATGCTGGCTGCCGGGATTGTTGATCCTGCCAAGGTGACCAGAAGCGCGCTGCAGAATGCCGCCAGCGTTGCCGCGATGGTACTCACAACAGAGAGCCTGGTGGCGGATATCAAGGATCCCGCTGCTGATGCTGCGGCGAACGCCGCGATGAACCAGATGGGCGGCGGCATGTATTAATTCGGCCATGATCAAAATCAGAGCAGAAGATTTTTCTTCTGCTCTGTTTTTTATGTATAAACATTCTCCCAAACCCATATAAATGTTTTTGGGAGGGGTCATATATGAAAAGAATCGTTCTGGCCTTCATGACGGCGGCACTGCTGCTAACAGGATGTTCGAAAAAAGAAAAAGACCCGATCACAACGCCGGAGGAAACCTATAATACAGCCGGCGAAAGAACGGTTATTTATCATGGAGAAAAGGAATTTCCGCTTTCTTTTACCACCGATGGTGTGCAGAAAATCGAAAACGGCACCTATTGGTATTATGAGCTTGAAAAGGCGTATGGAAAAGATTGGGAAGATTCTTTTTATACGTATGATATCAAAAAGCTGGAGCTGACCGGTACGCGCTCCTACAGCAAGCTGGGAAAACGAAGCTGCTTTGCCACCAACGGAAACTGGCCGCTTTTTTTGAATCCCGTACATACGGAATATACCTCTTCTAATCAGAATATGGTAGACAGCAAGCTGATGGCACATGCGGAGCAGCAGCTGCTTGCCAATCAGATGACCGATACACCGGCTATCATTACCGATGTCTGGAGCTGTGACATGGATGGGGACGGGACACAGGAATTTTTGTTTAAAGCCTGTAATTACACTCTCCCGGTAAAAGAACCGAAAGAAGAAAATACCGTTGAAAAAGAGAATATTCACACATACTGTTTTCTGGCCTATGCCAAAGACGACGTCTGCCAGGTGCTCTCCGGATCATTCCGTACGGAAACCAGCGAGGTTGCTGAAACAACGGTAGCCCTGGCTCCCTATACCTATGATGATGCGGGAAATCTCAGTCAAACGGTTTTATATCAGAAGGATCCCTACCACGCGGTTCAGGAGATGAAGCCGCTGATCTGCGATTTGAACGGCGATGGGAAATGGTCGCTGCTGCTTTACCGGAGCGGGGATTACGAAAGTTTTACAGCCTTCGACTATTCCGGCGGAAATTTCACAAAGAACTATGAAATTATTTTTTAGGAAAATGCACGGGAAACCGTGCGTTTTCCTTTTTTCTTGAAATTATCCCGCCGGTGTGATACTCTTTACTTATGACGGCCGAAGAGGAGGGGAGTTCATGAAAAGGATTGAACTGGAAGCGAAGTTTAACTCTTTTTATAATAAGACCTATCAAAGCGCAATGACATACTGCCTTGCAAAAACCGGTGACTTTATCAACGGTGAGGATATCCTGGCAGATGTTTATTACGCAATCTATAAACGCCTGTTAAAAACGAACGACGAGATAGAGGATTTGGAGCGGTATCTTTTTACAGCATTGAAAAACCGCATCTCCAAATATTGGGAAAAGCATAAGCGGGAACTGCTGATGACGGTATCGGCCGATGACGAAGACCAGTATGAAACGCTGCTGGAAACCGATTTTCAACTAACGGAGGAAACCGCGGTCCGGCAGATGCTGCTGCAGGATATTCTGGAGTTTGTTTCCGCGCAGCCGGCGCCGATGCGGCGGGCGTTTGCCCTGCATTTTTATCTGGGTAAAACCGTGGAGGAAACCGCGGAGGAACTGAGTGTGCCGGTTACCACCGCCCGTAATTATATTTACCGGCTGCTTCGGAAGGTCAAGGATACCTTTCTGGAAGATTATGAATAAAGAGAAAGGAGTTGCGTTATGAAATTTAATGAATTGCTGAAGCTGAACCAGGAAGCGGCGCTTCCGGATCCCGAACGAATCCGTAAACGGGTATTGACCCGGCGATCAAAAATAATCAAAAGCGTAATTGCGTGCTCCTCCGCCTGCGCGGCTCTTATTTTGGTTGCGGTTTGCGTTGTGATGGCAAGTATGCGGATCACACCGGATGAGGTGATTTTATCAGGTGCGATGAATATTATTGAATCGGTGGAAGCTTCTGATCAGAGTGAGATGGGGCTGCGTATAGATTCAAAGCTCAAGATTAAAACAAAAGAAAGCGTTTCTGTCGGCGAGCTGAAGGCTCGGCTGGCCGTATCTCCGGAAGCGGAATATACGATTAAAAAAACAGGAGAGTGCTCCTATGAGCTTCATTTTAAGGATGAGCTGCAGGAGAATACCCTTTATAATGTAGAGGCGGTTTACAACGGAAAAGTGATCTACCGCTGGGCATTTCAAACAGAGGGCGCTTTTTCTGTTACAAACGCTTATCCGGAAAATACAGACCAGGTAGCGCTGGATTCCGCAATTGAGGTAACCTTTTCTCATGCGGATGTCAGCGGCTTTGAAAGTGCGTTCCAGATTTCGCCGGCGGTAAAGGGAACTTTTGAACACTACGGAAGAACCTGGGCCTTTATTCCCAGTGAAAAGATGAGCCCGGCAACGCTTTATACGGTTACGATTGCCAATTCGGTATCCGGCCCCGATCAGCTTTCTCTGGAGCGGGATTATGTTTTTTCCTTTACAACTGCACCGCTGGGCTCCTATGCTTATCTGATCTATCAGGACGGCGATATTGCAGATACCTTTTTGGTAAACGAAAGCCCGGTAGCAGCGGTCTGCTATAATCAGGCGAGCATTTCGGATGCAAAGGTCAGCATCTACCGGCTTGCAGACAGCGAAGCTTATATCCGGGCATATAAGAATTATGTGCGCAGCGGTGTGGTATCCGCTGAAATCATGGAGATGGCGCAGGATATTTACGCCACTTTTGAAACCGAACCGGTTTTGGCCGCCGACTATAATGGTTATTCAAAAGCAGCGTTTATTCATTATCCGGAGCCGCTTTCATTGGGATATTATTTTGCTGAAATCCAGCTGGGAACCCGGAAATTATATCAGCTGATTGAAAGCACGACGCTTTCGGTTTACACGGTAACAACAAACGGAGATTATACCATTTGGGTGAATAATACCCAAACCGGCAAACCGGTTTCCGGTGCTAAAATTAAACTGGATGGTTTCGGAGAGAGCAGCACCAATGAGGAAGGCGTTGTCACCTATCGGGGGGCAAGAGAAGAAGCGAACGAGCGTTTTTTACAGATCGAAAACGGGGATTATCCCTATGTGGCGGTACTCAACGGCGCGGAGGCAGATGCAGATATTACCCAGCAAAACCGCTATTACACGTATATTACAACCAATAGTTCACTCTATAAAAATACCGATACCGTGCAGGTATTCGGCATGATCCTCCCGCGTAAAAGCGGCGTGAAACTACCCAAACAGCTGACCCTGCAATGCGACTTTTTGGAGGAGGCGGTTTTGGCAGATGTTGCTGAAAACGGATCCTTTACCGCAGCGCTTTCTCTGAATCACACGGCGCAGCTCAGCGGCAGCATTCAGTTATATCTGGAAAACACCTTTTTGGACAGCACTTATTTTAATATAGCCGATTACGAACTGCCCACCTATGAACTGAATGTAACCACCGACCGGTTTGTTTATCAGATAGGAGATACGGTGAGCGTAACGGCGCAGGCAACCTATATGGACGGCACGCCGGCGCCCGGCCTGCAGATCAGCGGCGGGATGGGCCTTGAAGGAATTTCGGATGAGAATGGGTGTGTTACCGGCAGTTTTGTTCTTGCGGAAGCTTCCTACGTTGCCACCGATAAGAGTTATCCGGAAATGCAGTCGATTTCCTGTACGATTGAAGACGGAACAGATCAGTATTACGGAAACGACGCAAGATATCTGGTTTTCAGCAGCCCCTATTTTCTGGAGGGCAGCTATGAGGATCAAAAACTGTCTGTATCTGCCAGTCAGATCGATTTCGATCAGGTTGAGCAGTGGCACCGGGATACGCTTTATACAGATGTTTATAATTCTGATCTTTACAGAGGAACCGGCGCAACGCTTACGTTAACCGGGGAGCTGCACGAAGTAACCTATATCAAAGAACAGATCGGTTCTTCATACGATGCAATTAATAAGAGAGTTCAATATGCTTATCGTTATGAAGAGCAGGATACGCTGGTAAGGGCCTTTGAGGTGTCTGTTTCAGAAGGAACCGGCAGTATTTCGCTTCCGGAAAAACCGGACAACGACCGGAATTATTATGTTCTTTTGCAGACCGCCGGTGAAGATGAAGCCGGAATGATCAAAGTATATCTAACGGATCATAATTATGAAAGGCAGTATAATACCAATCAGTTTTACAATCTGGTCGCAGATAAAAATGAACTGAATATCGGCGACCGTGCGAATCTCTGGGTGCGCGAGAGCGACAGCAATTCCCTGGTAAACGGCGGAAGTGTTTTCTATACCGTAATTGCCGGTGAAATTATTGAAACCCATACCAGCAGTACGCCGCGGTTCTCCCTGACCTTTAAAAAGGAATTCGCACCGGATGTCGCGGTCTACGGCGCCTATTTTGACGGCAAGCATGTTTACTCTCTCGGATATGAGCAGCTCAATTATGATCTGAGCAATGCGCAGCTCAATATCAGTATGGAAGCTGATACTGCACAGTATCAGCCGGGCGATGAGGTGACACTGCGGTTTAAGGTGACAGATCAGCAGGGAGAGCCGGTTTCAGCGGTATTGAACCTGAGCGTATTAGACCGGGCACTTTATTTACTAAACAATAATGTGGTGGATCCGGTTTATTCCCTGTATGAATCGAAATCTTTCTGTACGCAGGTCTACACCACGGTTTCTTACCGCGATTTCAGGCTGAAGGACGTCGGCGGCGGAGAAGGCGGCGGCGACGGCGGTGAGACCCGCAGTAATTTTGAAGATACCCCGTATACCAATACTGTGGAAACCGATGCTTCCGGAGAGGCTGTTGTAAGCTTTGAGCTTCCGGATACGATTACCCAGTGGAAGGTGGTTGCCCGCGCGGTTTCTCAGGATGTTGAAGCGGGCATCGGTTTATTTGATCTGCTCTCCACCCAGGATTACTTTGCAAGCGTATCGATGGCAGAGCAGCTTAAAACAACCGATGACTGTACCATCGCCGTGAAAGGCGATGGATGGGGGATCCCACCCGAAAGCAGCTGCACGTTCCAAGTTGGCATTACGGACCGCGATGGAAATGAAATCAAAACGCTTACCGCTTCCGCCGGCAAATCAAAATACGCTTACCTGAATTTCGGTATGCTCGATGAGGGAATTTATACCGCATATATTCAGAGTACCTGCGGGAACTATAAGGATAGCCTGATCCAGACTTTTCAGGTGAAGAAATCGCTGGCAAGCGTCTGGGTTCACAATCAACAGGCGGTAGAGGGCAGTGCTGCCTTTAATCTTACACCGGCAAGCGGAAATGTTACGCTTACGGTAGTAGATGAAAATCTTGCTTTCTGGCAGCAGGCCATGGCGCGGCTGAAGGCAAGCAACGGCGTGCGGGTTGATCAGGTACTTGGCCAATATCTTGCGGATGTGTTTTATGAAAACGGCGTTTGGATGGATCCGGAAAAAACAGATTATGCGGTGATCCGCTCCTATATGCAGTATGACGGAATCCGCCTGTTTGCGGATAATCCCGATGTGGATCTTAAAGTTTCCGCTAAATTGGCGGCAGCGGCACCCCAGTTTTGTGATCGTGCGTTGCTGAAGGGCGCATTTGAGCAGTATCTGAATAACCGCTATGCCGCGCGGGTAGACGTGATTACCGCTTATTTTGGGCTTGCTGCGCTGGGTGAGCCCGTGCTTGGCGATCTTCAGGCGCTCTATGAGCAGAGCGCAGATCTTACGCTGGAAGAATCGGTGTATCTGGCGCTTGGCTTTGCCTATGGCGGCGATTACGATACAGCACGCTATATCTTTGAGCAGCGGCTCCAGAGCGCGCTTGTGCGGGAAGGGGAGACCCTTTATGTGAAGAATGGCGCTGCGGAGGATGAAGATTTAACCGGTTGCCTTTCTTTGCTGAGCAACCGGCTGAGCCTGGAGAGCAGCGAAGGGTTGATCGGTTATATTCTGGAAAGGGACACGGAAAAAACTTTGCTGTATCTGGAGCTGATCTCTTATCTGAACGATCACATCACGGATATCACGGGGCAAAATAAGGTGACGGTCAATACCGGCGACGGACGCAGTGAAACCTATACCTATCAGAAGATGAACGCGCTGGTTTTGAATCTGACGCCGGAACAGGCCTCTTCGGTCCGCATTATGAATGTGGAGGGAAAATCAGTTGTCAGCTATGCGTATATGGGTACGCCCGATGCACTTTCCGCGCTGGGCGGCGGCCAGATTTTCAGTGGTCTTCAGGCCCCATCAGCCATTTCCAGAGGCATGGCGGCAACCATTCGGATCCAGGTGGATATTCCTGCCGATTATGAACTTCCGCAGCTTGCACTCACACTGCCTGCCGGTCTGCGGTTCGAGAGCGGAACCATTAGTGCGGGGAACACGGAATACCCGCTTTTTGCCGGGTTTGACAAGCGGAATATTACGGCCTCTCTGCAAAAGGGAGAAAATACGGTTTTACTGGAAGTGCGCGGATCTCTGCCTGGAAATTATGAACTGGAGCCGGTTTTGATCACCAATACGGCGGATAACCGGTTTCTTGCATCGGATGTCCTGCGGATTACCGTAACGGAATAAAAGGCTTGACAAACGCGCTACAAAAATATAAAATGAGAAAGAAAAGCGATGAAGGGAAGAAGTAGCGGCTTGCCGGCGGTAAGAGAGTTGCCGGTTGGTGCAAGGCAAACGAGAGGGCAAGCTGTGAATACATCCTGGAGCTCCGCGCTGAATGCAGTAGGCGTATGGCGGGTGCCTTCCGTTAAAGGGCGAGAGTAGCGCAGCTACTTGCCGAGGGGTGTCTTTGCGAAA
>QAKW01000013.1 GCA_003343605.1 Clostridiales bacterium
CTGCTTTCGGATGGCCAATATCGATATGGAAGGCTTTGAAAAAATCCGCCGGAGCATCAACCCGTGTTACTGGGAAGATCAAAAGAAAGGCCTGATCCGCAACCCGAGAGAAAATGTATTACTTTTTCATACCCTGATTCCGGGCGTTCTGCATTTCAATACAACCCGGATTATTCATGTAAATCCAACGGATCCGGAGGATCTGACGCGGGCAGAGCGGGAAGGGCGGCAGCAGGTAATGGAAATGGTTGCTTTTCTGAAGCGGCACTTTGAATGCTTTGCACAGGCGCAGCTGATCATGACCGCGGCCCGTGCGGGTGTGCGGGAAAGCCGGCTGATCCACGGAGAATATACTCTGACGGAAGACGATGTTTTAAGCGGCCGCCATTTTGAGAGCGGAATTGCGCGAAGCGCTTATAAAATTGATATTCATAACCCCGGCGGCACGGGAACGGTTTTGAAAAATCTGCCGGAGGGCGTTTATTATACCATTCCTTTTGAAACCTGTATTCCAAAAGAAAAAAAGAATCTGCTGGTTGCAGGAAGGTGTATTTCCGCAACACATGCGGCGCAGTCGTCTTTTCGGATTATGCCGGTCTGCTGCTGCATTGGCGAGGGCGCCGGTATCGGCGCGGCGCTTTTTGTGAAAAAGGGCGTTCGCGATCTGCGCATGGTAGATCCTGGCGAGCTTCGTGCCATCCTGCAAAAGCACGGCGCGTTGTGCTGATATGATTACAGCAAAAATAAACTGCCCCGGACCAATCCTCAGGTCCGGGGCAGTTTGATGCTTTATCGGGCTTCATCACAACGGTTCTTAGATGGATGCCTTTTGACGCCGGGGGCAACCAGTTCGATTGCGTTTTGCGGGCAGGCATCCCTGCACTTCCCGCAGCGGACACATTCCATCCCGTTGGGCTTTTGGGAAACGGGCAGGCCCATGGGGCAGGCTTTCTCGCAGGCGCCGCAGGAGGTGCATTGATTCCGGTTGATTCGAAAACGAAACAGCGCCACCGGATTAAAAAAGCCGTAAATTGCGCCGAGGGGGCAGAGATAGCGGCAGAAGGGCCGCCACAGAATCAGGGACAAAAAAAGAATAATAGCCAGAATCAGCAGCTTCCAGGCGTAGAGAAATCCGATTGCTTCCCGCAGAGGCGCACTCGCCAAAACCAGCGGAATTCCCGCCTCAAGCGTGCCGGCAGGGCAGATGTAGGCGCAGAACCAAGGCTTGCCGAGTCCGGTAATATCAATAAAGAAGAGCGGCAGTAAAATCACGAAAACCGCCAGCATCAGATATTTGAGCAGGCGCAGAAATTTTTCTCCTGGGAGCTTTTTCAGCTTTATAGGGAAGGGAATCCGATGCAGCAGCTCCTGCATCCAGCCAAACGGGCATAAAAATCCGCAGATAAATCGGCCCAGCGCGGCTCCGGCCGCGATCAGAAAGCCGGAAACATAGAGTGCGATTTTATATTCCGCGCTGTTGAGTGTCGCCTGCAGTGCGCCGATCGGGCAGGCGCCGAAAGAGCCGGGGCAGGAATAGCAGTTCAGGCCCGGCAGGCAAAAATTTTTGGTTGCGCCGGTAAAGATCCGGCCCCGAAAGTAGCCTGGCAGCCAGCCGTTGCTGACCAGCGCAAAAATTCCTTGAATCAGCGAACGGATATGTAGTTTTTTGATTTTTTTAGCCAATTCCGATACACTCCAGGCAAACATGAACCGCCTTGCGGAAGACTTCCGCCGTTTCGCCGCGTAAAAAACCAAGCATCATCATAAAAAGACCGCAGGCGATCAGCACGAGGGCGGTGCGGGTTTTGCTTTTTTCACTCATGAAAGCTCCTCCAGAAGCTGATCGATGATCGCCATCCACTGCTCCTTGCTTCTTGAACCCATATAAGTTTTGCCAACCTGCGCGCCGTTTTCATCCACAAAGATCGTGGTGGGAACAGCGGTTACGTTTTTTAAAAAACGCTCCGCCAGGCTATCGCCGGCTACCAGATTGGTAAAGGCCACCCCGGTGGATTCCGCCAGCAGCGCCGCTTTTTCTCCCAATTGACTGGCCGGATCGGTTACATCGGCTACTATGCCGATCAGCTGGAAGCCCCGGTTTTGATATTCTTCATGAATTTCGGCAATCTCCGGCAGCTCCTGCAGGCAGGGGCCGCAATAGGTGGCCCAAACATTGACCATTGTTAATGTTTTGCCCTGAAAGACCGATTGATCCCGGGTTTTTCCCTCGAGATCGACTGCGCTGAACGAGGCGAGAATACCCGCTTCCGCTCCCTGCGCATCGCTCTTGGCGCATCCGCTCATAAGCAGTGCTGCGGCCAGTAAAAGAATCCACCCCTTTTTCATGCGGTTTTCCTCCCTTCAAAATCCTGATTTTATTTTAACAAGCGCGGCAGAAAAAGTCAAGGGAGGCGGTTTTCCCGCCTCCCTTCCGGTATAGGAATTAATGGACGCTGAATAACAGCTCATAATAAGTAGGAAACGGCCAGTTTTCATAGGGGATGATGGTTTCCATCTCATCAATGATTTTACGCAGATCCTCCAGCCCTTTGAAAATATGCGCCCGGTAAAAGACGCCCTGCTCATAAAAATCCGGAATGGTCTTAGCCTTATTGAGCTGCTTTTCAAAGTGAGAACAGCCGGCGTGCAGCCGGTCTGCCAGATCTGCAAGCTGCCGGAGCAGCGCCTCTTCCGCCTTGCAGGGAATATCCTCCAGCGCCCGGCGTTTGTGAAGCAGGGTTCTGGCCAGCTGATCTTCTTCTCTGGATACAGCGGGCAGAATATCGCTTTTGATCATATCGATCAGCGTGCGCCCTTCGATATGCAGCGTTTTGCAGTAGTTTTCCACCATGATTTCATAGCGGGAGCGCATTTCCTCTTCGGTAAAAACCTTATGGCGCGTAAAAAGCGCAATGTTTTCTTCCCGCACGAAATAAGGCAAAACATCCATTGTGGAGGGCAGATTCAAAAGACCCCGGCGCTGCGCCTCTTCTACCCATTCCGGGGAATAGTTGTTGCCGTTGAAGATTATACGTTTATGTTCTTTGATGGTTTTTTGAATCAGCTCGCGCAGCGCGGTATTAAGATCCTCGGCCGTTTCGAGCGTATCGGCAAATTGGCCCAGAGCGTCTGCAATAATGGTGTTGAGAATAATATTCGGATCGGCAATAGAAGAAGAAGAGCCCAGCATCCGGAATTCAAATTTATTATTGGTAAACGCGAAAGGAGAGGTGCGGTTTCGATCGGTTGCATCGCGGGAAAAACGCGGCAGCGTATGTACCCCGCCTTTCATGACCATCGCATTCTCCGGCGCATACACGGTTCCGTTTTCAATCGATTGCAGAATTGCATTGAGCTCATCGCCCAGAAACATGGATACAATGGCCGGCGGCGCTTCGTTGGCCCCCAGCCGGTGATCATTCCCGGCGGAAGCAACCGAAAAACGAAGCAGATCCTGATGCTCGTCTACGGCCTTGATGATGGCGGCCAGAAAGAGCAGAAACTGCGTGTTCTCCCGGGGGGAATCGCCCGGATCGAGCAGATTTACGCCGGTATTGGTGGAAACCGACCAGTTATTGTGCTTTCCGCTTCCGTTTACACCATCGAAGGGTTTTTCATGCAGCAGGCAGGCCATCCCATGACGTGCCGCTATTTTTTTCATCAGCTCCATCGTGAGCTGGTTGTGATCGGTGGCGGTATTGGTCCTGGAATAAACCGGGGCCAGCTCATGCTGCGCGGGTGCTACTTCATTATGCTCGGTTTTTGCGTAAATCCCCAGCTTCCAGAGCTCCTCATCCAGCTCTTTCATAAACGCCATTACCCGGGGCTTGAGCGTACCGAAATAATGATCGTCCATCTCCTGGCCTTTGGGAGGTTTGGCGCCAAACAGCGTACGTCCGCAGAGCACCAGGTCTTCCCGGGCGCGATAGACCTCTTCATCAATCAGAAAATATTCCTGCTCGGGGCCCACGGTTGTAATGGTTTTG
Source organism: Clostridiales bacterium (assembly GCA_003343605.1). Lineage (GTDB taxonomy): Bacteria > Bacillota > Clostridia > Oscillospirales > QAKW01 > QAKW01. The sequence goes on from QAKW01000013.1 coordinate 3,987, forward strand.
GTAACGTCTTCATTGCCGAAAAGCCGCAAAATGCGCATGGCCTGCCGGTTCAGCGCCTCATCCGAGCGCAGCAGCGGCGTTTTTTTATCCAGTGCCTCACCGCCATAGGAATAAAAAACCGTTGGGATACAGAGCGTTGCGTCTTTAATAAAGGCATAGGCGGTGGGATCCCAGGCGGTATACCCCCGCGCTTCAAAGGTTGCGCGCAGGCCGCCGTTGGGAAAAGAGGAAGCGTCGGGCTCGCCCTTGATCAGCTCCTTGCCCGAGAATTCCATAAGAACTCCATCGGCCTTATCGGGGGTGATGAAGCTATCGTGTTTTTCTGCGGTGATGCCGGTCATCGGCTGGAACCAGTGGGTAAAATGGGTAGCACCCCGTTCCAGCGCCCAATCCCGCATGGCGGAAGCAACGGCACCGGCAATGGTTTTATCAAGACTTTTGCCGTTTTCAATGGTTTTCTTTAAAGCCCGGTAGGCCTCTTGCGGTAAATATTCCTTCATGGCTTTATCGTTGAATACCATACTGCCGAAAAGAGCGGGAATGTTTTTTGCATTCATACGCGCGATTACTCCTTATTTTAAAAATAGAAGACACTGTGATCACAGGGTTCCACAGTGCCCGGTACAATTATATAAGGAGGATGAAAAAATGTCAACATCGAATTTCGTATTCCGGTTGCAAAAACCGCTTGAAAATGGTATACTAACCACAAACGGTCATGATCGCCCGCTCGGCTGGCATTCGCTTTGCCGTAGCCGGTGAAATTGCCGATTATCCCACGCACGCTTTGCGTGCGTGGGATAATCATTAAACCTGGTGTTCCGAAAAGGGGTGTTTATCAAATGGAATCTTTGGATCTGATTCTGGTGGAACTGAAAAAAATTGCCGAAACAGGAAAATACACCCCGCTCCGATCGCTGGTAGAGCATCTGGAGCCTGCGGATATCGCCTGGCTGCTCGGCCGGCTGGACGAGCAGTCGCTGGTTCTGGCGTTCCGCGTTTTACCCAAGGAAACCGCCGCGGCCGTTTTTGTGGAGATGGAATCTGATGAACAGGAGCTTCTGATCGAAGGATTTACCGATCGTGAGCTGAAAAACGTCATCGACGGCCTTTACCTGGATGATGCGGCGGATCTGATTGATGAAATGCCCGCCAATGTGGTAAAACGCATCCTCCGGCAAACCGACCCGCAGCGGCGCGCTGTCATTAATCAGCTTCTGCAGTACCCGAAAGACAGCGCCGGCAGTATTATGACAACGGAATATGTAGACCTCAAAGCGAATATGACGGTAACAGATGCCTTTCACCGTATCCGTAGAATCGGCCTTCGGCGGGAGACGGTTTATACCTGCTATGTAACCGATTCCAACCGGAAGCTGGAAGGGGTTGTAACAGTAAAAGAACTGCTGCTTGCCAGCCCGGAAGCCCCGATTGAGGAGGTGATGGAGCGGGACGTTGTATTTTTTAACACTCTGGATGATCAGGAGCTGGTTGCCCAGTCTTTCGATAAATATGATTTTCTCGCCTTTCCGGTGGTAGATGGGGAGAACCGGCTGGTGGGGATTGTTACGGTTGATGACGCGATGGACGTTATGCAGGAGGAAACTACCGAGGATATCGAAAAGATGGCCGCGATTGTTCCTTCGGATAAGCCCTATCTGAAGACCGGCCCGGTTGAAACCTTTCGCAAGCGGATCCCCTGGCTGCTGATTTTGATGGTTTCAGCAACCTTTACCGGGCAGATTATCGCACACTTTGAAACTGCGCTTGCCGCGCAGGCGGCGCTGATTTCCTTTATTCCAATGCTGATGGATACCGGCGGAAATTCCGGCAGCCAGGCTTCGGTAACGATTATACGCGGGCTTTCTCTGCAGGAAATCCGTTTTAACGATATGCTGCGGGTGCTCTGGAAAGAAGCACGGGTTTCGCTGCTATGCGGCATCACGCTGGCGGCGGCTAATTTTTTAAAGATCCTGCTGGTGGATAACCTGATTTTTCATACCGGCGTTTCCGTAACGGTGGCGGCGATTGTGTGTGGAACGCTCTGCTGTACCGTGCTGGTGGCAAAGCTGGTGGGCTGCACGCTGCCGATGTTTGCCAAGAAAATCGGATTTGATCCGGCGGTGATGGCCAGCCCATTTATTACCACCATTGTAGACGCACTCTCTTTGCTGATTTATTTTGCATTTGCAACCCTTATTTTAACATTTTAGGAGGCTTTCTTACGATGAAGACAAGAACGAACCCGGTTAAAATCCTGCTGATTATCCTCGGCATTATTCTGGTGATTGCGGCGGTTGTGCTGTCGGTTTTGATCTATAGCGGCGATCTGCGGCTGGCTTCCTTACAGGAAAATGTTGAAAACAGCTATCTGTTCGGCAGATGCAGTGGAGATGTAAATCATGTGGAGCTGGATGAAACGCTGATTTCCGTAAAGGGAATGGAGAGCTATAAGGGTGCAACCGAGCGGATCTCTTCAGGTTACTTTCTGAAAAAGCTGCGGGAAGGGCAGGAAGACGCTGCAGTTTCTCTTTATAACGCCATTGTTTATGCGATAGACAATGATTTCAATTTTATCAGCCTTCCCTGCGCTGTTTACGAGCAGGAAACAGTGGAAAAGGCGGTTTGGTATGCGTTTTGTGATCTGCCTACTGTGGACCGCAGCACGCAGGCCGGATTTGCCGATTCCAGCATTACTCTGGCGGATGGCACCGTATCCAAACGGTTTTACCTTTATTTCCCAACCGGCAGCACAGAGCATCTTTCCTATAAAAAGAAAGCGGTGGAAGCTGCAAAACAGCTGGTGGCGGAGCTGCCTTCCT
>QAKW01000025.1 GCA_003343605.1 Clostridiales bacterium
CCCCAATGCAGGCGGTAAATCCAATCTGCTGAAGGCGCTTTCCGCACTGATTTGCACCGTTGTGAAGCCCGTTCATGAGCTGAAGAAAAGCCGAAACTGGTTTATTGCCCAGCAAAGTATCTCCCCCGCACCCTATGCCTTCGCGCAGGAGTGCGCAGCGGAGCCCACACGCTTTGAGGTTTATTTTCGCACGCAGGAAAATGAATTCCGCTATGTTTTGGCGCTGCTTGATGATGCGGTGGCGTCGGAAGGTCTTTACCGCAGAAGCATCGGCGGAAAACGCACGGCAATGATTTTCGAGCGCGCGGGCGCAAAAATCATCCTAGGCGCCAGCATCCGAAGCCCCGGTGTAAATACCGGCGTGAATCCGAAGCTGCCCTATCTTTCCTTTTTGGCAATCAATTACGATCTGCCGGTTATCGCCGAAGCGCAGGGCTGGTTTGAATCCTGTATTATCCGCAATTATGCAAACGCGGTCTCTGATCATAAAATTTTTATTCCCAAAGAAGAAAAGCGCAAGGCCGAAATCCTGCGCCTGCTCAACGATATGGGCATCGAAATCAGCGATTTCCGCTTTGATCCCGATGAGAAGCAGTTCTTTCTGCAGCGCACAATCGGCGGGCAGGTATACGAGCTTGATTTCATCGAAGAATCCGAAGGAACAAAAAAGCTGTGCTCTGTGCTGCCGCTCCTTCAGATCGCGCTGGCGGAGGGTCGGCTTTTCATTGCCGATGAACTGGATGCAAAGCTTCATCCCAAGCTGCTCCGGTATATCCTTCTTTTATTTAAAAATAAAGAAATCAATCGCAACGGGGCGCAGCTTCTTTTTACCTCGCACGATTTATCCAACATGAAAAACGATCTTTTCCGCAGAGACGAAATCTGGTTTGCCGCCTGCAATGAAAAGCGCGAAAGCGAGCTTTATTCGCTTTATGACGTCCGGCGGGAAGATCACCAGCGGGTCAAAAACACTGCCGCTTACGATAAGCAATATCTCGAAGGGCGCTATGGCGCAGACCCCTATCTGAAAAATATGCTGAACTGGGGGGAATAACGCCGTGAGCCAGAAACCGCCGAAAAAAAGTGACGCAGAAAAACGCTGGAGCTTCTAAACAGCGCTAAACCGCCCTCTCAATCCGCTCCCGGAACAAAAGTTTATACCCTGATCGAAAAACTCCGGCCCTACTTATAAACCCGGTAAAGAAAGCGAAGCGCTCAAGCCTTACCGCGCGGCCCTGCGGGCAAATTTTGAAACCTTTTTGCCGGAATGAAAAGGAATCCCGGCAGGAAATCTGAATATGAAGCCCCCTGAAAGCCTCGGAGTTTGCCGGCGTTTCAGGGGGCTTCATTATGGTTACATCAGGTGCCGGATCGGCAGAATCAGCACGCGCATCAGCGCGTAAACAATGCGCTTGAAGGGCGTAAAGCCTTTATGCTGATAGAGCGGGCCGTATACATAGGTGCCATCCTCCTGCCAGCGGCTGTGCTCCTGCTGCTCGGCCGCCTGCGCGCGCAGCTGGGCGTTGAGCTCCGGGCTTTCAACCACCAGCATCAGCTCCGTATCGAGATAGGCGCTGCGCATATCCAGATTAAAGGAGCCGATGATGCTCAGATCTTCATCGATCAATACGGTTTTGGTATGCAGTGAATTGCCGCCCGAAAATTCATATACCTGCGCGCCGGTGGCCCAGATTTTTTCTTTTTGATTGAGATAATCGGTGCAGCCGAAGGGGTTCGCGCCGTTTTCCACCGCGTTGAGCAGGATCCGCACCGAATCGGCGGAGCCGCAGATCTCGGCAAGATCCTCCCGCATTGCGCCGCTGAGGATGATATAGGGCGTTTGAATCACAATATCGCGCCCTTCCTTCATCAGCTCTGAAAGCGCATACCAGACAGCCGGCTCCTTATTCACCGGCGCCGTTTCCCCGGAGAGCAGGGTGATTTTTCCGGCCGGGAAGGTTTCGGCCTCCCAATCGGTCGGCGCCGCATCTTTTTCCAGCGCTGCCCAGCGGCTGCGCAGGGTCTGCGCGGCTTCCGCCGCCTTTTTGGAGCTGCTGCCGGAAAAAGGCCGGCTTGCCTCCTCCGCCCAGATGCGCTCAAAATAGGCCCGTACCTGAAGCAGGGATTCGGGGGTCCCTTCGGGCGCGTAAACCAGCAGCTCCCGATCGATATTCTGCCGCTCAGAGGTATCGCCCAAAAAGAGATCGAAGGTATTGCGCCCGCCCAGCAGATAGGCGTGTTCATCGGCAATCACATATTTATCGTGCAGCCGGAGCTGGATTTTCCAGGGCAGCAGCAGATTGGGCGGATTATAAATGCGCACTTCAATATTCTCATGCGCGGCCACCGCCTGAAAATAAGGGCTTTTCCGAAACCGGTGCGCACCGGTAAGCCCATCGGTGATCAGGCGGACCCGCACGCCCCGATCGGCGGCGGCAAGCAGGGCGGCAAGCACGTCTTTGCCGCTCTCGTCATCGTGGAATTCATAGGTGGAGTAGATAAGCTCCCGCTGCGCGCTTTCGATCAGCCGGATGCGCCAGCGGAGCGCTTCGGCATTATCGTCGATACACCGAATCCGGCCGCCGCTCCCGCTGCCCTGCGCACGGAACTCCTGCGCTTCAAAGCCGGCACGGGTTTCGGCGCTGACCTTCGGATGATGCAGAAAAGGCAAAACCGTTCCCAGTATCAAATATAATAAAAAAGCCAAAAGCACAAGCAACACTCCCTGCCGGACGGAAATTTTCAGTTTTTTTCTGGTTTTGGTAAGGGGCAATGCGCTTCTCCTCTCCGTATATGGTTTATTCTATGCGCGCCCCGTCAGCGTTTACGACGCCTGGATTTTAAAAACTCGCGCAGTTTTTCCCGGTTTTCCGAAAGATTTGGAAAAGCCTTCAGCACCCGGCGCTGCACCCGGTTCATCGAAGCGGCCAGCTCGGCATAGGCCTTTCGGAGATCTTCTTCTTTTTCGAGCACCTTTTCCGTGCCGTTATAGAGCTGGCCGCCGATGCCGCAGGAAACCCTGTTGAGCGCCTGCTCCAGATCGTTCATGGCACGGAATTTTTTCGGCAGCTTTAAAACCGCCGGAAGCGTTACGCTCAGATCCGCCACAAAGACCGCGCCCAGCACGCAGAGAATCGGGATTCCCACACTGCGCGGCATTTTTTCAAGCAGGAGGGCAACCGGCGGCTGCACCGCCAGCACAATCAGCATTGCCCCCAGCCCCCAGAGCAGGGAAAATTTCAGGCAAACATAGCCCTGCAAATTAAAGGGATAATTGCTGTAATCCCACCATTTCTGGTGAAACAGCTTTTCCAGCAAAAAGCCAACGATATATTCCAGCAGCGTGCAAAGCGCAACCGACCCGATGAAAAGCAGCAGCAGCCGGTGGCGCAGCGGCCAGAGAATCAGCAGCACCAGCAGCATTCCGCACCCGTAGATCGGGCAGATCGGCCCGTTGAGAAAGCCGCGGTTTACAAACTTTCCCTGATTGACGCCCGCAAAAATCACCTCGCAGCACCAGCCGAGAAATCCATAAATCAGAAAAACCCAGCAAAGGGTATAAAAATCCATAAATACCTCCCCGCGGGGGCTCCCCCCGCCCAGTTGATTCTACAAAATTGTATCATTTTTGCACGCGCCGGTCAAGTCTATTCTCTCTTTGTTAAAATACACGTAAAATTTGCAGTTTGGCACAGGGAAAAAATCCCGCCGTATGCTGTATTAAGAAAAGCTTTGATGGAAATAATAGTAATATCAAAGCGAAAGGACGAGAAGCAATGATCAAACGCGGAGACATCTATTATGCGGATCTTTCCCCGGTGGTCGGCAGCGAGCAGGGAGGGCTGCGGCCGGTTCTAATCGTTCAGAACGACGTTGGCAACCGGTATAGCCCCACGGTGATCGCGGCGGCCATCACCAGCAAGGTGGATAAGGCCCGCCTTCCTACCCATATTAATATTGAAGAACCCTGTGGCCTGCAGCGCAAATCGATGATCCTTCTGGAGCAGGTGCGTACATTAGATAAAGCCCGCCTTAAGGAAAAGATGGGCCATATAGGCGCAGAGACCATGGAGCAGGTCGATCGCGGCCTGCAGGTAAGTCTGGGGTTATAAATAAGGCCCGCGCCGCAAAAGGCGGGCGCGGGCCTTATAAAAGACGCGGCAGGCGGACAAGGCCCCCAAGATTAAAATTCAATTAAATCGGGGGGCGATCAATTGCATGGGCCGGGCTTCCGGTTTATAATAAAACCATGAAAAATGGTTGAATATTGGGAGGTTTTCATGGGAACTTATATTTTGAGCTGCTGCTCGACCGCCGATCTTTCGGCGGCGCATTTTAAAGAAAAAGAAATTCACTACATCTGCTTTCATTACGAGCTTGATGGAAAGCAATACCCCGACGATCTGGGCCAGACGATTGATTTTGATACCTTTTACCGAAAGATGGCGGCTGGCGCCATGACGCGCACCTCGCAGGTAAACGTGGAAGAATTTGAAGATTACTTCCGGCCGTTTCTGGAAGAGGGAAAGGATATTTTGCATGTTTGCCTCTCTTCGGGCATTTCGGGGGTATACAACGCGGCCTGCGTTGCGGCCGAAAGCCTGAAAAAGCAGTATCCCGGCCGCAAAATTCACATTGTGGATTCGCTGGGCGCTTCTTCCGGCTACGGGCTGCTGATGAACACGCTGGCCGAAAAACGCGATGAAGGGCTGGATGTGGATGCGCTGGCCGCCTGGGCGCAGGAGCACCGGCTGGAGCTGCATCACTGGTTTTTCTCCACTGATCTTACCTTTTATGTGCGCGGCGGGCGCATTTCAAAGGCTTCGGGCTGGTTTGGCACCGTGCTGAACATCTGCCCGCTGCTGAACATGGATCATCTGGGCCGTTTGATTCCGCGGAAAAAGATCCGGGGCAAAAAGCGGGTAATCGAAGAGATCGTGGCGCAGATGGAGGCGCATGCGCAGGGCGGGCGCGATTATAACGGGCGCTGCTACATTTCGCATTCCGCCTGCTTTGAGGATGCCCGGAAGGTAGCCGATCTGATTGAAGCACGTTTTCCGAAGCTTTGCGGAAAGGTGGAAATCAACAGCGTAGGCACCACCATCGGCAGTCATACGGGGCCGGGAACGGTCGCGCTGTTTTTCTGGGGGGATACACGTTGCAATTAAAAAAACAATCCAAATTAGCGAAGGGGATTCGGATTGTTACCGTGCCGCCGGTGATGGTGGCGGTATTGCTTACGATTCTTTATTTTACGCGGGAAGGTATTTTTCGGGGACCCGCGGATTTCTGGTGGAACTGCTTCTTTCTTGCGGCACTGCCGGTTTTTGCGTATCCGCTGGCGGCGCTGCTGCCGGCCCTGCGCACCCGCGGGCGGGAAGGGCAGCGCAGCATGGCGTTTATCATGAGTCTGATCGCCTACCCGGGTGCGCTGATTTACGGCCTGCTTGCGGGTGCGGCGGAGCCGCTGCTGCTGATCGAGTGGACCTACCTGCTTTCGGCGCTGATTCTGGCGCTGCTCAATAAGGCCACGCCCCTGCGGGCAAGCGGCCATGCCTGCGCGCTGGCCGGGCCGCTTTATCTGCTGATTTATTTTCTGGGCTGGGCGGTTCTGCTGCCCTGCCTTGCCCTGGGAGCGCTGGTCTGCTGGTCTTCGCTTTCTCTGCGGCGGCATACCCCGCGGGAACTTTTTTACGGCGCGCTCACCGCAGCGCTGGCCTTTGGGCTCAGCCGGCTGATCGTATATCTGCTATAAAGCAATAAAGGCCGCTCCAAAAGGAGCGGCCTTTACCGGAATCGGCCCGGCAAAAACGCCCGGGAAGCATCAATGCTTCCCGGGCGTTTTTGAATCGTTTTCCCCCAAGCGGCGGGGGCATCCTTTAGTCATAGAGATACCGTTTTTTGAACCACTTTTCCTGGTAATGATCCTCAATCCGCTGTGCGATAAAGGCGAAAATCTCCTGATCCTCCTCTTCAAAATTTTCATTCATCAGCGCTTCCGCCCTCTTTGCGGATCTTCCAGAGCAGGGCTTTTGAGCAGGTGCTCAAAATCGGTGATCACCATCTTTTCCCAGGTGCCGATCAGTACCTTCCCCGGCTCCTTCATAAATTTTACATAGGAAAAATACGGTATTTCGATTAAATTTACCACCGACTGCTTTTCAGTATCATAGATCAGGCTCCAGGAAGAATAGCCGATCACCAGATATTTTTCATCCGGGCTGGGGCAGATCTTTACCGGGTAACCCATATTTTTTCTTCCGAATTCCTGCGGGCAAAAGCCTTTCAGCTTCAGCAGCCGTTTCAACGTCCGCTTTTGAATATCATAAACAGAAACGTCAGAAGATCCATCGAAATAATCAATGAAGAAGTAGATATGCCCGCCTGCCCGGGTCATCTCCGCCAAAGTTCCTGCAATACCATCGATAGTAAATACCTCCGTTACCGTAGCGGCAGCGGAATCAACCTCTTCAATGATCAATCTCCTGTTTTCTTCGCTCAGCTCATACTCTGAAAATGAAATGAACCTGCCGCTTGTTTCAGTATCTAAAAAAGCGCCCATTGCTGTTTTTTGAGGAAAGACTGAAAATTTTCCTGTTTGCAGATCAAGCGTAAAGATCCTGCCATCCCAATCTTTGCAGATCAGTTGCCGGTCTTCATCAAAAAAATAAAGGTTGTGGCTTTCGCGTTTTGTCCCCGCTGATTGGAGCAATATTGACCCGGTCTGTGTATCAAAAACCATGATCCGCCCTGAGGTATTGATCCCGGCCAGCAGCCGCTCATCCCGGGAAAGTGCAATCCATGCAGGATTACGCAGCTCTTCATACCGTGCTATTCTTGTAAACCGGCCCTTTTGCAGCGTATAGATCGCAATTCTGCTGCCTACACTATAAATTTTTTGTTCAATTGCTGACAAGATAACCCTATAAGATTTCGTTCTCATAATTTAATCCCTTCTATAACATCTGGCCTGCAAATACTCTTCCTATTTTCGGCAGCCGTAAAAATCTGCCTTTCCCCTTTTCTGCTTTTAATCAAAAATCCTGGGATAACGATACCATTTTTTGAACCTTCTTTCCTGGTAATGATCCTCGATCCGCTGCTCGATCATGAAAAAAATCTTCTGATCCTCTTCTGAAAAAGCATGCGGACTCTCAGCCTGCTGCCAGACTCCCTCATTATACTCCAGCTTCGTATAATAATCACCAATGCAGTATACATAGGGTTCCTTTTCCAGATACGCTTCTACATCCGGTTCAATTATTTGATTATTAAACTCTGCCGCCTGGTCCCATAGCGAATACTCCTTCTCCCGCATATCCGTCTCATCCTCAGCTATTCCATACAATATGACAAAACGGGCATTTCCAAAATAAGCATGGTAATCCTTTCCATCACTCGGATAAAGCGTTTTCTCCGCGCAGCCGCCCAAAAGACATGACAACGCAACGATACACAGAATGGTCATGAGCCTTTTCATGCTCTTATCCCTCCAAAATACCAACTTGAGTGTTCTGATCCTATAATCGGAAGATCTTCCCAAAACAGATCACCTAGATGGATGCACTGATACATTGTTCTAACAGCGTGCAAACGGTTTCATAGTTGCTCTCCCTGCAATAGAAATCCGCATGGGGCCCATCGTAATCCGTCCAAAGATAAACAATATCCTGATAATCAACTAATTGGTAAAGAATATCGCCAAAGAACAGCTTCCCCCAAATAACTTCACCTTCCACTTGTACTTCTCCCAATTTTTCTGTTTCCTGCTGAATTAAAAAATCCCGATATTGATCAATTGGAAGGTAGCGTTCCTCATCATACGCGATATACTGATATTCTAAGCCGATTTTCCAAGATGGGTTTACTTCAAAAAAATCATATAGATTGCAGCTACAGAGCAGGATTAATAATATACCGGAACACACAGTGATGAAACACCGGTTGATTATTTTATGATTAAAACGTTTCACGGCAAGGCCTCCCATTTGATTTATAGTACTCCTAAATTCCAAATAATAGTAAATACTGCCATTCTCTTCCAGCCTTCATCATAGTTTACATCAATTGATTTTGTTCTTTCTATTAACCAAGTTCCCAAATATAATTTAACCAAAATCCATTTAAGTTGAAAGTTAAACTGCATAAGATCTGCTATAGTAGTAAATCCATCGTCAAACAAATAATAAAAGAGTGAATCAATAAACCTCTGAATTTTACTGCTTTCTATTAAATATGTACCAACAGCATAAAGTACAGCATGAGCATATAATTCTATTGCAATTCTTTCCGGTGTCATGTTCTTGTAAGAAAAACCATAGATCCAAGACCAACCACCAAATTTATGTACTATATCGCAAGCAAATGCAAACGAAAAAGTTTTTGATAAAAATCTTATATTAAAATATACTGAAAATCCATATTTAGAACTATTGTCAAAGCCCTTATATTTTTCAGCCCATTGCCCTGAACTATCCACATAATTCACCGGATCGTTTCCGCAATAGGCCACGAGATCCATACTCAGTTGTTCATCGGCAGATGCCAGCAGAATTCCCGGATCATCGAGCGTGAGGAAGATGCCCCATTCCGGGCTGTAGTAGCGGCTCTGCAGGTAATACCAGCCGGTCTCGATATCGTAATAATAGCCCTTATAGCGGATCGGATTGATTGCGGCCATCTCGCCGCTTTGCGCCATGATTTTGCCGAAGGCCGAATAGGTATAGCTGGCCGCTTCGGTATTCGGGTAGGTAACGCTTGTGCCGTTTACACTCTTTACCAGAAGGAGCTTTTCAATCTCGCCCAGCAGGTTATACTGATAGCGGTACACCGTATATTGGGCGGCATCCGCCGGATTGTTCCAGAGCGTGAGGTATAGCGGGCTGCCCTGCGGATCATACTGGAAGCCCAGCACCCGAAGGAGCGCCCCCGCCTGATACTGTGCCTCAAAAATCAGCTGTGTTCCATTATAATAGTATACCGATTCCCGCGGCAGCGCCGCTTCATCGATGCTCTTGCGCGTGCGCATCCCCTGATCGTTGTAGCAATAGCTTACATTCAAATAATCCGGCTCAATATCTCTCCATTCATCCCAGATTTTTTCCAGCCCGGTAATCTGATTGCGCGCATCGCGGGTAATATCCCAGCCGGTATAATGCTCTTCTCCGCTGTCTGTGTAGCCTTCGATCCTGCTTACGCCCAGCACATCGCTGGTGAAATACGTGTTGCCGCCGGCATGGGTATAGGCATTGTAATCAAAGATCCGGGCCGGAAATCCGGTCGCCTCGTTCCAGAAATGCTGCAGACCCACATCGGTTCCATTTTCCTGTATATAAATTCCGCTCAGGCGGCTCTGCGCATCGTAGGTATAGTTATAGTATTCAACGTTGCTGATCCGCCCGTGGCTGTCGTAGGTATAGCGGCGCTCCACATCGTTTCCATCGTAATCATTATAATAGCTGGTTTTGGTGATCCGCCCGCCCGCATCGTAGGTATACTGATAAATCCCGTCGCTTATAACGCGCGAGCCGGAATAGGTAAAGTTCCGGCCGGAAACACTCCCGCTCCCCGCACGGCCGTATTCCAGCCGCTGCAGCCGGTTAAGCTGATCCCATACCGCGGTATAGGTTAGATCACCGCTGTATGTCAGCGTGGTCTGCTCATCGGTCACCGCCGGTACCGTGTTGCCCTGCACATCGGTGGTTTCCTCCGCCAAAACGATCTCCCGCGTGGCGGCCTCCATTCCGGAAGAGAGATAAAGGCTGCCGATCTGCAGGCTCCAGCTCTCCCCGTTTTCGGTGGGCGTATAGCAGAGGCCATCCGAGGTGGTCTTCTTTAAAAGTCCGCCCTCAAAATCATAGGTATAATATTCAAACCGGTGAGGCGTTTGCGTGCAATCCTCCGTTTGGGTCAGCAGCCCCGCCGCATCGTAGGTATAGCGGTATAGATCACTCTCTCCCTGCCGGATGGCGGAAAGGTTCCCGCTCTCATCGTAGAGATAGTGAAGCGCCGTGTTTCCGCCGGTCTGCTCGCTGATCAGCCGCTGCCGGGCGTCATAAATATAGCTGTGCAGCACGGCGGTCTGGCCGCCGCGGGTCACGCTGATGCCGGTGAGCGCATCGCGGGTGTTATAGGCAAACTGATAGGAGGTGCTGCCGTTGCTGATCCCGGTAAGCGCAGCGCCGGTATAGGTATACTGCGCATATTGGCTGCTGTTGCGCGTCACTCTGGTCAGCCGGCCGGTGAGGCTGTCGTATTCCATCACATCCTGTGCCTGATCCGGATAGGTAACCTTTGTGAGCAATCCGCGGGTAATCGCCGTGTTATTGCCGTCGTATTCATAATACGTTGTTTTACCGTTTTCATCGGTTTGCGATACCGGATAATTTTCTTCGGAATCGTAGGCGGCGGAGGTGGTATAGCTGCCGCCGTAAAGATGATCCTGCACGGTTTTCGAAAGCAAAACAGAGCCCAGCCCATAAGTGTAGCTTTCGGTAATTCGCCCGTTGCTTACGCCGGTAACCTTTCCGTTTGTTGTGGTAACCGTGGTGTCGCCAACGGTGGTGGTATCCCCATCCCGGCTGATATTGGTCACATTGCCCGCGCTGTCTTTCATCTGGGTCAGCGCGCCGCTCTGCGCATCATAGGTATAATCGGTTCCCAGGCGGCTGCGGTAAAACACCACATCATCGAAATACGCCGTGTTGCAATTATATTTATATTTCAAAAAGAGCTTTACCGCGGTAAAATCCTCTTCGGCCGTCAGCTCCCCACAAAGGTATTGCCAGCCGTCATAATAATGATTGAAGGCGGTAAGGTCGCTGTGCTGAACCGCTTCGCTGCCGTTCATCAACCGCACCGTAATGGAAAAGGAGGTCTGCGAACCATCGCCCGCCGCATCTTTTTCGGGCAGGGCAATCGCTTTGGCATCGGCGCCGAACACAAAGGTATCGCCCGCCGTGCCCGAAACGGGGATTTCCTGCATCAGCATATATCCCTCATCGCTCTTGCCCTTCAGCTTGAACACCGCATCGCCCGCTTCTTCGATCACATTATGATCCGCATCATAGCTTAAAGCCTGCTCAGCAGCCGAACCGGTGGTTTTTACAAACTGAAACCCTTCCGTGCCCCGCTCGAAGCCCGCGTTTTCAATCCAGTTGAAGGGCTGCGCGGTATTGCCCTCCACCAGTTGGGCCGCATCGGCATATACCTGCACCGCGCCATCGGTTTGGCCGGTGAGGCTCTGCGTGGAAAAGCCCGCCTGAAAGGCGCTCATATCGGTTCCGGCATCAAAGTGAACCGTCATCCCAATGCGGTTCCAGCCGGTTTTGAGCTCAGAGAGCGGCTGAATTTTTTCTACCCGGGTTTCCGCGCCGCCGGGGCGCATCCAAAGCACCAGGTCCCCCGCGATCGTTTCTGATTTATAAACATGGAGCGAATAAGTATAGGTTTTGCCGCTCTGCAGCCCCGCCACACTTTGAGAAACCGCGGCATTATTAGCCAGCGCCAGATAGGCGCCGAAGGGATTTTCTGCCGTATCCGGCTTCCGGCTGGCGCCGGAGGTGACCCAACCCGTGCCGGTGGAAAAATTCGCATTTTTCAGATAATTGACCGCCGCTCTGCACTGAACGTCTGAACTGTTGAGCAGCAGATTCCTTCCCCCGCCGCCGTAGCGGTAATACTGCGCATAGCCTTCGCTGTTTTCCGCCGAAATTACCAGCCCTTCCTGGTTGAGGGCATGCCGTTCCCAGGTGCCGTCTTCCGGGTTGGAGACCGTAAAAGAGTTATAGGTGTATTCAAAGGTTCGCTGCTCCAGCACCTCTTCTCCCTGGCGGACGGTACATCCCGTAACGGCAAAGGCATTGCCGGTGAGATACGCTGCGTTTACCAGCTGCGCCGCAGTGGGCTCATAATAGCTGAATGCCAGCGTACGGCCCGGGTGATCGATCCGGTCGGTTATGGCGGTAAGCCGCACAAACGCCCGTGTACCGGCGGTGGTAACGGTATAGGCGAAATCGGCCAGCGGGCAGGATTCCGCTCCCGCCTGCCGGGCTACGCCGGTCAGCCGGCCATCGGTATATTGATAGGAGACCGAAGTACCGTCCGGATAGGTGAGGCTTTGCAGCAGCCCCGCACTGTTATAGGCAAAGGTCACGTTGCGGCCCACCGCATCTGTTACGTAATTCAGCCGGCCGTTGGTATAGTTGAGATGAAGCCGGTTGATATGGTTGCCATACTGATCTACCTGATTATCCCGCGCCTGCACCAGAAGACCGCTCTGGGGGCTGTAGAGCCTGCTCTCTTTGCGCGCCTCATACCAAAGCTTGTAATAGCCCGCGTTCTCAAAGGTTCCGTAGGATAAATATTCTCCTGCCCGGCCGCGGCAAGCATACCGGCTGGTTTCTCCGGCTTCCGGCGTATAGCCTTCGGTCATTAGGTCGTAGTAGGTTCTGTGGCCGGAAGCATCGATATGCACCATGGAAGCATCATCATAATAAGCAACCCGCTCGCACAAATTTAATTGAAAACCCAGCCCGTAGCACGCATCGCTCGCCGTGCCGTAATTGGCAAGGCTGTAAACATGCTTGATCTCAAAGGGAAAACGCTCGCCGGTTGCGGCATAATCGCTGAAGGAATAGTGAAGCTGCCCGGTCGCGTTGCTGATCGAGGCCGTGCCCGCGGTTCCCAGCTCCTGCTCAATATAGGTATGCGTATCGTCTACACCCGCAAGATCCTGATAGGTAATTGTGAGCGTGGGGGAACAGCCGCTGATAGATGGGCTGTTTTTAAAATTAAACTTTTTTGCCGTGCCGCCCACGGTTTCATTATCAAATTTAAAAATCAGGCCGTTATTCGAGCTGCCGCGATACCACCTGCTCACCAGCGCGGTAATATCAAAATTCAGTGTCTGCGGCCTGTTGGAGGCAGAAACCGATGCAGAGCGAAAGCTCTCTGCCACCGTGCTCCCCAGGCTTGCCTGCAGTGTGTTCCAGGTGGCGGGCTGCGTGCCGAAAGCCGTGGTGCTCTCCCGCAGCTCGATCGTACGCGTGCTGGAAGCGAGCTGATCAAAAACCGCAGTGCCGGCCAGCGGCATCGATAGAATTGCTTCCATCACATAAACACTGTAGCAGGGCTCGCCCGATACTGTTTCCAAAACCGGCAGCGCCGGTTTGAGATAACTCCGGTAGGCGCCGGAGGCATCGGTGCCAACATAGGTGTCGCTGGAACTAACATTCGGATCCTGTGAACGGGTCCCCCGAAAATAGCTGCCCGCGGCCGCGCCGTCCACCGTGATTTCCGGATCCAGTGTAATGGGATATACCCGCGCGGGATCCTGCATCCAGGCGGGATCGGCCTCCGCCCGCAGGCGGGCGATGGAGCCGCTGGTTTCCAGCGTTAGGGTAACGGCCTCGCTGTAAGCCCCGGCTGCATCGGTTAAATGAGGCGCCGCCATGGTATATACCAGCTTACCGTCTGCACTGAAAATATCGAGGGAGCGATCGTCGTTGAGTGTCAGCGTGTGCTCGCCGGTATGGATTTTATAGGTAACCGGCCGAACGCTTTGCGGCGTTTGGAAAATCACATTGTCCTTTACCGTTTGGGAAACAAGATCAAATACCAGATCCACCCCATCGAAAATATCCGGGTAGGAAACCCGGGAAGCAAGCCCCTCCGGTGAAAAAGGTCTGTCCGAAGCTGCCGGGTTTTCCCGCACCGCATTCGTCTGGCGTGCGCCTTCCAGCGAAAAACGCAGCGTGCCTGAGGCGGCGCTGAGCGTAAAGAGTGTTCCCTTTGATTTTTTATTAAAAAGAAAGGCAACGGCGTTTTCAGCGGTTTGCCAGGTGTCCGCTCCCGCCTCGATCAGAGTATTATCAATCTGCGCCCAGGAACCGTCTGCCTGCCGGTAGTGAACCGGCCGGTCGTATTGAACAGCGGTCATGGTTTTGCCGTCTTTATGAATAAAATACTTTACATCCGGCCCGCGCAGCGCTGTCAGTTCATGAGAAACCGGGTTTCCCGCCTCGGTTTCCGCTGGTTCTGCCGCCTCTTCCTGTGCAAAGGTAATCACGGCTGAAAACTGGATCAAAAGCAAAACCGTTAATAGTAGGCTGAGGATGCGTATTGTTCTTGTTTTCATGAAAAGCCCCTCCTATTTCAAAACCCGCTTGAAACTTGATTTCCCTGTTTTTCTCTTATTTGTTATATTTTAACATCTGATTTTAATTTTGTATAGTGTTTTCATTTATTATGTTAAAAAATTATGGGAAACAGGCAAAAGAAAAAGCCGGGAAGCAGCTTTGCTTCCCGGCCCGGATTTAATCAATACCCCAGCTCCTCGCCCACCAGAATCACCTTGATGCGCCCCGGAACGCGCTGCGGCCCGCTGACCAGATAATTGCAGCAGATGCGCTCTGTGCTGCCGCAGCCTGCGGTTATCCCGCCTTCAAGCCCCATACAAACGCCGGCTTCCCGGCAGTAGGTCCGGCAGGAAAGCCGGTTTGCATTCTGCGGCGCCGCGGTGGTTTTAATCCGCCGGAGGCCCTCTTCGGCGGTGGCTACGATTTTGTTGATCCCCGCAACGATGATCACGCTTTTCGGCCCGTAGCAGATGGCGGCGATGCGGTTGGAATTGCCGTCTACATTCACCAGCTCGCCGTTTTCCGTTACGGCGTTTGCCGAGCAGAGATATGCGTCTGCACCAAGAGAATCCAGATATACCTGCCGGATCTCATCCGGGGTAATCCCCGGGCGCTCCCGATCATAAAAACGGTAGGCGCCGCTGCGCAGCAGCGCCATTACCCCCGCCTCCCGCAGCGTCATTGAGCCGCCGGCGCCAACGCTGCCGCCCGCCGGGAGCAGCTCCCGCAGCAGCGGGACCACCTGCTCTTTCGTTTCCAGATAATACGGCTCAAAACGGTTTTTTTTCAATTGTGCCAGCACGTTTTCCATATTCATTTCCATTCCTCCATCAGCATGTCGATTTGTGATGCGTCTGCAATCACCCGCGCGCCCGCGGCCAGCAGAACGCTTTGATCCTGATGCCCCTTTGGAATCAGGGCGCCGTGCGCGCCTACATAATTGGCCAGCTCCCAATCGGTGATGAGATCGCCGATAAAAAGCGCCGAATTTGGCGCAATGTTCTCTTTTTCCAGATAGGCTTTCGCCGCTTCCCTTTTATCGCCGAGCGTATGATCGCCGCGGCCGGCTATGATTTCAAAATAGGGCGCGATTCCCCGCTCTTCTACCGCCTCCTCCAGCGTTTGCTGGTGCAGCGAAGAAAGAAGAAGCTGGCGGAGCCCCGCCGCGTGAAAGCGCGCCAGCGCCGCGCGTACCTCCGGAAAAACCGGCCGTTCCTCCCGGGCGCAGTGCAGCTGGAATTCGGCCGAAAGCGCCTCGATCGGTTCGCCGGCGATCCCGATGCCGGCGTAAAACGTCTCCAGCGGCATGCACAGATTTTTGCGGTACCATTCCAGCGTAATCGGCGGCAGACCCCGCCGGCGCAGCATCCGGTTCACCGCCGCTACCGAGGCGCCCGCGTCGTCCAGCACGGTTCCGTTAAAATCCCAAACAATCGTTCCGATCATCCCGGCCTCCCCTTTCGCGATAAAAAAAGCCGAAGGATCCTTTCCTTCGGCTCTTTAACTTACTTGTCAAGATTAAATCTTTTCTTAAACCTGTCAACTCTGCCGCCGGTATCAACCAGCTTCTGTTTGCCTGTAAAGAAAGGATGACACTTGGAACAAATTTCAACCTTGATCTCGCTTTTGGTTGACCGGGTTTCGAATGTGTTGCCGCAGGCGCATTTTACAACCGCCTTGTCATAATTGGGATGAATCCCTTCCTTCATGCTTCTCACCTCTTTTTCGTGTCATTACTTAGGTATATTATCATACTTCATGCCTAAAATCAAGTATTTTTTAAAAAAAACTTTCCAGTATGTGGGCCTCGCGCAGCGGGACGCTCTGTAAATACTTTTTTGACGGCGCTAAACCACCAGCTGATAACGCGTCTGGAACGCGCGATAGAGATCCTCCTCCGGAATCGCCGCCTCAAACTGCCAGATCGCCTGCAGAAATTCATTGTTGCTCTCCAGCCTGGCGGAGCCGGAAACCGCAACGTCCCGGTTCAGCCGGAGGATGCCCATGGAGGTGCGGCCCATGGCCACATCGTAAACATCGTTGGCAATCAGCGTTGGTTCCACAATCGCCTCTTCGCCCGCGCCGAGCTGATGCTGGGAATTATCCCCCCAAACATAAAGAGCGCCGCTTTCGCTGAGCGCCGCGCAGGAGCTGCCGTTTACCGAAATTTTCACAATACCTTCCAAAATCCTAGTAAAGCTGGCGTAATCCCGCCCGTCGCCGGTGCCGAGCTGGCCGAGATTGTTGCGCCCGGCCGCGTAAACATCTCCGTTTTTGGCCAGCACAATGCTGAAATAGCGCCCGGCCTCCGCCTGCTTCACCCCGGTCATCACCTTCACCGGCGTAATGCTCTGGGCGGTGGTGCGGTTGCCCATTTCGGAATAGCCGTTGTCGCCGAAGCCATAGAGATTGCCGTATTTGTCTACGGCCAGGGTATGGGTCTCGCTGGCCGAAACCGATTCCACATCCGTAAGAACCTGCACGCCCTGCAGGCGGTTCCGTGCGGTTCCGTCGCCAAGCTGCCCAAAGGCGTTGTAGCCCGCCGAATAGAGATTGTCGCCGGAAATATAGAAGAGATTATTGCTGGTGGCGTCTGCAAAGGTACAGCTGCGGCTGTAAACCTTCTCGCGGAAAACCGTATTGTTTTTTTCATAGGTAAGGTATTCAAATGCGCCGGTAAGGCGCAGCACACCGCGCGTGCTCAGCACCGCCAGAAAGCCGCCCTCGCCCGTAACCTGCTGTGCATCCCGGAAGCAAAGCCCCTTTTGATATTCCGTGGTTTTCTGCTCGTTGCCCGCTTCATCGGTGATTGTTTTTTCGAGCTCCAGATAGCCGTATACCCGGTTTTTGCCGGTGCTTACATAATAATCATCGCCCAAAGCAAAAATGGCTTCGGGCAGGTTGGCCTGATCCGCGCTGTTTTTATAGGCCTCCACCGGCGAGCCGCTGCTGATAAAGGTGCGGGGCGCGGCGTTCGCCCGCCCGGCCGCGAGCTGCAGAATCCCTCCCGCCAGCAGGAAAAAGAAGGCGGCCATGCCGTAAAAACGGCGGCGGCTCCTGATTTTTTTACGCACCTTCAGGCTCTTTTTCTTCGTTTTCTGCATCAGAAAAATCAGCAGCAGGAAGGCAAAAACCCCTGCAAAGCCAAAGCTGATGTAACCAATTGCCCTGAGCATGTTATGCGCCCTCCTTTACCGCCGCGATTTCCCGGAAGCCCTCGCCTTCGCTTCGGGCGCCGAGCTGATAATTGCTGCGGTCGCCCGCACCGAGCAGCTTGCCCTCTTCCGTAAGCAGCAGCGTGCAGGCGCCGCCGGCCGAAACAGCCGCCGCCTTGCGGTGCACCAGCTTCGGGCTCTCACAGGCGCTGCGGTCGCCGGTGCCGAGCTGGCCGAGCGTATTCTCTCCCCAGGCATAAAGCTCACTGCCGATCAGGGCAAAGGCCGTGTGCCCGGCCGCATAAACGGCGGTGGCACCCGCCAGGTTTTCCACCTGCCCGAAAACCGCCTCTGCGGCCGCATTTTCAAGCGCCTGCTGCGCCTCTGCCGTCATGGTTCCGGCTTCCGGCTCCAGCTCTTCCGCTGTGGCGCGCCCGAGCTGGCCGAAGCTGTCGTTCCCGGCACTCCAGACCGTTCCATCATTTTTCAGCACCAGCAGAAAGTCTGTCCCGGCGGCAAAATCCCGGCAGTCCCCCACAATGCAGACCGGCACGCTCTGCACATCGCGGCTGCCGAGGCCAAACTGGCCGTAGGCGTTGCTGCCCAGCGCAAAAACATCGCCGTTTTCCGTGCGGTAAAATACAGAACGCGGCGTCACCGCCACCTTCGTCACATTCCCGGCCAGCCGGGTGTTCGTATCGCTGGCGCGCTCGGCCTCGCGGCCGAGCTGCCCATAGGTATTCAGCCCCCAGAGGTAGAGATTGCCGCTGCGTTTAATGAGTGCCGCAGCGGTGGAGGAGGCGGAAAAATCTGCAACGTCCTCTTCTATTTTCACAAACGCGTCCACCCGATTGGCTGTCTGCCCCAGAATCAGCCCCCGGCTGTTATCGCCCTTCGCATAGAGCACGTGATCCTGCGTCAGCAGAAAGCAGGTATCGCCTACCACCTGGATCTTCTCCGCTTTTTCATAAAGCCTGCCGGATTCATCCAGCGGGGAAAGATCAATGCTGCCCCAGCCGTAAAGATCGCCGCTTTCGGTAATGGCAAAATTATTGCCGTCGCCCGCGCAAACCGCCTGCACCTTTCCCTGAATGGTAGAAGGGCTCAGCACCGTCTGCGTGTCGCCCTTCCGGTCGCTCAGCTCCCGCACATACGCGCGGTTTTCCAGATAGAGCGTCAGCCGGTTGCCCAGCAGCGCGCCGCCGG
>QAKW01000070.1 GCA_003343605.1 Clostridiales bacterium
GTAGAGGGCACCGAAACCCATAAGCGGGTGTGCGCACTCTGCACGAAGGAAGAAGTTGCCAACTGCACCTATGGCGAAGAAGGCTGGGCGCACGACGATGCGAGCGATCCTTCCAGCCACAGCAAGACCTGCACGGCGTGCGGCAATGTGGCGGCGGAGGCGTGCAGCTTCACCGAAAATGTGGTAGCCCCGACCCATACGGAAGGCGGCTATACCGAGCATACCTGCGAAACCTGCGGTTATTCTTACCAGGATAACGAGCAGGATGCGCTGGGCCACACCTGGGGCGAGTGGACCCATGTGGAAGGCACAGAAAATGCGGATGCGCAGCACAAGCATGTTTGCACCGCTGACGATGGCGGTGAAGAAACCCTGAACTGCAGCTTTTCAGAGCGGGTGGTTGCCCCCACCTGCACTGTAAGGGGCTATACCGAGCATACCTGTGCGGATTGCGGCTATTTCTACCGCGATCAGTATCAAGAGGCGCCGGGGCATCATTATGAAGACGGGGTCTGCGTAGACTGCGGCGCACGCGAGGATGCGGTGCTGGGCGATGTAAACAGCGATGGCAGGGTATCGATTGCAGATGCGGTCATGCTGCTGCGGCATTTCGCAGGCTACGAGGTAAATATTGATCTGGCCGTTGCGGATATCAACTGCGATGGATCAAAAGATCTGGGAGACGTTACCTATCTGATGCAGATGCTCAACGGCTGGTATCCGGCCTCCTAATGGATTTAAACTGAACATGGTTGGCCGCCGGTAATTACCGGCGGCCAATTTTGGTGGTTCCATGTATTGATTGTGAAAAACGAGGTTGTAAAATAGTATAAAAATATTTTACTAAAATAGGTTGAAAAGCATAATATTAATGGTATAATTGAGATATAGAAAGGCGCTGATTATTTTGTGCGGGATGTCATGTGTTTATTTTGAAAGGAGGACGTAAGAATTGCTGAAAAAGATAATTTCATTTGCCGTAACGGCGGCAATGCTGATCACAATGGTTTGCGCTTTTTCGTTTGCATCTGCCGAAGGATTGATGAAGATAACGGCTGTGGCAGATAAAACGGAAGTCCACCGCGGCGATACGGTCACAGTAACAGTGGGGTTGGCAAACTATAGTCCTGTTGCAAACATGGTTGTCCGGGGGAATTTTGATCAAGATGTTATGAAAATCATAGAACTTTCCCAGACATTAAAGGTTGAAGTTCCCGGACTGGGCATCGTTGAGGCCCCTTATTTTCCTACCACGACAATGACCTACAACGATGCATATGCTATAGACAATCTTGGGCCGATCTATGCTGTATGGGCAGACGGCGACGATAAGGAAATGGCTGTAAATAGCTTTACTTTATTTACGGTCACTTTTGAAATACTGGACGACGCAGTGCTCGATGAAACCGGCGTGCAGTTTTTCTTTGAATCGGTTGGCCATTGGAATGAAGCAGAGGGGCGGTTTACAAACCTGACTCCTGATGTGGACTATACGAAAAACGCAGATCCTCTGATTCTGAATGTGCAGGCGTAAAGATGAAAGGAGGACTTTAAACAATGTATAAAAAAATTATGTCATTTGCCCTGTCGGCGGCGATGCTGCTTACAATGGTTTGTACTTTTTCATTTACCTCTGCCGAAGGATTGATGAAGATAACGGCCGTGGCAGATAAAACGGAAGTCCACCGCGGCGATACGGTCACAGTAACAGTAGGAATCGAAAATTATACCCAACCGCTGCAGGCGATTACGGTTCTTTGTAACTATGATAAAAATCTTTTAAAAAATACAGTGGTTTCAGAGATTGTGGATATAGAAATAGAAGTAGCGCCGGGTATTTTTTATCTAGTTCCCATGCAGAGCTTTCCTGGTGTGGTTACAAAAAATTTAAATAGAGTGGCAGATTCTGCCTTAGGTGAAGACATAGCACCATTGTATATTTCTTGGGCAAATGCTGAAAATCAGGCAAAAGATGCGTCTTTTACACTTTTTACTGCTACTTTTGAAGTGTTGGAGGACGCTACGCTGGATGAGACCACCCTTCAATTTTTCTTTGGTGACAGAGGCTCTACTTATTGGGATGAAACGATTACAGCGGCGATCAAAACAGTGACCTGTGAGCCGGGCGTTCATTACGAAAAGTACGCAGCACCACTGGTTTTAAATGTGCAGGCATAAATAATTAAGGAAGAGGCTCAGGGCAGAAAGGCCCATCCCGCCAAAAAATCAAAAAATAAAACCTTGAGCGGACCGCCGGTAATTACCGGCGGTCCGCCCATCAGATGATGCAAGTTATTTATGAGTTTACCAATTTTAACTGTATTTTCCTGGTGGCTTTTGGCTGATTTTGCCGATTAAATTTTTAATACTACGCAAAATGTGTTAAAAAAGCAACATAAGGTGGTGTTTTTTTCATTTAACATTTGTTATAATGGAGCTACATAACGGGGCCGGTTCGGATTACGCGGCCGGTCTCTTCTTCAGGAAGAAAAAATTCATTCTCTTTTCTTCTGAAAACGTAATAACATAAGGAGGTTCATTTATGTTTAAAAGAGTGAGTTCGATTGCTGTTACGATCGCAATGCTGCTCACCATGGTATGGACATTCTCTTTTGCCTCCGCCGATGGCCTGATGAAGCTGACGGCCGTTGCGGATAAAACAGAGGTTCATCCCGGTGATACGGTAACGGTAACGGTAGGGGTTGAAAATTATACCCAGCCGCTGCAGGCGATTGCGATTATCGGCAATTACGACAAGGCAGTACTGAATAATACGGCGGTTGAAACCAGCCAAAAAGTGAATATTCCCGGGATGGGAGACATGGATGTATCATATTTCCCGGGTGCTGTTACAGTGAATACTGATAGAACGGTTAATCTGGGAGAAGATGAAGGCCCTCTTTATGTTTCCTGGGCTAACGCAGAGAATCAGGCAAAAGATGCGTCTTTTATGCTCTGCAAAGTAACTTTTGAAGTATTGGCAGATGCCACACTGGATGAAACGACCGTTCAGTTTTTCTTTGCAGACAGAAGTTCTACCTATTGGGATGAGACTCTTGAAAGCGATATTAAAACGGTTACCTGTGAGCCTGATGTTCATTATGTAAAGAATGCAGATGCGCTGGTTCTGAGCGTAACCTGCGATCACGACTGGAGCGCCTGGGCCCATGTGGATGAGAGCAATCCTTCCCAGCATACCAGAACCTGCTCCAAGTGCAGTGATGCTGAAACGGTAAACTGTACGTTCGATGATGTTGTAACAGATCCGACCCATCTGGCCGGTGGTTATACCACCCATACCTGCCCGGATTGCGGCTATAGTTATCAGGATAGCGAAACCGATCCGGTAGATCATACCTATGGTGCATGGACGCATAAGGAAGGCACAGAAGGTGCTGATTCCAAGCATGTACGCACCTGCACCGAGAATGATGGCGGTAGCGAAGAAGCGAGCTGCACCTTTACGGATGAAGTGGTAGACCCCACCTGCACCGAGAAGGGCTATACCAAGCATACCTGCAGCGATTGCGGCTATTCCTATAACGATACGGAAGTAGACGCGCTGGATCACGCATGGGGCGAGTGGACTCATGTGGAAGGCACAGAAGGCGCGGATGCACAGCACACCCGTGTTTGCGCGAATGACGCTACCCATGTAGAAACAGAAGCCTGCAGCTTCACGGATGAAGTGGTAGATCCCACCTGCACCGAGAAGGGCTACACCAAGCATACCTGCGGCGGTTGCGGCTATTCCTATAATGATACGGAAGTAGACGCGCTGGATCACGCATGGGGCGAGTGGACTCACGTGGAAGGCACAGAAGGCGCGGATGCACAGCACACCCGTGTTTGCGCGAATGACGCCGCCCATGTAGAAACAGAAGCCTGCAGCTTTGAGAAGCAGGAAACCTCCGTTGCGCCGACCTGCACGGAAGACGGACACGACGACTTCAAGTGCTCCGTCTGCGGCTATGAATACAGTGTAACGGTTCCGGCTACCGCTGAAGATGGTGATCACACCGGAGTGGTTACCCGCTATTATGCACCGACTGAAACCGAAGAAGGCCGTTGGGAGCGCTATTGTGTAGATTGTGAAACGGTTCTTGAGACTGAGGTGATTGCTGCCGGTCATCCGTTCGACGATGTAACCGATGAGAATGTGTGGTATTATGATACCGCAGTATTCTGCAAGGCGCTGGGCATTTTTGAGGGTGAATACAATGTATTCTACGGTGACCGTGCGATCACCAGAGGCGAGTTTGTAACCGTTCTCTGCAGAATGCTTGGCCTCACCGATGAATTGCTGGAGTTTGTTCCTGATGAAGATTTTGAACAGATTCTGGTAGGTCTTGCCGAAGCTTTCGGTAACGATGATGTAAAAGTGCTGAACGATCTGGGCGATGCCTGGTATGCACGGCAGGCGAAAGTGATGGCTGCCATCGGCGTGGTTAGAGGATATGAAGACAGCACCTTCCGCGGCGAGAGTGCGATCAGCCGTGAAGAGGTTGCGGTAATGCTCTATCGGCTGGTTTCGATCAATGCGAAACTGGAGGGTACGGATGAGCTGCCGACCTTCGGTGATCCCGCAGAGTTCAACGATGCTGATACGGTTGCCGGATGGGCTGCCGAAGAAGTTGCCTGGGCCGGAACTTCCGGTTTGTTCCAGGGCGATGACGACGGTAATTTCTGCCCGCAGGGCAATGCAACCAGAGCGGAAATGGCTACTCTGATTGAGAGAATGGCTTTGTCTGATGGATCCATTGTTGTGATGGAGCCTGTTGTAGAAGGAGCCTGAGTGTTTTAATAAAGGGCGCGGTTCTTTTTGGAACCGCGCCTTTTTTATATGCAATACTTTGGAAACAGGCGTATTTTTACAAATATAAACAGCCACCGGCCAAGGAGCGGCCGGTGGCTGTTTTGCTGTTCTTAATCATTTTAATATTTGGCTACAATCGCCTGCATCTGATCCTGCTTTTCTTCCATTTCCCGCACCAGTTTAAACTGTGTGCGGGCACGCACCAGATTATGCGTGGGGTAACCGGTTTTGAAATAGACGTCTCCATTGAGATAATCTGCCAGAAAGCGCACGCCGCATTCCAGCGTCATCATCCAGGCGCCGGTTGGCAGAAGGCTTTTTTCCGCCGGCGTCAGCACATTGTTGCAGCCTTCCAAAAAGCCGCGTGTATAAGCATCAAACAGCTCAAGATCCAGATGTACCTTTGAAAGATCCGGCTCATCTTCGGCGGCGGTAGAGGCCCCATAACGTATGGAATCACCAAAATCAAAGATTGCCTGCCCGGGCATCACCGTATCGAGATCAATTACGCAAACGCCCTCTCCGGTTTTGGGATCCAGAAGAACGTTATTGAGCTTGGTATCATTGTGCGTAACCCGAACCGGCAGAGCGCCCCGGGCCTGCAGATCCATTACAATGCCGCAGGAAGCCTCGCGCTCCAGCGCGAAGGCGATTTCCTCCTGCGCCGTATCTTTGCGGCCGGCCGCGTTTTTTTCTATGGCCGCCTTTAATTGCTGCATGCGCTGCGGGGTATCGTGAAAGTGCGGAATCGTTTCATGAAGAGTATCCGCCGGATAATCGCCCAGCAGCGATTGGAACCGGCCGTATGCCTTGCCGCTGGCATAAAAATCCTGCGCGTTGCGCGCTGCGTTCAGCGCAAAGAGATCACTCTGGAAGCGGTATGCCCGAAATGCGCCCTCCGGGCCGTTATAATAAAGATCTCCGCTGCGCGTTTGAATAAAGGTGAGGGTTTCGCGGTTTGGATCTCCGCCCTGCTCCACAATCCGTTTTTTCAGATATTCGGTAACGCCGAATACATTTTCCATCAGACCCTGCGGGTTGGTAAAAACATAGGTATTCATTTTCTGGAGAATATACTGGGTGCCTTTTGCGGTGGTAAGCAGCAGGGTATCGTTGATATGGCCGTTACCAAAGGATTCATTTTTTACAATCGGCCCATCGAAGGCAAAGGCATCGATAACCGTTTGCAATTCCTTGCACATGGTTTAATCCTCCCAAAGATTCTCCGGATAAACGCCTGCGTCCTTCAGCCCCCGGATACCGGCTTCCACCATGGGCTTATCCTCTTTATAAGTGACGCCAAACCATTTATCTGCGCTGTGCAGCACCTGCACCTCTGCGGCGTCTTCACGCAGAAGCTCATCCACCACCACCGGCAGATAGAATTCGCCCTTCAGGGGATTCTCCCGCACGGTTTTCTGCAGAAAGGCGGGGAATTTTTCTTCCAGCGCCCGGAGATACGCTAAGGGGAAGCCCCACATATTCATAGAAACCGGCGCATCATTGGGAACGGGAATAAAAGAGATTCCGCCGTCTTCCGAATAATGGGCCTGCCCGTTGATCTTCTGAATCATGGTGCGCTCATCGATTTTTTCAAGATAACCCTTTTCATTGACCCGGCAAACGCCTCTGGCCACATGGCCGTTATCGGTAAGGGTATTCTCCAGAATATAGCCGACCATGGCGATGCGCATTGGCTGTGCTTCCTGCGCATCCCGCAGAAAGCGGTATAGCTGCACAAATGCATCCCGGCCGTAAAAATCATCGGCGTTGATCACGGCAAAGGGTGCGTTCAAAACTTCTTTACAGCAGAGAATGGCATGGCCGGTGCCCCAGGGCTTAACCCGGTCTTCGGGAATCGTAATTACACCTGCCGGAATATTGGCAAGCTCCTGAAAAACATAGTGGACCTCCGCCCGTTTTTCAATGCGTTTGCCAATGACCTCTTTGAAATCGGCCTCGATCTCTTTTTTAATTACGAAAACGAATTTTTTGAATCCGGCTTTCATTGCATCATAAACGGAAAAATCCATAATGATATGCCCTTGCGGGTCTACCGGATCAATCTGCTTCAAGCCTCCGTAACGGCTGCCCATACCGGCGGCCATGATCACTAAAATAGGTTCGTTCATCGAATTGGGACCTCCCATATTATTTTTCTTCCTAATTTAACATAAATAGGTATTTTTATTATATCATTTATTTCGGAGTGTGTAAAGGCGTGAAAATTATAATAATGGTCACCGGCAGATTCCGACAAGCAGGCCGTGCTTGCAGATCTGCAATAAAAATGCAAAAAAATAAAAATAATGCTTGAAATTCCCGGATGAGTGTGCTATTATATACAAGCATGACTGTAGGAGCGACGATGCGGGAGGTGGCCATAACACCGCATTTTCCCGGTGTATATGGGGAATTTCCGCGGAGCCAGTCCGGTTTGAAACCGGATGAAGAGACAGGGAAAACAAAGAGTTAACCGTTCCTGGGAACTGCACGGGTTGCCGTGTAAGCCGCTTTTTGGAAACGGAGGCTTTGTTCGGGCGGGGTCGTCCGATTTATTTTACACCGCGGGTGAAACACCCGGCTGTGTGTTTAAAATTTTCCGTCAAAGTCGTCTCATCCAAAGAGTCAAATTTTATCAAGGAGGCTAATCAAGAATGGCTGACAAAATCAGAATCCGCGTAAAAGGCTATGATTCCACACTGGTGGATCAGGCTGCTCAGAAGATCCTGGAAACCGCGCAGAGAACCGGGGCGGTCGTATCCGGCCCGATCCCTCTTCCCACCAAGAAAGAGGTTGTCACGATCCTGCGCGCTGTTCATAAGTATAAGGATTCCAGAGAGCAGTTTGAGAGAAGAACCCATAAACGGCTGATCGATATCGTGAAGCCCGCCGCCAAAACCGCGGAAGCGCTGGCAAGCGTAGAACTTCCTGCAGGCGTTGAGCTTGAAATCAAGCTTTAAAGGCGCCCAAAGAGAAGGTCAAGTTGATGCAAATCAACCAATAACCAAATGGAGGTAAGAAGAAATGAAGAAAGGTATAATCGGGAAAAAGATCGGGATGACGCAGGTTTTTGATGAAACCGGCAATGTAATTCCGGTAACAGTCATTCAGGCGGGCCCCTGCACGGTGGTTCAGAAGAAAACCCTGGAAAACGACGGCTATTCTTCGCTGCAGCTCGGGTTTCAGGATCTGAGTGAAAATAAGGTCACCAAGCCGCTAAAAGGGCATTTTGAAAAGGCCGGCGTAGCCTGTAAAAAGGTTTTGAAGGAATTCCGGCTGGAGGAAGCCGATCAATTTAATGTAGGCGACGTGATTACGGCGGATACCTTTGAAGTTGGCAGCTGCGTTGATGTAACGGGCATTTCCAAAGGGAAAGGCTTTGCCGGAACCATCAAACGGTATAACGGACACCGCGGCCCCATGACGCACGGCGGCGGCCCGGTTCATCGCCATGCCGGCTCCATGGGCGCCTGCTCTTCCCCTTCCCGTATTTATAAAGGGAAGAAAATGCCCGGACATATGGGTGCCGCGCAGGTAACGGTTCAGAATCTCGACGTGGTAAAGGTCGACGTTGAGAATCATTTACTGGTGGTCAAAGGTGCGATCCCCGGCCCGAAGGGTTCGATCGTTACTGTGAAAAACACCGTTAAAAATGGTTAAGTAAGGGGGAAAAATAAATGGCTAACGTAGACGTATTTGATATGAGTGGCGCCAAGGTGTCCACCATGGACCTTGCGGATTCCATTTTTTGCGTTCAGGTCAATCAAACCGCGATGCATACGGCGGTAACCAATTATTTGGCGAATCAGCGGCAGGGAACGCAGTCTGCGCTCACCCGGGCCGAAGTTTCCGGCGGCGGCATCAAGCCCTGGCGGCAGAAGGGCACCGGCCGGGCCCGGCAGGGATCAACCCGCAGCCCGCAATGGACCCACGGCGGCGTTGTTTTTGCGCCGAAGCCCCGGGATTACCGTTTCAGCATGAACCGGAAGGTAAAGAAGCTCGCGCTGCTTTCTGCGCTTTCTTCTAAGCTGGCCGAGGGCAAGCTGATTGTGCTGGATAAAATTGAAATGGATGAATATAAAACCAAAACGGTTGTCGGGATGCTCAAGGCCCTCAATACCGAAAACGCCCTGGTTGTAAACAGCGGCACCAACGCCTGCTTTGTGAAAAGCGCGGCGAATATTCCCAGTGTAAAGGCCGCACGGGTGAACACCATCAACACTTACGATATCCTGAAATACGACACCTTGATTCTGACGCAGGATGCCGTGAAGCAGCTTGAGGAGGTCTATGCATAATGAAATCGAATTATGATATTATTATGAAACCGATTGTCTCCGAAAAATCCATGGCTTCCATGCAGGATAAGACCTATGCTTTTAAGGTTGCGAAGGACGCCAATAAAATCGAAATTAAAAAAGCGGTTGAGGAAATATTCAAGGTTTCTGTTGAAAAAGTTACCGTCGTGAACGTACGGGGCAAGGAAAAGAGAGTGGGCGTCCATGTGGGAAAAACTGCCGCCTGGAAGAAAGCCTATGTAAAGTTAACTGCTGATTCAAAGACCATCGAGTTCTTTGACGGCATGATGTAAGGAGGAGAATGTTATGGCAATGAAAACGTATAAACCTACTTCTCCGGCCAGACGCCAGATGACAAATGTAGACTATAGCTGCCTTTCCAAAGATGCGCCGGAACGCTCTTTGCTGACAACGGTGAAGAAAAAAGCCGGCCGGAACAGCTACGGCCGTATTACGGTGCGTCATCAGGGCGGCGGCAACAAGGTTAAGTACAGGATCATTGATTTCAAGAGAAACAAAAGGGACGTTCCGGCAACGGTTGCGTCTATTCAGTATGATCCGAACCGCACCGCGTTTATCGCGCTGCTGAACTATGAGGACGGAGAAAAATCCTATATTATCTGCCCGGAGGGCCTGCAGGTGGGCGATCAGGTGATCGCCAGCGTCCATGCGGATATCAAGCCCGGCAATGTGCTCCCGCTGGACAGCATCCCCGTGGGTACGGTGATTCATAATGTGGAGCTTTACCCCGGCCGGGGCGCCCAGCTGGTGCGTTCCGCCGGCAACAGCGCACAGCTGATGGCAAAGGAAAACGGATATGCGCAGATTCGCCTCCCTTCCGGTGAGGTACGGCTGGTACGGCTGGACTGTGTTGCAACGATCGGCGTTGTTTCCAACGGCGAACATTCCAATGTTTCCATTGGAAAGGCCGGCAGAAAGCGGCATATGGGCATTCGTCCAACGGTACGCGGCTCGGTGATGAACCCCTGCGATCATCCGCATGGCGGCGGTGAAGGAAAGTCCCCCATCGGCCGGAGCGGCCCGGTTACCCCCTGGGGCAAACCGACGCTGGGCTATAAGACCAGAAGCAAGAAAGCCAAGACCGACAAGTTTATTGTTAAACGTCGGAATGCGAAGTAATCTGGAAGGAGGCATATTGAAATGGGTAGAAGTGTTAAAAAGGGTCCTTTTGTAGATCCCAAGCTTTTAAGCAGAGTTCAGGCAATGAACGAGACCGGCGAAAAGAGAGTGCTCAAAAGCTGGTCCAGAGCATCCACCATCTTTCCGGATTTCGTAGGGCATACGATTGCCGTACACGATGGCAGAAAGCATGTGCCTGTATATATCACCGAGGATATGGTAGGACACAAACTGGGCGAGTTTGCGCCCACCAGAACGTTTAGGGGCCACGCGGGCTCCAAGACCACAAAGTAAGGAGGAAGACGAATATGCAAGCAACAGCGCATTTGAAATATCTCAGAATTTCTCCTCGTAAGGTCGGCGTGGTATTGGATCTGATCCGCAACAAGCCTGCAAAATATGCGATGGCTGTTCTTCAGAATACCAATAAGGCGGCAAGCGAACCGGTCTGCAAGCTGCTGAAGAGCGCGATGGCCAACGCCGAGAACAATAACGGCATGGATGTCGATAAACTGGTTGTGGCAAAATGTTTTGTTTGCCCCGGTCCTATTTTGAAGAGAATCATGCCCAGAGCACAGGGAAGAGCGTTCCGCATCAATAAGAGAACCTCTCATGTGACTATTGTATTGGAGGAGGCGTAAAAATGGGTCAGAAAGTGAATCCGCACGGCCTGCGGGTCGGCGTTATCAAGAACTGGGATTCCAGATGGATCGCCGCAGATAATAAAGTGGGCGACCTGATCCTGGAGGATTATAATATCCGGAAATTCTTAAAGAAAAAGCTTTATTCGGCGGGCGTACCCGAAATTGAGATCGAACGGACCGCGGAAGGCGGAAGCATTCGGATCTTTCTGCACTGCGCCAAGCCCGGCCTGGTGATCGGCCGCGGCGGTGCGGAAATCGAAAAGCTGAAAAAAGAGTTGATGGATATGACCGGCAAGAAGGTCAACATCAACATCGTTGAAGTAAAAAATATGGATACCTGCAGCCAGCTGGTAGC
Organism: Clostridiales bacterium; assembly: GCA_003343605.1. Classification (GTDB taxonomy): domain Bacteria; phylum Bacillota; class Clostridia; order Oscillospirales; family QAKW01; genus QAKW01. Next base: position 11,257 of record QAKW01000070.1, read on the forward strand.
GGAATCGATTGCGCAGCAGCTGGAAAAGCGGATTGCATTCCGCCGCGCGATGAAAAAGGCGATCGGCAACACCATGCGGACCGGTGCGAAGGGCATCAAGGTAATGGTGTCCGGCCGGCTCAACGGTGCTGAAATCGCCAGAAGCGAGTGCTATCATGAGGGAACCATTCCTCTGCAGACTTTGAGAGCTGATATTGACTATGGCTTCACCGAGGCAAACACGACCTATGGGAAGATCGGCGTAAAGGTCTGGATCTATAAAGGCGAGATCCTCTCCGATGTCAAGAAAGCTCCGAAAAAAGAAGGGGGAGCCAGATAATGTTAATACCGAAGAGAGTGAAATACAGAAGGGTGCAGAGAGGCCGGATGAAGGGCAAGGCCACCCGCGGCAATACCATCACCTATGGTGAGTATGGGCTGCAGGCACTGGAGCCGGCCTGGATTACCAACAACCAGATTGAAGCCGCCCGTATCGCCATGACCCGCTATCTCAAAAGAGGCGGCCGGGTCTGGATCAAGATCTTTCCCGATAAGCCGGTAACGCAAAAACCGGCCGAAACGCGGATGGGTTCCGGTAAAGGTTCTCCCGAATACTGGGTAGCGGTTGTAAAACCCGGCCGCATCCTGTTTGAAATTGCGGATGTATCCGAAGAACTGGCCCGCGAGGCGATGCGCCTTGCGATGCACAAACTGCCGATCAAGTGCAAGTTTGTATGCAAGGAAACTGAAACAGGTGGTGAAGAAGAATGAAGGTTAATAAAGTAAGAGAAATGAACGCGGAAGAGCTGACCGTGAAGCTGAACGATCTGAAGAAAGAGCTTTTTAACCTGAAATTCCAGCATGCAACCAACCAGCTGGATAATCCCCAGCGGATTGCCGCCGTGAAGAAGGACATCGCTCGCGTCCATACGATTCTTCGTGAGCTTGAGCTCCGTGAGTCCAAGTAATCGGTGTATAAAGGAGTGAAATGGAATGGAAAGATCATTGAGAAAAACCCGCGTGGGTAAAGTTGTTAGCGATAAGATGGATAAAACCATTGTTGTCGCCATTGCAGACAATGTTAAGCATCCTTTGTATAAGAAGGTTATAAAGACCACCTATAAGCTGAAGGCGCATGATGAACAGAATGAATGCGGCGTGGGCGATACCGTTGAGGTGATGGAAACCAGACCTCTTTCCAAGGATAAAAGATGGCGCCTTGTTCGGGTTATTGAGAAGGCCAAATAATAAAGTATTAAGGAGGACTAAGTCGTGATACAACAGCAAACTTATCTTAAAGTTGCCGACAATACCGGTGCGAAAGAGTTGATGTGCATCCGGGTACTTGGCGGAACGAGAAGAAGATACGCAGGTATTGGCGATGTAGTTGTTTGCTCTGTTAAAAAGGCGGCACCCGGCGGCACCGTAAAAAAAGGTGATGTAGTCAGGGCGGTCGTTGTGCGCACGGTTAAAGGCATCAAAAGGGCCGACGGTTCCTTCATCCGGTTCGATGAAAATGCTGCCGTTATAATTCGTGAGGATAAAAACCCCAGAGGTACGCGTATCTTTGGGCCGGTAGCCAGAGAGCTGCGCGATAAGGATTATACCAAGATCCTTTCGCTGGCTCCCGAGGTACTGTGAGAGTGGAGGTGCAATCAGAATGAACAAGCTACATGTAAAAAAGGGTGATACCGTTCTGGTGATCTCCGGCTCATCCAAAGGCCTTCGGGGGAAGGTTCTGGAGGTCAGCCCCAAGGAGGGGAAGGTCATTGTTGAAAAGGCCAACATGGTTGTAAAGCATGTAAAGCCCCGCCGGCAGGGCGAGGCCGGCGGCCGGATTGAGGCCGAGGGCGCGATTTACGCTTCGAAGGTACAGGTTGTTTGCCCCAAATGCAAAACGCCGGGCCGGATGGGCCATACCTTCATTATGGAAGGCGATAAGAAAATTGCAAAGCGCGTCTGCAAAAATAAAGATTGTAACGAAGTTTTCTAAGGAGGAGTAAGAATTATGTCGAGAATGTCTGAATTATACAGCAACGAAATTGCTCCCGCCCTGATGAAGAAATTCGCTTACAAGAGCGTGATGCAGATTCCGAAGCTGGATAAAATTGTGCTGAATGTCGGCTGCGGCGACGCAAAAGACAACAGCAAGGTGATTGATAATGTCTGCGCTGAGCTGGCGCTGATCACCGGCCAGAAGGCTGTTCCGACCAAGGCGAAAAAATCGGTTGCGAACTTTAAGGTTCGCGAAGGGATGGCAATTGGCGCCAAGGTGACCCTGCGGGGCGAAAAAATGTATGAATTCCTGGACAGACTGTTTAACACGGCGCTGCCCCGGGTTCGGGACTTTCGCGGGATCAATGCCAACGGCTTCGACGGCCGCGGCAATTATGCTTTCGGCGTAAAGGAACAGCTGATTTTCCCTGAGATTGAATATGATAAGGTCGAAAAAATCCGCGGGATGGACATCGTTTTTGTGACAACCGCGAAGACCGATGAAGAAGCAAAAGAGATGCTGAGTATGTTCGGCGCTCCTTTTGAGAAGTAAGAGGGGGAATTATTATGGCGAAGAAAGCAATGATCCTAAAGCAGCAGAGAACCCAGAAATTCTCCACGAGAGAGTATAACAGATGCAAAATCTGCGGCAGACCGCACGCCTATCTGAGAGACTACGGCATTTGCAGAATTTGTTTCCGTGAGCTGGCCTATAAGGGCCAGATTCCCGGTGTGAAAAAATCCAGCTGGTAAGGAGGAGCGACAGATGCAGATCACTGATCCTATCGCAGATTTGCTTACCCGGATCCGGAATGCAAATGCTGCAAAACATGAAACCGTTTCAATTCCTGCTTCGAACATGAAAAAGGCCATCTGCCAGATCCTGCTCGATGAAGGGTATATCAAAGATATGAAAATCGAAGACGACGGTCTTCAGGGCAATATCGTTTTGACATTAAAATATGGTGAGAATAAAACCAGGATCATCCAGGGTTTGAAAAGAATTTCAAAACCGGGCCTGCGGATCTATGCCGGCCGTGAGGATATGCCCCGTGTGATGAAGGGCCTGGGCGTCGCGATTGTGTCTACTTCAAAAGGCGTTATGACCGATAAGCAGGCCAGAAAATTAGGCGTAGGCGGCGAAGTCCTCGCCTTTGTATGGTAAGGAGGAATTCTGATGTCGAGAATTGGTAGAAAACCGATCACGATTCCCGCAGGTGTAGATGTAAAGATCGACAGTGACAATACCATCACTGTCAAGGGCCCTAAGGGCACGCTGACCAAGACGATGCATCCCGATATGACCATCGCGGTTGAGGGAAATGAGATCCTGGTTACCCGCCCCAGCGATGAAAAGCTTCATCGTTCGCTGCACGGCCTGACCCGCACGCTGATCGCCAATATGGTAGAGGGCGTTACCAACGGCTTTTCCAAGGAACTGGAAATCCGCGGCGTCGGCTACAGAGCGCAGCTGCAGGGCAAGAATCTGAATATGAATTTAGGGTATTCCCATCCGGTGATTATGGAGCCGATCGAGGGAATCACCATTGAAGTTCCGGCGCAGAACAGAGTCGTTATTTCCGGTATCGATAAACAGCTGGTGGGCCATTTTGCGGCGAATGTTCGCTTTAAACGGCCGCCCGAGCCCTATAAGGGAGCCGGTATCCGGTATGTTGGCGAAGTTGTGAAGCATAAGGAAGGCAAAGCCGGTAAAGGCGCGAAATAATAAAGGGAGGAAACGATTATGGTTAAGAAACCTGACAGCAATGCTGCAAGAATTAAGAGGCATAAACGGGTACGCTCCAAAATCTCCGGAACTCCCGAGTGCCCCCGTCTTTGCGTTTTCCGTTCTGCCAAGCATATCTATGCGCAGGTCATCGATGATGTAAGCGGGAAGACGCTGGTAAGTGCTTCAACAGTGGAAAAAGAGTTCAATGAATACGGCGGCAACAAGGAAGCCGCGAAAAAGATCGGGACCATTATTGCAAAACGGGCCCTGGATCAGAAGATTGAAACCGTTGTTTTTGACCGCGGCGGTTTTGTTTACCACGGCCGGGTAAAGGAACTGGCTGAGGGCGCCCGTGAAGGCGGACTGAAATTCTAATTGGAGGAGAAAAATAATGGCTAATATGATTGATGCAAGCACGCTGGACCTTCAAGAGAGAGTCGTGTCCCTGAACCGGGTATCCAAAACCGTTAAGGGCGGCCGGATTATGAAGTTTTCCGCGTTGATCGTTGTTGGCGACGGCAACGGCCGCGTAGGCGCAGGGCTTGGCAAAGCGTCGGAGGTTCCCGAAGCGATCCGCAAGGGAATTGAAGATGCGAAAAAGAATATGATTACCGTAAGCCTGAAGGATACCACCATCCCGCATGAGATTATTGGGAAATTCGGCGCTTCTATGGTAATTATGAAACCTGCCGCTCCCGGTACCGGCGTTATCGCCGGCGGTGCCGTGCGCGCCGTTTTGGAGATGGCCGGGATTCGGGATATCAGAACAAAGGCGCTGCGGTCCAGAAATCAGCGGAATGTAGTAAACGCTACGATCGCGGGTCTCACCGCCTGCTCCGATGCTGCCACCGTTGCCGCCAAACGCGGCAAGACCGTAGAAGAAATCTTGGGTTAAGGGGGGCAAGATGATGGCTAAAGTTAAAAGTTTAAAAATCACTCTGGTAAAGAGCCTGATTGGCCGTAAAGACGATCAGATCGCTACGGCTGAGGCGCTGGGCCTGCATAAGGTAAACGATGAAACAATCCAGCCTGATAATGCCGCCACCCAGGGAAAAATTAAAAAAATCATTCACCTGCTCCAGGTTGAGAATGTAAAGTAAGGAGGAGGAAACAGTATGAGATTACACGAACTTGCTCCTGCATGCGGCGCTACCGCCGAGCCTAAGAGAAAAGGCAGAGGCCCCGGTTCCGGAAACGGAAAAACCGGCGGCCGCGGCCATAAGGGCCAGAAGGCCCGTTCCGGCGGCGGAATCCGCCTGGGGTTTGAAGGCGGCCAGATGCCTTTGCAAAGACGTTTGCCAAAGCGGGGCTTTAACAATATCTTCGCAAAACAGTATGTGGTTGTAACGCTGAACGACCTCAATCGGTTTAACGCCGGGGATGTGGTGGATATTAACGCTGTTTTGGATGCCGGGATCGCCAAAAAGGCGCTTTGCGGCTTAAAGGTAATCGGAACCGGTTCCGTTGACAAGGCTATCACGGTTAAGGCGGTAAAAGTTACTGCCGGCGCGAAGGAAAAAATTGAGGCTGTCGGCGGAAAGGTTGAGGTGATGTAAGATGTTCAGCGTCTTCAGAAACGCCTGGAAAGTCCAGGATTTGAGAAAGAAGATCCTGTTCACCGCGTTTGTCATCCTGATTTTCAGGCTGGGATGTAACATTACCGTTCCGTTCCTGGATTCCACCGCCATGGGCAATCTCTTCCAGGGCTATTCCGAGAGCGGAAATATCTTTTCTTATTTAAACATTATGTCGGGCGGCGCGATGGAGAAGGCAACGATCTTTTCCCTCTCCATTTCCCCCTATATCAACGCCTCCATCATTATGCAGCTCCTGATGGTTGCCATTCCTCCGCTGGAGAGAATGATGAAGGAAGACGGCGAGCGCGGCAAGAAGATCATGGAAAGCTGGACGCGTTATCTTTCCATTGCGTTTTCGTTCCTGCTGGGCTTCGGGTATTACACCGTATTGAAAAATGCGGCGAACGTTGTATCCGAAAGTGCGGGCGTATTCGGCGCGCTGGTTATTGTGTTTACGTTTGCCGCCGGGGCCACCATCATCATGTGGCTGGGCGAGCAGATCAACGATAAGGGCATTGGCAACGGAATCTCGATTCTGCTGTTTGCCGGTATCGTTTCACGGATTCCGAGCCTTGCGAACATCTTTGTTGCCAACATTCAGGCCGGGGCTGTTAACGCGATTCTTGCGGTGGTCTTTTTAATCGGCATTGTTGCCATGATTGCTTTTGTGGTATTTGTTACCAACGGCGAACGCCGGATTCCGGTGCAGTATGCCAAGCAGGTGAAGGGCCGCAAGATGTATGGCGGGCAGAATACCAATATTCCGCTGAAGGTAAACATGACCGGCGTATTGCCGATCATCTTTGCGCAGTCTTTCGTGATGCTGCCGCCAACCATTGTTAATTTCTTCCCAAGCTTAAATAAAGGCTGGTTTGGAGCGGTTGTTTCCGCAATCAATGTCGGCGGCTGGCTTTATACCGTTGTGATGTTCCTGCTGATCATCTTTTTCAGCTATTTCTATACGGTCATCACCTTTAATCCGGTGGAAGTGGCCAACAATCTGAAAAAGAACGGCGGGTTTATTATGGGAATCCGGCCGGGCAAGCCTACGGCGGATTTCATTACCAAGAGCTTAAACCGCATCACGCTGATCGGGGCCGTGTTCCTGGGTCTGGTTTCTGCGATTCCCAACTTCGTGGCGATGGTGAATTCCAGCCTGGCCTCTGTTGCCATCGGCGGAACGACCCTGCTGATTGTGGTTGGCGTTGCGCTGGAAACGGTCAAAACGCTGGAATCCCAGATGCTGATGCGTCACTACAAGGGCTTCCTTGAGTAAGGTAAGGTGCGTATCATGAAGTTGATTCTTTTAGGCGCGCCGGGCGCCGGAAAGGGCACTCAGGCGGAAAATATCTCTGGCCGTTATAACATTCCAACCATCTCCACCGGCAATATGATCCGGGCGGCGATTCATAAGGGAACAGCGCTCGGAAAGCAGGCGGAGAGCCTGATGAACGCGGGCAAGCTGGTTCCGGATGAAACCGTAATCGGAATGATTCAGGAGCGGCTAGGCGAGGAAGACTGTAAAAACGGGTTTATCCTGGATGGATTTCCCCGCACCATTCCGCAGGCCGAGGCGCTGGAGAAGATGGGCATTGAGATTGATCTTGCGCTTTCTCTGGAAGTTCCGGACGAGAAAATTGTTAAGAGAATGAGTGGCAGGCGGGTTTGCCCTGCCTGCGGCATGACCTATCATGTTGATTTTAAGCCCTCTGAAGATAACAAACACTGTGATGAGTGTAAAACAGAGCTGATCATCCGAAAGGATGACCATCCGGAAACCGTTTTGGACCGGCTGAACACTTATCATGAAATCTGCGAGCCTCTGAAAGCTTTTTATGAAGCCCGGGGCAAGCTGGTAAAGGTAGAAGGCCGGGAAGAAGTGGCTGATACTACCAAAGCAACCTTAGAAGCTATCGAGGCGTTTTTGAAATGATGATCATTAAATCCGATAGTGAGATCCGCCAGATGCGCAAAGCCGGCTCCATTGCGGCCGGTGCGCTCGCCGCGGGGGGAAACGCCGTTTGCCCCGGGATCAGCACCAAGGAGCTGGACCGGATTATAGAAAGCTATATCCGGTCCCACGGGGCTGTTCCTTCCTTTAAAGGCTACGGCGGCTTTCCCGCAAGCGCGTGTATTTCCATCAATCAAGTAGTGATTCATGGAATTCCAGATGCAGGCATATTGGTGCAGGAGGGAGACATTGTCAGCATAGACGTTGGCGCCTATATCGGCGGTTTTCACGGCGATACGGCGAACACCTTTTTTGCGGGCAATGTTTCCCCCGAAGCCCGGCAGCTGGTTGAAGTAACCAGAAAGAGCCTGGAACGTGCGCATGCAATTCTGCACAGCGGCGTAAGATTGGGCGATATCGGGCACTGTATTGAGAGCTATGTGCAGCAATATGGATATGCGCCGGTAAAGGATTTTGTGGGGCATGGCGTGGGCCGTGCGCTTCATGAAGATCCGAATGTGCCGAACTTTGGCCGCGCGGGGCATGGGCTCCGGCTTCCCAAAGGAGCAACGGTTGCCATCGAACCGATGATCAACGAAGGAACCGATGAGGTTCTCGTGAGCCGGGAAGACGGCTGGACCGTTACAACGGCAGACGGAAAGCTGAGTGCGCATTACGAGCATACGTTCTATATAGATGAAACCTGCGGACATATTCTGACGCAGGTATGAGGGATTGAATGGATGGCTTCACACCCGGCGCAGTGGTAATGGCCACCGCCGGCAAGGAAAAAGGTTCAAAATTTGTTGTCGTAGAAGATTTTAATAGCCGTCAGGTTCTTATCGCAGACGGCCGGCACCGCAAGCTTGCCCGCCCGAAACGAAAAAGCGTCAGGCATCTCGTTTTACTGGGGCGGCTGCCTGAAGTGCCGGCGCGTGATCGCCTGATCTGGAAAAGTCTTTCCTCGTTTTGAGGTTATTAGGAGGACCTTATGTCGAAAGAAGATATGATTGAGGTTGAGGGGATTGTGATTGAAGCGATGCCCAATGCGAATTTCATGGTAGAGCTGGAACAGGGGCATAAGATTCATGCCCATATTTCCGGGAAGCTGCGGATGAATTATATTAAAATTCTGCCCGGCGACCGGGTGACAGTGGAAATGTCGCCCTACGACCTTACCAAAGGCAGAATTATCTGGCGAGCCAAGTAAGGCTCCACGAATGGAGGTAATTTCAATGAAGGTAAGACCTTCCGTTAAACCCATTTGCGAAAAATGCAAAATTATTAGAAGACATGGCAAAGTAATGGTCATTTGCCAGAACCCGAAGCACAAGCAGAAACAGGGCTGAGCCCGGCTGCTTGATTAAAATGGAGGTGTTATAACCAAATGGCAAGAATTGCTGGTATCGATTTACCAAAGGAAAAGCGCGTAGAGATCGGCCTAACCTATATTTACGGCATCGGCCGTAAAAGCTCCAACGATATCCTGGCTGCCGCCGGTGTGAATCCCGACACGCGAGTGAAGGATCTAACCGAAGAGGAAGTTGCCGCGATCCGTGCCGCAATGGATGGATATGTGGTGGAAGGCGATCTGAGAAGGAATGTTGCTTTAGATATCAAGCGTCTGATTGAGATTGGATGCTATAGAGGCTCTAGACATAGAAAAGGTTTACCTGTTCGGGGTCAAAGATCAAAGACGAACGCCCGCACCAGAAAAGGCCCCAGAAAAACAATGGCAAATAAGAAAAAGTAAGGAGTGAATGAAGAATGGCTGCAAAAACTGTGAAGAAAACGGCCGGCAAGCGCCGTGTCAAAAAGAATATTGAACGTGGAGCCGCCCACATTCGCTCTACCTTCAACAATACCCTGGTCACCATTTCCGATGTAAACGGAAATGCGCTCTCCTGGGCCAGTGCCGGCGGAATGGGCTTCAAGGGCTCCAGAAAGAGCACCCCCTTTGCTGCGCAGATGGCTGCGGAAACCGCGGCAAAAGCCGCGATGGAGCATGGCCTGAAAACGGTTGAAGTATATGTAAAGGGACCGGGCGCAGGCCGGGAGGCCGCGATCCGCGCTCTGCAGACTGCCGGGCTGGAAATTACGCTGATTAAAGATGTTACGCCCATCCCGCACAATGGATGCAGGCCCCCGAAGAGAAGAAGAGTTTAAGGAGGAAAACACAATATGGCTAGATATACTGGCGCGGTTTGCCGTCAATGCCGTAGAGAAGGGCAGAAGCTGTTCTTAAAAGGAGAGCGCTGCTATTCCGATAAATGCGCGATTTCCCGCCGCGCTTATGCGCCCGGCCAGCACGGTCAGGGCAGAAAAAAGGTATCTGAATATGGCCTGCAGCTTCGGGAGAAGCAGAAGGTCAGAAGATACTATGGTGTTCTGGAAAGCCAGTTTGCAAAATATTTTGAGATGGCTGAAAAGAAACAGGGCGTTACCGGTGACAATCTGTTATCGATCGTAGAGAGCAGATTGGACAACGTGATCTACAGATTAGGCTTTGCTATGTCCAGACCCGAGGCGCGGCAGCTGGTTCGCCACGGGCATTTTACCGTAAACGGTAAGAAAGTCAACATTCCATCTTTCCTGGTAAGTATCGGCGATGAAATCGCCATTAAAGAAGGCAGTATGAGCTCTTCCAAGATCAAGGCGATCCTGGAAGCAAACGAAAAGCGCGCGGTGGTGAAATGGCTGGAGCTGAACGGAACCGCGGCAAAAGTGGTGGGCTTGGCGGAAGCCGAGGATATCGACCTCCCGATTGAAAAGCATCTGATCGTTGAGTTGTACTCCAAATAAGGAGTCTCCCGTTGGGATAGGATGTTTTAATTATCACTCACGTTTTGTGAGATTAATAAGGAGGTTTTAGATATGATCGAGATAGAAAGACCCCGGATTGAAACAGAAGTGATCGGTGAAAACGGAGAATACGGCCGGTTTGTTGCCGATCCTTTGGAGAGAGGCTATGGGCTTACCCTTGGCAACTCCCTTCGCCGGATTCTGCTTTCCTCCCTGCCCGGATGTGCGGTTGTTGCCGCCAAGATCAATGATGTTCCCCATGAATTCACAACGATCGACGGCATAAAAGAAGACGTTACAGAGATCATTCTGAATATCAAGGGGATTATCCCGAAGTTATATTGCGAAGAGCAAAAAACAGTGTATATCGAGGCTAAGGGCCCCTGCGTGGTAACGGCCGGCGATATCAAGGCAGATAGCGACGTTGAAATTTTGAACGCCGATCATGTTCTGGCAACGCTGGGCGATGGAGCGGTTTTAAATATGGAGCTGATTATCGACCACGGGCGCGGATATGTATCTGCCGAGAAAAACAAAGCCTATACGGAAAATCAGACCAACCTTCTGGCGGTCGACAGTGATTTTTCCCCGGTAACGAAAGTAAATTATAAGGTGGAAAACACGCGTGTCGGCCAGATCACAGATTTTGACAAGCTGACGCTGGAAGTATGGACGAATTCCGTGATCTCAGCCAGTGATGCGGTATCCCTGGCCGCCAAGGTGATGAATGAGCATCTCTCGCTTTTTATCGATCTTTCTGAAAAAGCCAAGAATGCCGAAATCATGGTGGAAAAGGAAGAATCCAGAACCATTACTGCGCTGAGAATGACGATTGAGGAGCTGGATCTTTCCGTACGGTCGTTCAATTGTCTGAAGCGTGCAGGGATCAATACGGTTGAGGATTTGATCAACAAGAGCGAAGAAGACATGATGAAAGTGCGCAACCTGGGCAGAAAATCCCTGGATGAGGTCATTGGAAAGATTGCCTCGTTGGGTCTTGCACTGAAAAAGGACGACGAATAAATTTTACTGATTAGCAAAGGAGGTTAACGCATGTCCGGATACAGGAAATTGGGCCGCCCCACCCATCATCGGAAGGCGATGCTCAGAGGAATGGTGACATATCTGCTGGAAAACGGATCCGTTGAAACAACGCTTACAAGAGCAAAGGAAGTTGGCAGAGCCACCGAAAAAATGATTACGCTCGGCAAGGCAAACACGCTGCACAGCAAGCGGCAGGCGTTTGCTTATATTACGAAAGAAGACGTTGTGAATAAGCTGTTTTCTGAAATTGCACTGAATTATGAAGACCGCAACGGTGGTTATACCCGTATTGTGAAGATCGGCCCCCGCCGCGGCGATGGCGCCGAAATGGCGATCGTACAGCTGGTGTAAGGCTTACAGATCCAAAGCCGCTGCTAATAACAGACGTCTGAACCCGCTCATGCATCTGCATGAGCGGGTTTTTCGTTTGTATCATAATTTAAACCATTGCAAAATCCTGCGCGGTATGTTATATTAAATTTGAACCCAATGTGATACCAACTGATTCAAAGGAGGAACTCGCGGATGAAAAAGAGTGGAATCGCGCTTTGCCTGGTAATCTGTTTGCTGTTTTCCGGATGTGCGGGCAAGACGGAAGAAAAGGCAGAGGCCGGTTATACAGCGCCAAAGGTCGTGCAGGATGATGGGGTTATCACCAGCGGCAAGATCGATGTTTCAGATGAAAATAAACAAAAGGTTCAAACCAAAGAAGGGGACATCCTGGTTGTAGAAGATTATTCAAAGGATTTCATTGCTGTAACGGCAGAGAATACCTTCACGGTATTTGATCTGAACCTCTCGGTGGAAAACGGTGAGGGGGATCGGAGCTATGCCGAGCGCTTCAAGGCGCTGATGAAACTGCTGGTGCAGGCCAATCCCGATATCATGACCTTTCAGGAGGTTGGCGCAAACTGGATGGACTATATTGTAACAATGCTGAAGGATATTTACGATTACTATCTGATTTATCCGGACAGCGCCGATAAAACCATTGCCAACCCGATCTTTTTTAAAAAAGAAAAATTCAAAGATCTGACGGGCGGCTGTTTCTGGCTTTCCGATACGCCGGATCAGGAATCTGCAGTTTCAAGCGGTGCCGGAAAATATAACTGCATGTGGATGCAGCTTGAGGATCGGAAATCCGGCAATGCCGTTTATGTTTTTAACGCGCAGCTGGGCGGTAATGAGCAGGAGATTCAAAAGGGCGCTGCCGTGATTAAGGAAAAATGCGAGTCGATCGGATGGAGCAAACCTATTGTATGCAATCTGGATTTGGGCCTCACAAAAGAGAGCCAGGCTGCGCAAACACTGCTCGAAAAATTTGCAGACGCCAATGATAAAAACAATCAAACGGCAACCAGCCACCAGTATACTGGCAAGGGTTCTGTTTGTGATTTTTCGTTTTATACCAAAATGACCCTGCGCGCAGACTCTTATTCGGTGATCACCGACCGCCCAACGGGGATCTTTGTATCGGATCACAGCCCTCTGCTGATACAATATACGTTGAACACGGAAGCGCTTGATTACAGCGGGGAATTTATTTTCTGAAAACAACAGACTTTTTTACCAAAAAATATAGAAATATTTAAAAACCTATGGTATAATAACCGCAAGCGGCTATGATTGTTTATAAAAATGACATTTGCCTTGCCGCCACGGGCTGCAACCGGCGAAAGGGCCGATGATGCCACAAAAACAGTATACCATACGGATCGAACGGAGGGTTTCTTATGAGCAGAAAAAGATGGGTAGCACTGGCAGCGGTATTAATGCTTTTGCTGACCGGTGTTTACGGATGCAAATCCCCCAACCAGGAGGAAGGCGCGGCAAGCGTAGGAGAGTATGTGGAAGGGGAGGCGCAACAGCCCTCTTCGGGAACAGGGGACAGCCCGGTGAAGGTTGAAAATGAAGAGAAACAGCCAAACAACCAGGGGAACGGCGGCAATAATACCCCCTCGGGCAACAATACGCCGAGCACGGGAGATTCCGGCAATACCAACAATCCCGGAACAACGACCCCGGATCCCACAGATCCCAAGCCTGATACCGGAAACGACAATCCGGGCGGTAACGGCGAATCTGATGAACCAACCGTTTCCTACGATGCAGCGAATAAACTCAAGATCGTTTCCTATAATATCCGGTGCGGCAACGATAGTGCCGGGCGGTCGATCAAAGAGCGTGCACCGCGTCTGAAAACGGTTCTGGATCAGTACCAGCCTGATATTATCGGCTTCCAGGAGGCAGTGCCGGAATGGATGGAATATCTGGAGGGCTACTATAACAGCGAATATGAACATATCAATGTGTGGCGTGCAACCAACAGCCAGGAAGGAACGCCCCTTTTCTGGCGCAAGGATAAATTTGAGGCCATGGAGACCGGGCATTTCTGGCTTTCTGAAACGCCCCAGACATCCAGCATCAGCTGGGGCGCAACGCACCCGCGGATCTGTATGTGGGCCAAACTCAAAGTAAAGGCCACGGGAAAGATCTTTCTTTTCTATAATACCCATTTTGACTTTACAGCAGAAGCGCATGCCAACAGCGCAAAACTGATTATCCGGCAGGCAACCGCCAAGGGCGGCTTCAGCAAATATGCCGTTTTCAGCACAGCCGATTATAATATGCTGCAGTGGAAGGAAGGCTATACGGCTATGCAGGAAAAGTTTGACGATGTGAACTGGGAGTTGGATAAAGATCCTACGCCCACCGGGCACGGCTATAATAAGGATAATCCGGATAACGGGATAATCGATTACTGCTTCTATTCCAGAGATCTCTGTGTACCGCTGCGGTATAAGGTAATGACCGAAATGGTAGACGACAACTATGTTTCAGATCACTGGGGCGTTTATGCCGAAGTCGCTTTGATATAAAAGCAAAAGAGGCAGGCGGCTCTTTAGAGGGCTGCCTGCTTTTTATTTATTATAGCGGCAGAGAAGCGATGCAATGAAGGGAGGAAGCACGCATGAAAAAACGTATTTGGCCGGCCGTTGCTCTGCTCTTTGCATTGATCGCATGGAGTCTTGGCGGCTGTGCCGTAACAGGGGAAGAGACGGCCGACACCGCAGAATATATAGAAGGGGTCCACCCGGATGCAGCGCAGAGCGGCAATATACCGGCCAAACTGGAGGCACCGGGCAGAGAAACAGCCGCCGGAGATGCCCCGCAGCAGCGTGAAGAATCCGAGGAGCCCTCCGCTGAGAGCGGGAACGGGGATGCCGGGCCGCCCAATATGGCGCCGCCCGCTGAGGAGACTGATGAAACAGATCCGGAAATCCTGCGGTTTATTTCTTATAATATAGGCAACGAGCAGGATGGGAACGGCCAGCCGGTCAGTGCACGCGCTCCTCTTTTGAAAGAGGTGATCGATTGCTATCAGCCGGATGTTTTCGGCGTGCAGGAGGCAGTTTCAGAATGGCGGAATTATCTGACTCAGTATTTTGGCGGGCAATATGATGCGCTGATGCAATGCCAGGCGGAAAACGAGGATGAAGCAATTGCTGTTTTTTGGAGAAAAGACCGGCTTTCCTGCATGGAAAGCGGCTATTTCTGGCTAAGCGAACATCCGGAGCGCCCCGCGGCCGGCTGGGATGGAACCCGGCCGCGGGTTTGTGTGTGGGCACAACTGAAGGACCTTAGAACCGGAAAGATTTTTCTTTATTACAACACCCAGTTCGATACCCCGGAGACCTGCCAGATCGGCAGCGTAGAGCTGATTGTGAAAAAGGCTGCGGAGCAGGGGGATTATCCGGTTTTCTGCGCCGGAAATCTGTGTGTGGAAGAACAGGTATGGGGCACCAGTTATACATTCTGGCAGAAGGGATTCATGCTTATTTCACAAGAATTTTCAGCCGAACCGGGCCCAACGCTGCACCGATATCAGCCGGGCGGCATAACGGCAGATCATTGCTTTTATCAGGAAATGCGCAGCATTGTGGAGGATTTTAAAGTTGTAGACGATCGCCCGCAGGGCGGCTATATTTCCGATCATTACGGCATTTACTGGGCAATTACATTGGTATAGCGAAAAGCGGCCCGATCACTGGATGCGGGCCGCTTTTTTGCTGAAGATTTTAAAAAGAAGCCGCCGTTTTCAGCGGCAATCGCTTCATAAACAGGCGCCCAAAAGCGGAAGCTTCCGGCACACCTTCCCGAAGGAAAGTAAAAATAAATCTTTTTTGTTTTTTCCCCAGAAAGGCTTTCTTTTTAAAATCACATGTGTTAGAATAGGCACAGCACAACTCCGAATAAAAATGATTTAAAATTGCAGGAGGAACATGGGAATGAAAGTTGTGACTTTTAATCTGCGCTGCGGCAACGATCCAAACGGAAATTCAATTGAGGAACGCGCGCCCCGCCTGAAAGCGGTGATGGATCGGTATGATGCAGATCTGGTGGGTTTTCAGGAAGTAACGCCCGCCTGGATGGAGCATCTGACTGCTGATTTTGGAGATGAGTATGAGATCTTCAATAAATACCGTGCAGAAAAAAATCTGGAATCCACACCGATGATGTGGAAAAAAGATCAGTTCGAATGCCTGGACAAAGGGTATTTCTGGCTTTCGGATACGCCCGATATCGAATCAAAGGGCTGGGATACGATGGGGTGTTACCGGATTTGCCTCTGGGCAACGCTCCGCTCCAGGAAAACCGGTGTAGAGTTCACTTTCTTCAATACACACTATGGCTTCAGCGATGCCTGCCAGCTTGCCAGCGGAAAGCTGATTATGGATCATATCAGCGCCATGAAGATCAAGGCGGCGATTTTAACGGCTGATTTCAATATGACGCCGAATTCCGCAGGCTACCGGCAGCTGACCTCCTACTTTGTGGATGTAAACGCAAAGACGGCAAACGATACCCGCACAACTTTTCACGGCTATAATCTGGAACATACCGGCTCGCTGATCGATTTCTGCTTTGTAACGCCGGATACCATTACGCCGCTTGCCAGCAAGCGGATCGATGATCTGGTAGACGGGAAGTTTCCTTCGGATCATTACGGCGTATATTCGGAAATCGATGTGCGCGAAAAGCTGAGCCTGGTAACGTTTAACGTCTGCAACAACAGCAATCTTGGGAAATCACCCGAAGAACGCTGCCGTGCAATGCGCGGTGTGCTGAGCCGCTACAGCCCCGATATTATCGGCTTTCAGGAAGTAACGCCGGTTTGGCTAAAGCAGTTCCAAAAGATGAAGGATTATGATTTTGCCTGCCAGTACCGGAGTGTCAATCAGAAAGAAGCAACCCCGATTTTCTGGAAAAAAGATCTGTTTGACCTGGTGGAGGAAAAACATTTCTGGCTTTCTGAAACACCGGAACAGGAGAGCAAGGGGTGGGGCGCCATGTATCATCGGATCTGCACCATGGTGGTGCTTCGCCATATTGCTACCGGCAAGAAAATCTGCTGCTTCAACACGCATTTTGACTTTTCTGATCAAAACCACGTGGAGTCGGCCGCGCTGCTGAAGGCGCGGGCTGCGGAATATGCCGGTATGCCGGTTTTCTGCACGGCCGATTATAACATGAACATCGGCGGCGCAGGATACCGGGCCATGCGCGAGAGCTTTAAGGATCTGCGCTGGGAAGTTGCTCCGCGTGATTTCACACCGACTATTAACGGGTTTGATGTGGATATGCTTCCTCCCATGATTATCGACTTTGTTTTTACCAACGGAACCGGCATCCGGCCGCTTTCCTATCATGTGATCGATGATTGTCCGCGGGGAGTGCGCCTTTCGGATCATAACGGAATCATTTGCACCTTTACACTGGAGAACGAATAGGAGAAAAACCATCCATGAAAATTATCAGCTTCAATCTTCGCTACACTGATGATCCAAACGGCCATTCCATTCACGAGCGCGCGCCGCGGGTTTTAGATATTCTGAAGGATTATCAGCCGGATTTGATTGGCTTTCAGGAAGTAACGCCGGCCTGGATGGAAGAGCTGGCCGTGCTGGACGATCGGTTTGGCCATCTGCTGACCTACCGCTATCCCACAAATCTGGAGGGAACCCCGATTTTCTGGCGTAAAGATCTTTTTGAGCTGGTGGAAAGCCAGAGTTTCTGGCTTTCTGAAACGCCTGCCGTTCCCAGCCGGGGATGGGATGCGGACCTGCCGAGAATCTGCTGCTATACGGCGCTGAAGAATCAGAAAACAGGGAAGCTGTTCCACTATTTCAACACCCATTTCGATGGGCCCGAGTGGTGCCAGAGGGAGAGCGCACAAACGATTATCCGCCGTGCGCAAACACTGGGGAACGAAGCACAGATCGCCTGCACCGGAGATTTTAATTTTTACCCGGATTCCAAAGGCTATTATGCAATGCGTAGCTTTTTTGAAGATGTTCGGGCTAAAATCGCACCGGATAATATGCAGCAGACCACCAATGATTATTCGCTGAAGCTGTGCCCCAACCGGATTATTGACTTTTGTTTTTATGCCGGTAAGGGAATTACGCCGGTGCATTATGAGGTGATCACCCGGACCTATGACGGAAAATTCCCATCGGATCATTACGGTATGTTTTTTGAATTTGAGCTTAGCTGAACAGAAGAGACCCGCCTTATACCGGCGGGTCTCTTTACTTTTTGCCGGAAAAACAGTATAATAGTATAAGAAAGAAAACCATTGGAAAGGAGGCGGCAATCGGAATGGTCACCTGGATTCTGGGCCGAAGCGGTACCGGCAAAACCACCCTACTGCTGAATAAACTGCCGGCACTTGCCGGGGAATACGAGCAGGTCTATTTTCTGGTGCCGGAGCAAAGCTCCATGATGCTGGAGCGGGAAATCAGCCGAAGAAAAACACAAGGCGTACAGGTTGTTTCGTTCCGGCGGCTGAGCAATGTTATTTTCCGGCAGTTCGGCGGCATTGCCGGCTCTTATTTGTCGCAAACCAAGGAAACGGCGCTGATTTACCGGATCCTGCAGGAGCAGCAGGGCGCTTTGCGTTATTATGCCAAAGCGCGGCCGACGATGGGATTTGTAAACCGCCTGGCAGAGGCGTTTTCTGAATTTACCCTTTCCGGGCTTCGGAAAGAAACCGTGCTGCCATTGCTTGAGAAAAATGGCCGGCAGGACTGGCTGGAAAAATATCGGGATCTTTTTATGCTCTATGAAGCATATCAGGGGGCGCTGGGAGCGGAATGCCGCTCAATGGCCGCTGATCTGACCGCGGCGACGGCCCTTGCTCGGGAAAAGGGCTTTTTTGCGCGCTCTGCAGTCGTGCTGGACGGCTTTTTCGGGTTTACCGGCCAGCAGAGGGAAATGCTGCAGGTCATTCTGGAGCAGAGCGGCTGTGTTTATTGCGCCTTTCTGAATGATCCGCAGGAGGAATCCCTGCTTTTTTCTACTGCCCAGCAGGAGCTGGAGCGGCTGGAGAAGCTGGCGCGCGCCTGCGGGCAGGAGTGCAGGCGCCTGCTCCTTGCCGGCCCTTCTATGCGCCTTGCCAACCGGGATCTTCTTTTTCTGGAGCAGAATCTCTTTTCGCTGCATGCAGGCGCGCCGGAAGAGCCGGTTGCCCATCTGCAGTTACTGGAGGGAAAGAACATTCGGGAAGAGCTTGCGATGGTGGCGGTGGATATTGAAAAAAAGGTGCGGGAACAGGGCTGGCGGTATCGGGATGTTGCACTGATTGCAGGCAGTCTCGACGTATACGGGCCGGTAGCCGAAACCGTTTTTGCCAAATATGGCGTGCCGCTGTTTATCGATCAGGGGAAGCAGTCTCTGAGCAAGCCGCTGTTTGCCTTTGTACAAAGTGCGTTGCGGCTCATCAGCCCGGAACGTTATTTCCGCCAGGAGGACATGCTGGCCTTTTTGAAAACAGGATTGTGCGGAGTGGAGATGGATTGGATCAGCCGGCTGGAAAACTATTGTATTCGCTGGCAGATCAACGGCAAGCGCTGGATACGCGAAGAAAACTGGACCCAGAACCCCAAAGGGCTTGGGAAGCCCGATGAAGAGGCGTTGCTGGAACTGGAAAAGCTGAATACACTGCGCCTGAAGCTGCGGGCGCCGCTGCTGCGTTTTCAGCAGCGGGCGGAAGAAGGATCCGGGGAAGCGCTGGCAGAGGCAATCTATGGGCTGCTTTGTGATTTTCAGGTGGAAAAGCAGCTTGCGGAGCAGGCGGAGGCGTTCAGCAGAATGGCCGGGCAGAGCGCCTGGGAAACGCAGCAGGCGCGTAGGAGCGGCCGGGAATATTTGAAGCTGTACCGTGTGATGATCGATATTCTTGATGATATTTATCAGATTTTTGGCAAACAGAAGATCTCACTCTATGCCATGGAGGAGCTGATCGGCCTTTGCGGCGAGGAAGTCAAGCTGAATCTGGTTCCGCCTACCATGGACGCCGTTACCTTTGGGGCGGTGGCCCATAGCCGTCTTTCCGAGGTGCGGGGGCTTTATGTTGTGGGAGCCAATCAGGGCATTTTGCCGATGCCGGTTGCCGATCAGGGGCTGATCGGAGATCGGGAACGGCGCTTTTTTTCGGCCAATGATCTTTCCTGTAATGCAACGCTGCAGCAAAACACCCTGCAGGGGCAATATCGTTTTTATGCGGCGCTTTTTTCCGCCCGGGAAGAGATAGCCTTTGCCTACAGCGCATTTCAGATGGACGGCACGGCACAGACCCCTTCCGTTTATGTGGACCGGCTGCGCCGTCTGACCGGGCTGCGGCCGCGCACCCGCGAAAAAATGGATGTTTATGATTTTGCGGTAACACGCAGCGGCGCCAGAGAGCTGATTACTTGGGTGCCCTCTTTTCAGAAGCCGGTTTTAGACGCGCTTGGCGAACGGCCGCTGCCGCGGCAGAAACCAGATGAACGGCTGCCGGAGGAGGTTGTAAAACGGGTGTTCGGCAATCGCTTGAAGCTCAGCTACAGCCAGATCAGCCTGTATCAGAATTGTCCGTTTCATTATTTTCTGGAAAAAACCTTAAAAATCCGCCCCCTGGAGCCGGTTACCTTTGATGCGGCGAATATCGGAACCTTTATCCATTATGGGATGGAGCAGCTGATCAAAGCGGTTCGGGCAGATAATTTTGATTACAATCTGTATACATCAGAAAAAATTCAACAGTTTGGATCAACGCTGGCTCGCCAATATCTGGAGGATCAACTGCGCGATTTTAATTTGTCCAACCGGTTTTCCGCGCTGTTTGAAAGGATGACCCGGCTGTTTTGCCTGGTGGGTGAAAATGTAATCGGGGAGCTCAGGGAAGGGCAGTACCGCCCGGTCGGTGAGGAGGTATCGCTGGCGGGCGTCAGCCTTCCGCTCAGCAAAGGCCGGCAGGTTGAGCTGATTGGATCGATCGACCGGGTAGACGTTTTGGAGACCGGTGGAAAGAGCTACCTGAAAGTAACCGACTATAAAACCGGTGCACAAAGCTTTGATTTGAGAGGAATCACCAATCGGGACGGCGTGCAGCTGCCGCTGTATCTCTATGCCCTGGTGAAGAGCGGGCGCTGGAAACAGCCGGTTCCGGCGGCGGGGTGCTATATGGAGGCGCATCTGCCGTCTTTCAGCGAACCGGTTACGCCGGAACAGCTCCCTGAAAAGATTCGATCCTTTTACCGGCGCGGGGGGGCCTTCACACAGGATGAAACGGCCCTGGCCGGCCTGGATGCGAACAGGGGAGGCAACTATTTTAAACTTGCCTATACCAAAGACGGCGCACTGAAAAAAGAAGTAAAGGCCTATGAGCCGCCGCTGCTGAACGAAATGATCGGCTATATGGAAACGGTTGTTTGCGAAACCGCTGAGGGAATTTTTTCCGGCGAAGCGGCGGTGCGCCCGTTGAAAGGCCGGGATCACGACGCCTGCCGGTTTTGCCGGTATGCGGCTGTTTGCCATTATGATCAGGAACAGGATGAAAAACGGCTCTATAGGGAAGAGCCTTTCGGCTGGAGAGAGGAGAAAAAGCAATGAGCGGAATTGCCTTTACCGCGCAGCAGGAAAACGCCATTGAAAGCCGGGGGGACGCACTGCTGATTTCCGCAGCTGCGGGCAGTGGCAAAACGGCGGTTCTGGTGGAGCGGGTGCTTCGGTATTTGATTGAAGAAAAAGGGGAGATCCAGCGCCTGATCATTATGACCTATACCCGGGCGGCGGCAGACGAGCTGCGGCTGAAAATTAAAACCGCGGCGGAAGAATATCAGCGCCGGAATGGCGGAAGCGCGCATCTGCTGCGGCAGAGTGCACTGATCGACAGCGCTGAAATCGGCACCATTCACAGTATTTGCCTAAATCTAATTACCCGCTATTTTCAGCAGCTGGATCTGGATCCGCGCTGCCGCCTGATCGATGATGCGGCGGAACAGGCAATGGCGGAAGAAGAAGCGGAACGGCTGATGGAGCAGCTTTATGGCGAAAAAGAAGAGCAGACGCAGCTTTTTCTGCGTTGTTTCGGTGCCGGGCGCAGCGATGTGGAATTGCGGGATCTTTTAATCGGCGGGCTGCGTTTTCTGGAAAATCAGCCGCTGCCGGAAGACTACATCCGGCGCGCATGCGCGCCATACCGGCAAACAGGACAGGGGCTCTTTGCCTGTTTTGCAGAGGATGGGCTTTATCAGTATCTCAGCCAGCGCGTCGCGGAGCTGAGAGCGGAATACGCCTTTCTTGTGCACCATGCGGGGATGCATCCCTATTTGCGGGAATTTCCTGCTTTTATGGCCTTTATTGAGGCAGAACAGCAGCAGTTTGACGCATTGCCGGCCCTATTGGAAAAGCGGGACTATAACCGCTTTCGTGCGTATTTGGGCACCGTTCGGTTCGAGCCTTTGCGGTGGAACAGCCTTACAGAGAAAAACGGGGATTCCGAGGCACAGAATCGCTTCCGCCAGATGCGTGAACGCTTTAAAAAATCATTTTTGGAATTAAAGGAGCAGTTGGAACAGCCGGAGCGGGAGGAACTGCGCCGCCTCCGGCAGCAGGAAACGCTGCTGGAAGCTTACTTTTCCATTTGCATGCGGCTGCTCAAACGGCTTTCTGAGGAGCGGCGGCGGCAGGGGTTGATTTCTTATCAGGATATGGAGCAGATGGCGGTGCGCCTTCTGGTAGCCGCCTATGATCCCGGGCAGGATATGCTGACGCCAACGCCGCTTGCAAAACAGCTCCGGCAGGATTACGATGAAATCATCATCGATGAATTTCAGGATACCAACCGGGCGCAGGATCTGATTTTCCGCGCGCTTTCCCAGGAGGGGAAAAACCTATTTATGGTGGGAGATATGAAGCAGAGCATTTATCGTTTTCGAGGCGCGGAGCCGGAAATTTTCAGCCAGAAACGAAGAAATGCGGTCCCCTTTACGGAGCGAAAATTGGGGGCGCCCACGGTTTTGGAGCTCAATATGAATTTTCGGTCTCACCCGGGAGTGCTCCGTTTTGTAAACAGCGTATTTGAAAATATAATGAGCCGGGAGCTGGGCGGCGTTGCCTATGAGGCGGGAGAACGCCTTGCGCCCGGCAGAACCTTCGATGAGCAGGATGAATGCTGTGCGGAACTGCACTGGATGGAACCGCAGCAGGATCCGGATACCGGCCGCAAAATGGAAGTAACCGTGCAGAATGCACGTTATATTGCGCAGCTGATCAGGCGCATGGTGCGCGAGCGGCAGCCGCTCCGGCTGCCGGGCGGCGGCAGCCGGCCGGTTGCCTTCCAGGATTTTGCCATCCTGCTGCGCACCGTTTCCGGAACTGCCGGTATTTTTGAGCGGGAACTTTTGCGGGCCGGCGTTCCGGTTTCCAACTATAATGAAGGCGCGCGGTTTTATGATCTGGAAGAGGTGCAGAGCATTTTAGCCTACCTGCTGGTTCTTAATAACCCATATGATGATGTGGCGCTGGTTTCGCTCCTTTATGGGGATTATTTCCGGTTCAGCGTTGGCGAGCTTGCATCCATGCGGGAAAAGGACAGGCCCTTATATGAGAATCTGAAAGCCGCGGCAGCGCGGGATGAGAAAGCCCGGCGGGCCTGTGAAATCATCGAACGGTTCCGGCAGATGGCGGGCATTCTTTACGTTTATGATCTGCTGTACCGGATTTACGAGGAAAGCGGAATTTTCGCGGTATATGCCGCGCGGGCGGGCGGTGCGGAGAAGAGCGCCAATCTGGAGCTGCTGGCCGAAGAAGCACGTCTGTTTGAAAAAGAGGGCTATCGGGGTCTGTATGCCTTTGTTCAGCACATCCGGCTGAGCCAGGCCGGCATGCAGAGCGGGGCCCGGCTGGAAGCGGCAGAAAACAGTGTTCAGATCATGTCGATTCATAAATCGAAGGGTCTGGAATTCCCCATCTGTATTTTGGGAGACGGGCAGAAAAAACTGAACCTGCGCGACAGCAGTGCCCGGATTCTGCTTCATCCGCGCTATGGCGCGGCAACCGAACATCAGGATCCGGAACTGTTTTTCCGCTGCCGCTCTCTGATGCAGACCGTGTTGGCCAATCAGATGGTTACCGATAATATCAGCGAAGAAGAACGGGTGCTTTATGTGGCGCTTACGCGGGCGAAAAGCCGGGTTATTCTTGTTTCAACCGTAGAAAAGCAGACAATGGAAAAATGGGTGCTGGAAGGCACGTTTTTGAATAAGCCCTTTCCGCTCTGGATGCTCAAGCGAAAGGATGCGAGCTATGCACGCTGGCTGTTTTCTCTTTGCGCCGCATCCCAGGAGGGAGAGGCGCTGCGCAGTACCTTTCGATTTTCTGCCGGCACGGGGCGGATTCCGCTCCATGCGGCGTTTTTGCGGGCTGAAGGCCGCATGGAGCAGCGGCCGGATGCGCAGGCGGAAGAAGAGCCGCCGCGTTTCAATTGCACCGCTTTCCACAAACGGCTGGATTGGGATTACCCGCATCTTGCAGCGGTGCGCTTGCCGGCAAAGCTCTCTGTTTCCGAACTCAAAGGAATCCGGGAAGCCGATGCGGAGGCGCAGCCGCTGCTGGAAGAGCAGCTGCGCCCGGAGCGGCCCCGGTTTGCCAGTAATTTTGCCCCGCGGGGCAATGAGATTGGCAACGCCCTGCATCAGGCGCTGCAATTCGGTGATTTTTTAAAGCTGCGGGAGGATCCGGCCGGGGAGCTTTCCCGGCTGGTGGCGGAAGGTTTTATTTTAGAAAAGCAGCGCCGTCTGATTCCGCTGAATAAAATTCGGGCGTTTACCCAAAGCAAAAGCTTTTTAAATCTGCTTGAGGCTGATTATTACAATAAGGAGGAACGCTTTATCTTCCCCATTCCGGCCGACGCGCTGTTTGGGCCCGAAGCACAGGGAGAAATTCTGATTCAGGGTGTTCTGGATTGCTATGCGGTAAAGGGCCGAAAAGCGGTTATTCTTGATTATAAAACCGATCGGGTGCAACATGCGCAGGAGCTGATCGACCGCTACCGGATTCAGATGGATCTTTATGAGCAGGCCCTCCGGCGGGTAAAGGGTTTGGAGGTAATTCGCCGGGAAATTTATAGTTTTTCGCTGGAAGAGACGGTTTGTTTATAGGGCGATCTTTTGTTCTTGGTGGGTGATTTTGTTTTCTTT
>QAKW01000074.1 GCA_003343605.1 Clostridiales bacterium
GCCGCAACGGTCAGGGCAAGCGTAGCCCGGAGGAAATTGGAATCCATGCCATTCGGATGGGGAATATCGTGGGGAGTCATGAAGTTTTAATCGCCACCGATTCCGAAACGATTACACTCAAGCATGAAGCGCACAGCCGCACCCTTTTTGCCGAAGGCGCCATTGCGGCCGCGCAGTTTATCTGCGGGCAGGCGGCAGGGCTTTATAATATGAATGATATGATTGAACTTTAATCAGGGGAGTTATATGGTAAAAGTACTGAAATTCGGCGGAAGTTCCCTGGCGGATGCAGCGCAGTTTCGCAAGGTGGCCGCTATTATCAACGCGGAACCGGAGCGGCGGTATATTGTTGCATCCGCGCCGGGAAAGCGCTATTTTGAAGATGAAAAAATCACGGATCTGCTCCTGCGCTGCCATATGCTGGCTGAAAACCGGAATCCTTTTGAAGAAACCTTTCATAAAATTGCAGAGCGATTCCGCGGCATTATTGCCGATTTGGGGCTCTCCCTTTCTATCGAGTCTGAGCTGGATACGGTTTGGGAGGCGATCGGCAGCGGTGCATCCGCTGATTATGTTGCCAGCCGCGGTGAATATTTTAGTGCCATGATCCTGGCAAACTATCTGAATGTTCCGTTTATCGATGCGGAGCAATGCATCTTCTTTACCTCAGATGGCCGGCTCGACAGCGCACGCACCAATACCGTTTTAGAAAACCGCCTCGCAATGACCCCCCGGGCAGTCATTCCCGGCTTTTACGGCATGGCACCCAATCATACCGTAAAAGTCTTCTCACGCGGAGGCTCCGACATTACCGGATCTATTGTAGCCGAAGCGGTGGAGGCGGATCTCTACGAAAACTGGACAGATGTATCCGGAATGCTGATGGCCGATCCCCGCTGCATTGATGATCCGGCTCCGATCGATGTGATCACCTACCGGGAACTGCGGGAGCTCTCTTATATGGGTGCGACTGTTCTGCATGAGGATGCTATTTTTCCGGTTCGGCGCGCAGGCATTCCGATCAATATCCGGAATACCAACCGGCCGGGCGATCCGGGAACAATGATCGTGCCCCATACCGACGGCCGGAACGGCAGCCGCCTGGTTACCGGGATTGCCGGAAAAACCGGATTTTCTGTTATTTATATTGAAAAAGACCGTATGAACGCCGAGCTTGGCTACGGCCGGAGAGTTCTGGAAACGCTGGAGCGGCGCGGAATCAGCTTTGAACATCTCCCTTCGGGGATCGATACGGTCTCTGTTGTGGTGAATACGGCGGATATCAGCAGCCGGCAGGATGCCATTGTGGCAGACTTAAAACGTATTGTTCGGCCCGATGCCATCCACATTGATCATAATCTGGCCCTGATCGCGATTGTAGGCCGTGGAATGATCTGTTCGCCCGGCGTGGCCGCACGGGTCTTTTCCGCCCTGGCAAAAGAACAGATCAATGTTCGGATGATCGATCAGGGCTCCAGCGAGCTGAATATCATTGTTGGCGTTACGGCAGAGGATTATCTGCCGGCGCTGCAGGCAATCTACAGGGAATTTATGCCAAAGGAAGATCAAAATGATTTGTGAAAATTTATCTGTAAACGATGCGGGCACACTGCTTTTTGCCGGGCAGGATGTCACGCACCTGTTAAAGGAATACGGATCCCCTCTTTATCTGATGGATGAAGACCGTATACGGGCGAACTGCCGCGTTTACCGCCAGGCAATGGAAACGGCCTTCGGCGGCGCTGCGCGCGTGCTCTACGCCAGTAAAGCGGCTTCATTTAAAGCCATTTACTCCATCATGAAAGAGGAAGGCCTGGGAATAGACGTTGTTTCCTGTGGGGAAATTTTCACCGCTTTTTCAGCGGGTTACCCCATGAAAGACGCATATTTCCACAGCAACAATAAAACCGATGCAGATATCGCCTACGCCATGGAAAAAGGTGTTGGATATTTTGTTGCAGACAATGAGGAGGAGCTTGCCGCCATCGAGCGGATAGCCGCGCAAATGGGCCGCCGCCAAAAGGTGCTGCTGCGCCTCACCCCGGGAATTGATCCCCATACCTATGAAGCGATTTCTACCGGCAAGGTCGATTCCAAATTCGGCTCCGCCATTGAAACCGGGCAGGCGGAAGCAATCACCGCTTACGCGCTCAAGCTGCCTCATATTGAGCTCCGGGGGTTTCACTGCCATGTGGGATCCCAGGTGTTCGATTCCGATGTATTTCTCCGCTCCTCCAGAATCATGCTGGATTTTATTGCCTATATGCATCAGCAATACGGCTATCTGGCCGAAGAGCTTGATCTTGGCGGAGGATACGGCGTTCGCTATCTGGAATCCGATCCCACCATCGATATCGCCGCCAATATCGCAACGGTCGCAAAGGCCATACGCGCCCAGTGTGAACGCCTTTCGATCGCCGTGCCGGCAATACGCCTGGAGCCTGGGCGCAGCATTGTTGCAGATGCGGGGCTGACGCTTTATACGGTTGGAACCATTAAAAAAATTCCGGGCTATAAAAACTATGTATCCGTAGACGGCGGGATGACTGATAATCCCCGCTACGCGCTTTACGGCGCGCCTTATACAGTAGTGGCCGCCAATAAAATGAAGGAACCCTGTATATTCTGCGCCACTGTTGCGGGCCGCTGCTGTGAAAGCGGCGATATCATCCAGGAGCAGGTGATGCTCCCCGCCTCTATCGAGCGGGGCGATACCCTTGCCGTTTTAACGACCGGAGCCTATAATTATTCCATGTCCTCGAATTACAACCGGATTCCCCGGCTGCCCATCGTGATGCTGAAAGGCGGGCAAAGCCGCATTGCCGTGCGGCGGGAAAGTCTGGAGGATTTGATTCGCAACGATCTATAAGGAGCGCTTATGCGGTTATTAGCCAGTGATTTCGATGGAACCCTTTATCGCGATCAGAAAATAGACCCGGCTGATCTGGAAGCAATCGCCGCCTGGCGGGCGGCCGGTAATTTCTTCGGCCTTTGCAGCGGCAGAGCTCCGCTGGTCGCCGCAGAGCTGCTGCGGAAATATCAGATCCCCGCAGACTTTATTATCGCCAGCAACGGTGCCGCTGCTTTAGACCGGAACGGGGCCTTTCTTTACCGGAAACTGCTCGGTCGGAAGCCGGTCGGTCTTGCTTATAAAATGGCACGGGAGCTGGATTGTATATCGGTTGTTGTAAACCGGGAGGAGGGGGATCTGCGGATCTGTTCCTTTACCGATCCCGCGCAAAGCAACATCACGCCCGCGGCACTGCTTCGGCTTCCCCGTCTGCTGCAATTCAACGCCCGGTTTGCAACGCAGGAAAACGCCACGCGGTTTACCGCGCGTGTCAATGCGGAAATTGCCGGGATCACCGCCCATCAAAACAGTGTTTATATTGACTGTACCGTGGGCGGTGTGGATAAAGGAATTGGCGTTGCCTTCATGGCAGATCATTTTCAGATTCCGGAAGCCTACTGCTTTACAATCGGTGATAACCGCAACGATCTGCCGATGCTGATGCGATTTCATGGCGCGGCAATCAGCAGCGGTGATGCGGAAACCCAGCGGCAAACCGGATTCGTTGTTCCCGGTGTTGCAGCGCTGATTCAAACGCTGTTAAATGAATAAAATAAAGGGCGCGGGCGGAATACTTTTTAGTATTCCGCCCGCGCCCTTTATCATATTTTGCTGTATAGATCATACAAAAGAGGGAGAATAAATTCTCCCTCTTCTTTTATTCCGTTCCTTTTGCAGAGAACTGTTCCGCAACAACCTGAAATACCAACACGCCGTTCAGCATTGCATCACTAAACTGAAACGCCCTGCCGGTCTGCTGCAGCATCAGCCGGGCAAGCGCTTCTTTTTTCGGCAGAGGCTCCCGAATGACCTCTGCCACCCCTGTTCCAACAATGCTTTGATAGCGGCAGCCGTAAACGCAGGGTAAATCACCCGTGCCGGTAATGCCCTGCTCAAGATCCATCTCAAACGCACAGGATACGGATCTTGCCTGCAGCAGGCGCGCTTTTCGCCCCTGCTGCGCACTGTGGAAATAGAGGGTAAGCTGCCCTTCTTCCAGCGCATAGCCAAAATTCATCGGCAGCAGATAGAGGCCCTGCGGATCCGTAAAAGCCAGGCGGCAAACACGGCATGCCCGGAGAATAGCCTCTATTTTTTCCGGATCCCGGATCTCCCGTTCCTCTCTTCGCATAAAGGCCCCTCTCAATCCTTCAAAATAAAAGGCGTTTTCTCATTCCATACATACTGATAAATAAAACTGCATTGTCCCGCTTCCGAGCAATGGTGCTCCGAGATATAATAAGTACCGTCGCCTGCCGCAAAAAGCCCGGTATCGCCATGTGAAAACTGCCAGCCATAGATTCCGCTTTTTTCATCCAGGTTGCCTGCATGCTTTAATTCAAGCAGCATTCCTTCTTCCGCCAGGCCCCGAAGCTTTGCTTTGCGCGGTGCAGCAGAAGCATCGGCCGCAAAGAGTTTGTAATTGGGAAACGTTGGTTTTTTTCCGGGGTAAACAGCCATCCAATAAGCGTGCACGGATGCATCGTATTCCAGATTCTGAACACCATAGGTGGTATTGCCGGTGTAAATAAAAAACTTACCGTCCGGCGCTGCCGGGCCATTTTGATGCATAGACCGCTGGCTCAGCGGACGCTCATACCGGCTCCAGTCTTTGGTATCATAGCAGAGCAGGATCTGGTGATCATTATCTTCTCTGGTAAGATCGCTATAAATTCCATAAGCAACAAAAAGATACTGTTTGGCATCGTCCGGCGCGCCAAACATCGGGCCAAAAGCAGTTCCGTCGATCCCGCTGCATCCATACCGGTGCGGAACCCTCTCCCCCGCACGGTTTTGGCCAAATCCGTTGTAATCCAGTGCAACTTCCTTTAAGTAAACGCTGGTCATAATGCCATCCTGCTCCGCATCCATATCCATGCGGTCGATTTTATCAACATCGAATATCGCAATATAAAATGCATCTTCCAACTGTTCGCCGCTGCCCAGCGCCCTGAGGATCCCCTTGCCGATGGAATCGTTTTTATACTCCAGCGAGCCGTAGACCCGGCCGTCTTCTTCGTTAAAATCAATACAGCCCAGATGGCCCATCAGGCCATCAACGCTGCCAACAATCTCGCCGCTCAGCGTTGCCTTAATCAGCTTGGTGGTAAAAGAATAGTAAATAAATCCTTTCTTCAAATCAACCGTGATGCCCTGAATATGGCATTTCCCCCAGGATCCTGTGTATATCGGCTGTTTCATCATCGATTCCTCCCTAACAATCTAAATATCATACACGATTGCGTTATGCTCTCACCGAATCTTCTCGCCGTTTAAAACGGCAGAGAGCAGCCGGTCTCCCTCATAAGTAAGAATAAGGGAAAAAAACGGTGCACGCTCTTCGAGCAGCTTCAGAAAAATCTTGTCGCCTTCCCATTGCGGCAGAGCGGCAACCGCTGCAACCGGCACCCATTCTAAAATGCCCTCTTCACAATCACGCAGCTTGCCGGAAAACCGGTCTGCCCAAAAAAGATGCATACGCTCGCTTGGCCAGCCCTTACAATGAAAATCCACAACTCCGCGGTATTCCGGCGCTTCCAGCAGCAGCCCGGTTTCTTCCAGTGTTTCCCGCCGGGCACATTCCTCCGGCGTTTCGCCGGGTAAAAACTTACCGCCCACGCCGATCCACTTATCGCGGTTGACGTCTTTTTCTTTTTTGATCCGGTGCAGCATCAGGTAACAGCCGTTTTTTTCCAGATAACAAAGGCTCGTATCAATCATTTCAGAAACCCGTTTACAATCTGTTCCTCGGCCTCTTTTTCTGAAAGCCCCAGCGTCATCAGCTTGATCAGCTGTTCGCCGGCAATCTTGCCAATTGCCGCCTCATGAATCAGGCTTGCCTCCAGATGACCCGCGGTAATTTCCGGAATAGCGCTCACCGTTGCATCATCCATAATGATCGCGTCACACTCCGAATGGCCGGTACAACGGTTATTTCCGCGGATATCAGAGCGGAACACCTGGCGTGATTTTCCTTTTGCAACCGAGCGGGAAATCAGGTTGGCATGGCTTCCGGCGCCATTCATTTCCACGGTAAAATCCGTTTCGGCCACCTGCATGCCATGCGTCATAATCTTTTCATGGATAATCAGCGTTGCGCCCTCTCCCAGGGTGGCGCGGGTGACCCGGCTGGTGGAATCCACGCCTTCGATCTGCACTGTCTCCATCTCCATATAGCCGCCTTCTTCGATTTCAACAACGGTGGTCGGATTCATCACATTGCGCCCATTCCCATCGCCCTCACCATAGTGGCGTTCCACATACCGGATCTTTGCATTCCTGCCCACATGGAAGGTATGAATCCCATCGTGGCGGGATTCCTGATCTCCGCCGTTGTGAATGCCGCATCCGGCAATAATAATTACATCCGCACCCTCACCGATGAAAAAATCATTGTAAACCATATCCTGAAGACCGCTTTCGCTCAGAATCACCGGAATATGAACGCTTTCATTTTTGGTAAAGGGTGCAATCACAATATCGATTCCATCCTGATCTTTTTTGGTTATAATATCAATATGCTCCGTTGTATTACGGCCTGCAAGCGTACCGTTGGCCCGGATATTATAGGCTCCGGCCGGAACACTGTGCAGCTGCGCTACCTGCGCAAGCAGATTTTCTTCAATACGGTTCATGGAAAACTCCTTTCTCAAAGCTTGTCTGCCAGAACCCGGCAGGGTCCGCCCTCCTGCAGCAGGCCCGGCAGGATGGCCTCCTTATCTCCTGCCGCTTGAACGGTGCCGTCTGCAATCACTATAATTTTATCCGCAATATCCAAAATCCGCTCCTGATGAGAGATAATCAAAATTGTTCCGTTGATCCGCTCATACATTTTTTCAAATACGGCAATCAGATTATGAAAACTCCACAGATCAATGCCGGCCTCCGGCTCATCGAAAACCGAAATTTTGGTCTGACGGGCCAGCACCGTGGCAATCTCAATTCGCTTCAGTTCTCCGCCGGATAAACTGGCGTTGACCTCGCGATTGATATAATCCCGCGCACAGAGCCCGACTTCCGATAAATAAGCGCAGGCTTCACTCATATTGATCTTCCGGCCGGCCGCCAGCGTGATCAGATCCCGCACCGTGATCCCCTTGAATCGCACCGGCTGCTGAAAGGCAAAGCTGATTCCATGCTGTGCCCGCTCGGTAATCGACAGCCCGGTAATATCCTCGCCATCGAGCAGAATCTGCCCGGCTGCCGGCTGGTAAATTCCGGCGATAATTTTGGCAAGCGTTGATTTTCCTCCGCCGTTTGGCCCGGTAATGGCAACAAAACGTTCGTTTATTTTCAGATTAATATCTTTGAGTATTTCCTTTTTCCCGGATTCCGCTTCCGCTAAATAGGAAATATTTTTCAATTCAAGCATGATATTCCTCCACCATATAAAATACCAACTTATAGTTTAACCAAAAAATCCTAAAAGGTCAAGCCCATTTATAGAAATACACCCGGATGCAGAATCTGCTTCCGGGTGTATTTTATTCAAGCTCAAACGCGCCGGTATACAGCTGATAGTATTTTCCTTTTTCCGCAATCAGTTTTTCATGGCTTCCGCGTTCGATAATGCGGCCATGCTCCAAAACCATAATCACATCCGCATTCTGCACTGTTGAAAGGCGATGCGCGATCACAAATACCGTTCGTCCTTTCATCAGGCCGTCCATCCCGCGCTGAACCAGTGCTTCGGTTCGCGTGTCGATAGAAGAGGTGGCTTCATCGAGGATCATGACTGGCGGATCAGCCACCGCAGCCCGGGCGATGGAAAGCAGCTGGCGCTGCCCCTGTGAAAGATTGGCCCCGTTGCCGGAAAGCTTGGTCTGATATCCTTCCGGCAGCCGCCGGATAAAATCATCCGCGTTGGCAAGCCGGGCCGCGGCAATACATTCCTCATCGCTTGCATCCAGTTTTCCGTAGCGGATATTTTCCATCACGGTTCCGGTAAACAGATTGGTATCCTGCAAAACAATGCCCAGTGAGCGTCTCAGATCTGCTTTACGGATTTTATTGATATTAATGCCGTCGTAGCGGATTTTGCCGTCTGCAATGTCATAAAAGCGATTAATCAGGTTGGTAATGGTGGTTTTCCCCGCGCCGGTAGCCCCTACAAACGCAACCTTCTGCCCCGGCTCGGCATAAATGGAAACATCGTGTAAAACAATCTTATTTTCTGTATAGCCAAAGTCTACCTCATTCAGGCGCACATCGCCCGCCAGAAGCGTATAAGTCACGCTGCCGTCTGTATGAGGATGCTTCCAGGCCCACTTTCCGGTGCGTTCAGCGCATTCTGTTATAACGCCGTTTTCTTCTCTGCAATTTACCAGCGTTACATATCCGTCGTCCTGCTCGGGCTGCTCATCCATCAGGGAAAATACCCGGTCTGCACCCGCCAGCGCCATCACAATTGCATTAACCTGCTGGGAAACCTGCGAAATGCTCTGCGTAAACTGCCGCGTCATATTAATAAACGGCACCACTGTTGCAATAGAGAGCGCAAGCCCGGAAAAAGAAAGGTTTGGCGTACCCAGCGCCATCAACGCGCCGCCGGTAATCGCCACCGCAACATAAAGGATGTTGCCGATATTTCCCAGCACCGGCATCAGAATATTGGCATATTTATTGGCATTTTCCGCATCGCGGAACAGTTGCTCGTTTAAACGGTCGAAATCTTTTTTGCTCTCTTCCTCATGACAGAAGACCTGCACCACTTTCTGGCCATTCATAATTTCCTCGATATAGCCTTCCATTTTGCCCACTGATCGCTGCTGGCTCACAAAATGTTTTGCGCTGTTGCCCCCGATATAGGTAGTTGCAAGAATCATCAAAACAACGCCGAGAAAAACCACCAGCGTCAGCCAAACGCTGTAATAAAGCATAATGCCCACAACCACCAGAATCGTCAGTCCGGCGGTAATCAGATTGGGCAGGCTCTGCGATACCAGCTGGCGGATTGTATCGATATCATTGGTATAATAACTCATAATATCGCCATGCGTATGCGTATCGAAATACCGAATCGGCAACCGCTGCATGCCGCGGAACATCCGCTGGCGCATTTTATTGAGAAATCCCTGTGTAACAATGGCCATCAGGCGGGTGTAGAGAAATGAGCAGAGCAGAGATACCAGAAAGATTGCCAACAGTGCGGCCGCAGTTGCGGCGATTCCGGCATAAACCGTATCCAGCCCACTTTTCAGCCCCTCTTCGATATACAGAATAATTTTTCCCATGAAGGCAGAGGGAATCGCCCCGGCCACAGCGGTAACAACTAAGCAGATCAGCACCACTGTCAGCAGAAGGGGATAATCGGTAAACAGCAACCGGATCAGCCGCGGCATTGTGCCCTTTTTCGCCTTAAAACCGGGGCCCTGTGGCTTTTTATTCTGTTTGGCCATCGGTATCACCTGCCTTATTCTGAGAGAAATAAACCTCCCGATAAATCTCATTGCGTTCCAGCAGCTGCTGATGGGTGCCCATATCATCGATCCGGCCGCCGTTGAGCACAATAATCAGATCTGCATCTTCCACCGATGCAATCCGCTGTGCAATGATTATTTTTGTGGTTCCCGGAATTTCCTCACGCAACGCCTTGCGGATCATTGCATCGGTTTTGGTATCCACCGCGCTGGTGGAATCATCCAAAATCAGTACCTTCGGCTTTTTCAGCAGCGCCCGGGCAATGCAAAGCCGCTGTTTCTGCCCGCCGGATACATTGGTTCCGCCCTGCTCGATATAGGTATCGTAGCCGTCTGGCAATGCAGTAATAAATTCATCCGCGCAGGCCAGCTTGCAGGCGTGCGCCAGTTCCTCATCCGTCGCGTTCAAATCGCCCCAGCGCAGATTTTCCTTAATGGTTCCGGAAAACAGCACATTTTTCTGCAAAACAACCGCAACCGCATTGCGCAGGGTTTCAACATCATATTCCCGCACATCGATTCCACCGACTTTCACCACACCTTCCGTAACATCATACAGTCGGGAAATCAGCTGGATCAGCGTTGTTTTGCTGCTGCCGGTTCCGCCGATAATCCCTACTGTTTGGCCTGCCTGAATATGAAGATCGATATCGGCAAGCGCGTTTCGTTCCGCACGGCTTGCATATTTAAAGCTTACGTGATTAAAATCCAGGCGGCCGTCCGGCACGGCCATGACCGGGTTCTCAGGATTCGTAATCGTGCTTTTCTCTTCCAGAACCTCCACAATACGCCGTGCCGATTCATTCGACATGGTAATCATCACCAGGATCATCGAAACCATCATCAGACTGACCAGAATCTGAATTCCATAGGTCATCAGCGCCGCAAACTGCCCTACGTCAAACCGCAGCCCTGCAGTATTGATGATGTACTGCGCGCCGAAAAAGATCACCACCAGCATCACCGTATACATGGAAAACTGCATCAGCGGCGTATTCAGTGCCAGAATTTTTTCGGCACGGGTAAAATCATTGCAAACATCTTCCGATGCCGCGGCAAATTTCCGGGTTTCAAAATCTTCCCGAACATAAGCCTTTACTACCCGCATTCCCTCAATGTTTTCCTGCACGGATTCATTCAGATTATCGTATTTCCGGAAGACCCGTTTAAAAAGCGGCATGGCCTTTCGAATAATCAAAAACAATCCCAAACCCAGCACCGGAACAACAAAAACAAAAACCATTGCCATTCTGCCGCCCATATAAAACGCCATCACCAGTGAAAACAAAAGCATAAACGGGCAGCGCACCGCAATTCGGATAATCATCATATAGGCCATCTGCACGTTGGTAACATCAGTTGTCAGCCGGGTGACCAGGCTGGAGGTGGAAAACTTATCGATGTTTTTAAAAGAAAAGCGCTCTACATTATAAAACAGATCTTTCCTTAAATTTTTAGCAAAGCCGCAGGATGCGGTTGCACAAAAATAGCCGGAAAGCGCGCCGAATGCCAAAGAAAAAAACGCCATCACCAGAAGAATCAATCCAAATCTGACAATGGTGTTCAGCCCGCATCCGGCTTTTATTTGATTCACAAGTTCCGCCGTATAAAACGGAATAATACATTCCACAATCACTTCCAGCATTACAAATGCAGGCGTTAATATGGATGACAGCCTGTATTCCCGAATACAACCGGCAAGCCATTTGATCATGAAGAACCCTCCTCTAAATTGTTTTTCATTTGATCCGCCAGACGCAGAAAGAATGTCAGATCTTCCTGAGAAATCTCTTTGCACAGCCGCTCTTCTGTCGCCTGGATCAGGCGGTCCATTTCCTCATTCAGGCGGACGCCTTTTTCAGTCAGCACCAACTGCTTGAGCCGCCCATCCTCTGCAACTGGTTCCCGGCGGATCAGTTCCTTCTTTTCCAGAGATTGAAGGATGCTGGTGGCGGTGGACCGGCGGATTTGAAACGCATTCTCAAAATCCCGCTGGAATACAGCCTCCCCCTGGTGCCGGTAAAGATACCCCAGCGCCCAGCCGCAAACGCCGCGGGTATTGCCAAATTCATCCGATAACGACTGATCCATCCTGCGGCGGATCAGATTTGCAAGCGTTCGGATTTGAAAGCCTACCAGCTTTTCCATGGAATTCCTCCCATTTTGTTAGTGCCCTAACATTATATCAGTTTTATCCTCTCCGATCAACTGGTTAGCCGCCAAAAACATTACGAAAATTTCTATCATTTCCCACTGTATTTTGGTGGTTTTTGATTAGACTTATTGTATCCTCTAACGCTTCGATAAAAAGCGCGGCGGAAAAAATCCACCGCGCTTTTTATCGATTGCACCCCTCCATAATTCCGGGCTGGAAGCCTGCCGCAAAGGCGCAACGGCTTTTTACAGCCGCGGCCTTGCGCATAAAGTAGGTCTAAAACCAGTTTTTATTCACCTTCGTAATCAAACATATAACCAAGACCGTGAACGGTGCGGATGAATTTGCCGCACTCCTTCAGCTTGGAACGCAGCTGTTTAATATGCGTATCCACCGTTCTGGGATCTCCCTCATAATCATAATTCCAGATCGCGTTCAGTATCTGATTACGGGTAAGCACTTCCCGCGGGTTGGTCATCAGATATGTCAGCAGATCGAATTCTTTCTGTGTCAGTACCACAATATTCCCGTTTAATTTCATATACTTGCTTTTCAGATACAGCTCAACCGGCCCGGCCTTCAAAATACTGTTCTGGTTCTTTACCGAGCAGCGCCGCAAAACGGAATCAATCCGCGCCAGCAAAACAGTCGGGGAAAACGGCTTGCTGATATAATCGTCTGCCCCGCATTTGAAGCCCTTCGCCTGATCGTATTCCTGATCCTTGCCCGTGATCATGATCACCGGAATCAGGGATGTATCTCTAAGTTCCTTAAGAACCTCAAAGCCATCGATCTTCGATAGCATCACATCCAGCAGAATCAAATCGATCTTACTGCTGTTTGCATAATAAACATCCAGAGCCTGCTCTCCATCTTCAGCCTCCAGAATGTTATACCCATGTCCCTTCAAATAAAGGGACAGCATCTGCCTAATCTTGCGATCGGCATCTGCCACCAAAATTGTAAAATCCTTCTCACTCATCTTCTTTTTTCTCCTCTCTTTTTGCCCTTCTTCAGGCAGATTTTCTTTTCTTCCTCCCCCTTCATGATGCAATCTATATATATTGAATCTTCTGCCGCCGGGATTGTGCCGAAAAATATTTTCTCCCTGCGGCAGTAGAATTATAGTCTCTCCGTACGTTGCGCATGTAATCTATTTTATTAATGCCGTTTACCAACATCATAGCACATCACACAGATGCTGGCAATAGTTCTCATATAATATGGAAATAATTGTTAAAAAATAAAGAAGATTGACTTTGAGAAGTGCAGATGTCCCCGCGGAAATATCGGTTAAAATCTGCAAAATCAGCCCGGCCGTTTCACGCGGCTCTTTTCATTTCTCTTCCCGTATAGGTTTGTTTGTGAGTGCAATGTGAAACAGGCAGGAGTTAAATATAATTGATTCTTAAAAAACCCAATTGGGTTTAATTTTGATGTAATCAGGATGTTTTTTATATTATAACATAATTTATATCGTGAAATCAACATAAAAGCGTATTTTCTTTGAATAATCTCCACTTATTATTGATTACAATATATGATGAGGTGATTAATTCCATGGATACACAATTTATTCGGGAGCGGATTACGCAGCTTCGCATTCAAAAAGGCGTATCGGAATACCGTATGAGCTACGATCTTGGCCATAGCCGCAGCTATGTTTATAATATCTCCTCCGGGAAGGCGCTTCCCCCTTTGGTGGAATTCCTGGCAATTTGTGATTATCTGGATGTTACGCCGAATCAATTTTTTGATGATGGCGTAGAGTATCCGGCCCTGATCAAAACGGCACTGGAGGAACTCCAAAAGCTCAACAGTGAAGATCTTAAGCTGATGATCAGCAACATCCGGCGGCTGACAAAAGATTATTAAGAGCTCACTTTCACCTGTC
The DNA here is from genome assembly GCA_003343605.1 of Clostridiales bacterium. GTDB lineage: Bacteria > Bacillota > Clostridia > Oscillospirales > QAKW01 > QAKW01. Next base: position 13,539 of record QAKW01000074.1, read on the forward strand.
TTTTTTATAAATCTGTAACTGGCATCCTTCAGAAAGCCGGGCAATTTTCCATTGCCCGGCTTTTTACATTCATTAAAAGAAACCATCAGCCTGCGGAACCCGCAGGCTGATGGTTTTGTTTATCCAAAAAGAGTAATTGGAAACAGTGCACAGGTAGGGCGTCCCGGGATTTCCGCTTCAACAATCACGCGGCAAACCGGCGGGAGCGGCTTTTCTGCCCGCAGGACAATACGCGCGCGGTCGCCGGCCGGGTGTTGATGATCCAGATAAATCCGCCCGGAAAACGCATCTGCTGTCACTCCCTCAGGCAAATGGAGCCGGATGTTTACATGATGCGGATCCGGCATTTTATTGATAAATACAAGCTCCGCCTGCAACTCTTCGCCCACGCAAAGAACCGGTTCCCGGTTCAATTCCACCCGAACACTCATCACCGGCGATTCCCAGGCATCATAAGAATAACGAGACCGCTCCAAAAGATGCGCCTGCTGGTATTTTTTATATTCTTGATATTTTATAAAGTGCTGCGGCGCAAGGCTGCAGTCCCCGGCTGTATATTCAACTGCTATATCATGGGCTTTCATCACAACCGGGATCATTTCCAACACCCGCTCAGTCAGAATCGTGCAGCTTTTCAGTGCTCTGACACGCCAGTAAGAAGAATCTACCGCACAGGTCTTAATCCCATCGCCGATATAGGCGGCCCAATCCTGTGGAATGCCCTGCGTTCCATATAAAATGCCGAGAAAAGCACCAACCGTCGCGCCGGTACAATCGGTATCATCGCCGCAATCGATCGCAAGGATCATCGATTTTTTGAAATCTCCGCCGCCATAAAGCAGCCCCAGTGTAACAAAACCGAGATTGGCCGGGGCCTGAAACCAGCCCAGATCACTGCTGTCTTCCACCAGCGCGTTCCGCACTGATTTCCAGTCGTCGCCCCGATCAAACCCTTCCAAAACCAGCTTAACACTCCGCGCCACCCGGCAGTCTTCTGGAATGGCAGCCAGAGCCTGCTCAATAATTGAGCGGATATCCTTTGCAAAAAAGGCAAGACTCTCAAGCGTTACTGTAAACTGCTCAGCATACGTGCCCTCACCCATGCCATGATCCACACAGGCGTCCATAAAGGCATACCGCCGCGCAATTTCAGGATAACCCGGTGCAACACACGCCCATATTTCCGATCGAATCCACGCGCCGTTGGAATTGCGCCATTTTTCATTCTGGTATTCGCCGGAAAGCGGCGGTAGCAGCCCGCCTTTTAAATTGGCCTTGCCGATCCCGTATTCGTTCCAATGGGGCGGTATGTAATTGACCCAGTATTCTCCAAGATCCCGGGCGGAGAGGGAGTAGGGCCCCACCTCCTCCAGCGCGCAGAGCCAGATCAGTTGTAGATCCAGATCGTCATTGGGCAGCGGTTCTCCCTTTTCGGAAGCGTAGCCGCTGATATCCAGCAGTTCCCGCTTTCCCTCATAGGGCGCCCCCATTGTTCCGCCAATGTTTTTCCCAATCCAGCAGGCGTGGATTTTATCCCGCAGGATCTCCTTGTTTAATTGCGTCATCGTAATCACCATTCCCTTTCCTTAAAGTGTTTTACGCTATCAGCCTAAGCGCATTTTAACACAGGGAAAGGAACGGCGGCAATATCCCGGCTTTACGTCTCTTTGTCCGTATTTTTTACTTTACGGTATTGCTGCGGTGTAAGGCCGGTTTTCTCCCGAAACAGCCGGTAAAAAACCGTTCGATTGCCAAAGCCCGCCTGCACGGCAATTTCTTCTGCTGAAAGCCGTGTGGTCTCCAGTAAGCGGCATGCCCGTTCCAGCCGGCTGCGGTTAATAAATTCTGTAAGCGTCAGCCCAAAATGTTCTTTAAAAAGGCGGCTGAAATACGAGGGATTGTAAAAACACTGGCGGGCAAGCCCCTCCAGCGTCAGTTTTTCCGCGCAATGTGCCCGGATATACTGCAAAAATTCCGGCGTCATCTGAAATTGTGCCGGTGTTTTCCCGCCGACCGACATTTCCCGAAAGATCATCGTGAGCAAAATGTTGACCTGTGCTTTCAGCACGGTTTCATAGCCGCTCTCCCGCCCGCTGTCTTCCTCTTCCATCCGCCGGATGAGTTGCTCCAGCCGGGCGCGTTTCCATCCTTCAAAATGAACGAGGGGGTGGCCGGT
>QAKW01000024.1 GCA_003343605.1 Clostridiales bacterium
GCCAGCCCCAGCCGGTAGGCCGCCACCGCCGGAATCATAAAGAGCAGCGGGAGGATTAAAGTTGTAAACGTCATATGATCAGTTCCTTTCTGTAGCCCCCCAGAGAATTGGGGGGATCATTTCTGTGCTTGCGGGCCACGCCGGGGTAGCCCGCAAGAAAATAGCGCAGTGCGTCCGGCGCATGGGTGAGCTCGTGGGGTTCGGTGCAGCAGTCGCCCGGGTGCTGCGGATCCCATTGCAGCGCGGGCAGGCAGCGGATCAGGTTGCGGCAGCTCTCAAAAATGCGCAGTCGCGGGCAGGGCGGCCCGCCGCGGCGCGGCGCCGGCGCAAGCCATTCGTTGAGCTGCGCCCAGCCCGCGGCGCGCGCGGCGCGCACACGGATGAGCGGAACGCCGTTTTCCCGAAAGAGATCGGCAATCGAGCGGCCGGTATCCTTCTGGCGGCTCCAGAGATCGGGCGGCGCGTAGCAGGGGCAGGGCGGCTCGCCGGTCTGTCGGATCCGCGCCGCCGCTTCCGATACAATCAGCCCCGGCTCATAAAGCTCCCGGTAAACATAGAAAAAGCCCTGCTCATCCTCGGCGAGAAACAGCCCCGCAAACATATCCAGCCCGTAATCCATCGCAAAATACCGCCGCCACCCGGCGGGCACCTCAAACGGCCTTATTACATGCGCCTCCCGGCTCCAGCGGGTAAAAAAGCGCCCCTCCGAAAGATCCCAGTCGCCCTCCAGCAGGGCCCTGCGCTCCCGCTCGGGCAACCCCTGAAGGCGCTTGATATACTGCGGATCCCCCTTCATCAGAAAGCAGTTATCCTGCACGCGGGCCGGAATAAACCGGCGGCTGCCCAGCGGGCCGCTCAGGCGCGTATCCGGCGGCGCGGGATCAATAAAGCGCGCCTTTACCCACTGATGGCCGATCCCGCCCGGGTTGGTGGTGCTTTTCATCTGGCGCGGAAAGGGCGCCGCGCCCCGCAGGCGCGATGTAAGGTAAAGGTACATCGTTTCGGTGAAATGGGTCAGCTCATCAAACCGGATCACATCGTATTCTGCCGATTGATAGCGGTAAACATCGCGCTCCTGATCGCAATAGCCGAAATCCAGAATCGAGCCGTTGACGAAAATCCCGGTATGGCGGGAGGAAACATAATGGTAAAGCGGCCGGGGATAAAGGCCCTCCGCCGCCCGGATCAGCGAATTTTCCAGCTCCGGCAGCGTGCGCCGCAGCAGAAGCTGGCGGGAGCCGGGGTAGCTCAACGCATAGCAGAGCGCATCGGCGAGCTGGCCGTAGCTTTTGCCGCCGCCCGCCGCGCCCCCGAAGAGCACCTCGTCTTCCCGGGCGGTCATAAAGCGGCGCTGCAGCGGCGTTACCGTAAGCGAATATACGCGCTCAGCCATCGCACGCCCCCTCATCGCCCTCTCCTACCACCCGGATCTCAATGCTGGGCGTATCCTCCCGGGTAGGCTCCCCTTTGGAAAGCTCCCGGATCAGCTTGATCGCGTCCATTCCGCCCTCCGCGGCCTTCTTCGCAAGAGAGAGCGCCGTAAGCTCGCTGATGGTTTTGCTTTCGCCCTCCGCAAGAGCCGCCTCCAGCTCCGGAAGGGTCATGGCGCCGGCGCGGCCGATGTCTCTGGACAGCAGCTCCAGCAGGTTCATGGGTTTTCTCACCTCCTGCCCCCATTATAGCGAAAACCCGGCGCACACGGGCGAACATCTTTGCAGGCGGCAAAACCCGATCCTTTTCGATGCGGCGGAGGGGGTGAAAAAGCAAAAAAATAGGCGGAAATGTCCAAAAGGCCGCGCATTCCGCCCGCCGGGCGGCACCCGAAAGCCGGTCGAAATCCCCCGGAATCACCGCGCAAAAAAACGGCTCCTTCCGCATGATGCGGAAAGAGCCGCATGGCAGAAAGATCCAATTTGTAAAAAAATGTTGAAAACAGATCTTCTATCCCGTATAATAAGATCATACATATTTATCAGAAAGAGCAGGTACATTATGAAAAAAATCGTTACCCTACTGATCGCCCTTGTTACCCTTTTTTCCATGCCGGCCTTTGCTTTTGCCGATGTGGAAACGAGCCTGGAGGTCACCCCGCCGGATAAACTTTATTATCTGGTGGGCGAAGCGCCGGATTATACCGGCGGCGTTGCGCGCTATACGGCGCAGACCGCCTTTGATTTCCCCCTTTCTGCGCAGAACTGCGCGGGCTTTGATACGTCCGCGCCCGGTGTTAAAACCGTTACGGTCAGCCAAAACGGCCTGCAGGCCTATTTCAACATCGTGGTTTTTCAGGATGGCGAGCCCATTTCCGAAATGCGGGATATTGCCCGCGCCCACTGGGCCTATGGCTTTCTCGGCGCCTGCATGAAAGCAGGCATCTTCAAAGGCAATGATGACCAGACCATCCGGGCCGATTCCCCCATCACCCGCGCGGAGATGGCCGAAATCATCTACCGCAGCTATCAGCATGATCCGCGCGCGATGGAAGAGAGCCCCGATGCCCTTCCGCCGTTTTCCGACGTGCAGGAGGAAAGCTGGTATTTCGAGGCGGTAGACGCCTGCCGCAAAGCCGGGATCATCCGCGGCGTCGATCCTGAGACCTTTGATCCCGAAAGCCCCATCACCCGGGAAGACGCTGTTTTGATGCTGATGCGCATCCAGTATACCGATGCGGAATTTGATGCGCTGGATATTGAGGCGCAGATCGCCGCCAGCGGCCTTGCGCCCGCCGATTTCGATCAGGTTTCCACCTATGCCCGCGCGGCGATGGCCCTGGCGCTGGGCAAGGTGGTTTTCGGGGATGAAAACGGCCGTCTTACGCCCCGCGATTCCATTACCCGCGGGGAAAGCGCCGCCATTTTCAAGCGCCTTTTTATGAACGATTATGAGTGGGTGGCGCCGGCCGAGCCCGTTAAAACCCCGCTGGTCTATCTCTCCCCTTCCAATCAGTTCGCCAATCAGTATACCGGCGTCGATACCACCGAAGGCGAGCAGATGTACCGCGTGGGCGAGGTGGTCAAGCGGATTCTCGAAGAGCAGGGCTATCAGGTCGTGATGCCCGGGCGCGAGGTAGGGATCCGCGACCGGAGCCTGGCGGCCAACGAAATGGGCGCCGACGTATATCTGGCCATCCATTCCAATGCGGGCGGCGGTACCGGTACCCGCGGCTTCTATAACGGCGCGAATCCGGGCTCCAAAGAAATGTCCTATGAGGTATTCAACCGTGTTGCCGCCCTCACCGGCACCGTGGGCCGCGAGCCCAAGGAAGATTACCTCTGCCTGCAGGGCGGCAACGGAACCCCCTTCATCGAGGTGGGCTGGCCGAAGGTGGCCAACCTGCTGCTGGAGGTGGAATTCCACGATAATACCGCCGGCGCACAGTGGATCGTGGCCCACACCGAAGAGCTCGGCCGGGCAATCGCAGAAGGCATTATCGCCTATTGCGAAACCTATGTGAGGGCTTCATAAGATGGAAATTAAAGTGCAGAAACTGCGTCCCGATGCGATTTTGCCGGTCTATGGCTCCGCAAGCGCCGCAGGGGCGGATCTGAGCAGCGTGGAAACCCGCACCATCGCGCCGGGAGAAACGGCGCTGATCCACACCGGCCTTGCGCTGGAAATTCCGGAAGGCTACGGCGGCTTTATCTTTGCCCGCAGCGGCCTTGCCACAAAGCGCGGCCTTGCCCCGGCCAATAAGGTTGGGGTGATCGATGCCGATTACCGCGGCGAAATTCTGATTTCGCTCTTTAACCAGAGCGCATCTCCCCAAACCATCGAGCAGGGCGAGCGGATCGCCCAGCTTGTTCTACTCGCCTGCCCGCAGGCGCGGTTTTGCGAAGCAGAGCGCCTTTCCGCCACCATCCGCGCCGAAGGCGGCTTCGGCTCTACCGGCAAACAATAAATTATAAAATATGCCCGCGGGGGCTTTCGGCACCCCGCGGGCATATTTATTTCAAAAGCGCGTACCTATAGAAGGTACGCGCTTTTATGTTATTCTTTTTTTATAAATCATCACCGGCTTGTTGCACCCGGCGCAGTAATCGATAATTGCGCTTACCCCGCGTGATTTGCCGTCCCAGAAGGCCAGGATCATATCACAGTAATCAAGCATCCGCCGGCTGGGCAGCCCGCCGGTTTGCCGGCTTTCCGCCGGAAAGGCTGTATAATGAAGCCCCGCCTGCTTCGCATGTGCTTTTAAAAGCGCCTCCAGATCCGCACCGCTGCAAACAATTTCGTCTGCCGCGGCCGGAATATACCGCGCCAAATCCTCTCGGGTGATTTTCAGCCCGCGGGAGCCAACAACGCCAAGTTTCATCTGCATATTCCTCTCTTTTTACCTGAATTGACCCGGGTTTCACGACTTTTGATAAAATTATTATATCATATCGTTTTTCGATGTCAACTCAATTGGGGTGATCTTTTTCGGAATTATTGGCTAAAATAAAATTAACTACAAAGAGTTAGGAGGGATCAAAATGACAATTGGAGAAGCAACCGTTAAACGCATTTACAATCTCTGCCGGGAGCAGGGGATCACCATCAACCGGCTCGCTTACCGGAGTGGGATCACGCAATCAACGCTGAATAATATCATCAGCGGGCGCAATAAGAGCATGACGCTCTCAACACTTCAGAAAATCTGCGAAGGTCTTGAAATCGAAATTGCCGTGTTCTTTGCGGATCCGCTTTTCCATGAGCTGGAGCAGGAGCTCGAATGAGCGATGCCGCCGCTTCGGGGGCAGGCGGAATTCGGCAAAAAAAATCAAGTAAGGAGGTAACCGGCGATGAAAATAGGTCAGGCGGTCAAAGAGCGCATTCTGCAGCTTTGCAGTGAACGGAAAATCACTGTAAACAGGCTTGCCATATTAAGCGGGCTTACCCAGTCGACCCTCAACAACATTATCAGCGGACGAAACAACAGCGTCACCGCCGCAACGATTCAAAAAATATGCGATGGATTAGGCATTACACATCGAGAATTTTACAACGACCCGCTCTTTGACTACATCGAGCAGGAACTCCGCTGATGGAAACAGGCCCGGCCTCAGAGCCGGGCCTGTTTGCGTTGCCCTATGTAGGCGGCGGGCTTTTTGCCGCGGCGCGGGCGTCCCAGCAGAGCCGGTAGCCGTTGGAGGTCTGCCGGAAATAACGGCCGCTTTCTACATAACGGTTAAACGATTGGATCATCCCGGCTTCCTCCAGCTCCCTCAGCGCGCGGCGGACCGTACTTTCCCCTAGGTGGCAGCGCCGGGCAAGCGTTGCCACCGCGCAGGTGCAGGTTCCGCTGCGTTTGCAGAAGCTGGCGATCGTTGCGGCTACCCGGAAGGCGGCGGGTGAAACCGGCAGATCTAGAAATTCATCCGGAATTCTGGTATAATAATTGCTGTTCATAGATTCGATTATACCGTTCGGGGGTCCGGGCGTCAAGAAAAATCGTTCGACATCAGGGCCGGGCTGCCCGCGCATTTTGTAAAAAAAGTGCCCGGCTGCCCGCTTCGCCCTGATTATTCTCTTTCTCTTTTTATTCTTATTTATTTCCCCTGTCGGATTTGACACCCACCCCCCTGCCGGATTTGGCACCCTTGTGCAGCTTTCTGGATGTTCAAAACCGGCTGGAAAAGGTCGAAAAAAATTTTTTGCCCGCAAGTGTCACATTCCGGGAAAATCAAAGGTATTATAGGTGAACAGATAATATGATCAGAGGGCCCCGCCGGTTTTCTGCTGATATTATCTGGTTCTATCCTTTGCTTTGTAAGGGAAGCGCGGTTATCTTCCTTTATCCGATATTTCCAGATAACGCTTCCTTTGCAAAATATTTGCGTCCCCGGAAAGCCTCTCCAACTTTTCGGGGACGCACCCCTTTCCGGCAGGTTTTCGGGTTGAAAGTGGCGTTTTGCAGGGATTTTAAAAAATCTTGTGAAATTTTTATGGAATAAAAGTCACATTTTGGTTAAATGAAAAGTATTAAGAGTGAAGGGGGAGCGATCCATGGTTCAGCAACAACTCCATCGGGCGGTGCAGCAGTATGGCGATATGATTTATAAAATCGCCATGGTGATTTTGCGCAATCCCGATGATGCGGAAGATGCTGTGCAGAATACCTTCCTTCGTTATTACCGCAAGGCCCCGGCCTTCGAATCCGAAGAGCACGAGAAGGCCTGGCTGATCCGCTGCGCAACCAATGTGGCAAAGAGCCTGCGGGCAACCGCTCTGCGCCACGCGCACGAGGATCTGACCATCGCTGCAAACGCGGAAACGCCCAAAAGCATTTTGCCCGAGCTGCTGTATCTTTTGCCGGTATCCTACCGGATTGTTTTACAACTTCGATATGTAGAGGGCTATTCCGCCGAAGAGATCGCCCGGGTCCTGGGCGAAAAACCGGCTGCGGTGCGCAAGCGGCTGGAGCGGGCGCGTACCCGTGCCCGTGAAATCTATGAAAAGGAGTTTGTCTGATATGTTTGATTGGAACCAATTGCCGTCTTCTGAATCCGGCTGGAAATTGAGCGCGATGCAGAAGCAGAAGATCATTGAAAATTGCACCCAAAAACGCGGACCGCTCTTCCGGCTGCGGTTCAAGCCGTTTCTGGCGCCTGCTGTGGGCGTTTTGGCCACCTGCGCGGCGGTTTTTACCGTTCTTTTACTCTGGCCGCGGCCGCAGGGCAGTGAAAATGTTGTTACGATTCCGGGCACGGGCAGCGAAGTTGCCCAGCCGGACGAATATGTAGCCGGAGACGCGCCGGCAGCGGAAGCGGAAAAAGACCCTGTGCAGGAGGCGCCGGCGGAAACGCTGCCGCCCGAGAGCACGGAAGGGCAAACCCCCGGAACCGGCGATGAAACCCCCGGAACCGCCAATCCCCTTGTAGGGCGCGATTGGACGCAGGTGCACCGCTTCTGGGAAACAGTGCCCGAAATGAGCCTTGAAGAGGCCATTGCCATCGGCAAGGATAAATCGCTCCGGCTTGATGAGCCCCTGACCGACCGGGAGCGGATGGCGATCTATGTATGGGTGAGCAACGCCTATCACTACCAGATCAACGCCGAAGTGGAAGACGCGGAAAAATATGGTGTTCTGGATACGCTTTATGAAGCCGGCAGCTATTATCTGCAGTTCGATGCCTGGACCCAGCCGGGCTATACCGGAAATATCTTCACCGATTTTGCTTGGAGCAGCGAAGAATACGGCGATTATACCGTAAAGATCGTATGCCCGTGGGAAAAAGACAGCAGCCGCGGCATCTGGAGCTTGCCGTTGGCAAACGGTAAAGCCGGCCTGCTTATTCCGGATCGGTTCCCCACAACGATGTCGGATTATGGATCGCAGAATCTCTTTTATGGCGGCAACTGGCACGATGGAGATTATACAGATCCGCCGGGCATGGATTCCAGCAAATTCGACTGCAGCGGCTATTATAATGGCTGCACGTTTCTGATTGTGAAAGACGGCGAAGTGCAAAAGCCCTCGGAAATCCCCGAAGCGCTGTTTCAGGATATGCTGCGCCATTATCTGAGCCTTGAGGCCGTCTCCTGGATCGGTCTTGAAAAACAAACCCATATTCCGCCTGATCCTTTCGAATATCCGGATGCTTATAAAACCTATGATCCGGAATGGTATCTGCCATAAGGCTTTCCTTTCAGCCGCCCCGTTTGGGGCGGCTTTTTTATGTATTTTTCCTTGTAGTCAAATATTTTTGGATTATTTTTAATTTTTAGTCACATTTTGCAAAAATCAAAAGTATTTATAATGCGAGTTGATTTTCTGCTGATCATGCGGCCGCCCGCCGGGCGCCGCAAAAAAACAAAAAAGGAGACGTGAGAATGTTGAAGAAAAGCAAATCTCTGCTGAGCGCCCTGATGGCGCTCATGCTGCTGCTCGGCAGTATACCTCTTTCGGCCGCGGCCGAAGAAGCGGAAGAAGCCGCCGCGCAAAGCAGCGTTTCGGCCGCCGCGCTGCAGCAGGCCGATACTGCTCAGGTGGAGCAGGTTTTTGAAAGTCTTTCGGAATGGAAGAATTATCTCATCCAAAAAAATGAAACCCATCAGGAAAGCGACCTGAGCCATCAGAGCATCCAGCAGGTGCTCAAGGAGCGGGGCCTCGCGGGTCTGAGCAAATTCCAGTATTACAAGCTGCTCTGCGAGGAAGGGCTGGGGGATTTCGAGCCCGATAAACTGCTGATTTCCTTCACCGGGAATCACACGCAGTTCTGGAATCCGGTTTTAAACAACCTGTTTGAATCCTTT
>QAKW01000046.1 GCA_003343605.1 Clostridiales bacterium
CCTTGCTTACAACGATCAGCGGCGGAAATTCCATTTTTACGATTTCCGGCATGTCGCCGGAAAATTTTCCGGAATTACCGGGCGTTTTAAGTGAAGACGGCATCACGCTGACCTACGCGGATTTTAAAACGATGATAAGGCAAACGATTTTTGCCGTATCCATTACGGATCTGAAGCCGATTCTTACCGGCGTTCTTTTTGAGCTGAATAAAGAGGAAGGCACCGTGAGTGCCGTTGCTGTTGATAATTTCAGGCTGGCGATTCGAAAAGTGCCTTTTGTGCAGGTAACAGGCGGTTTTTCAAAAGTGGTGATTCCGTCGCGTGCGCTAAACGAACTGCTGAAAATACTGCCGGATCGCGATGATGAAACCATAGAGATTCATACCAGCGCCAATTTCGTTTCCTTCCGCTTTGAAAAGGTGCTGATGGTTTCAAGGCTGCTGGAAGGTGAATTTCTCGATTATAAGGCGGCAATTCCAAAAGATTATAAATTTCGTGTAAAAGTGGATGTGCGGGATTTTGAGCAGGTGATAGAGCGTGCATCACTTCTGGCTAATTCCACAATCATCAGCCCGATTCGGTGTGCTTTTGATTTCGATCATATCGATATTTCTACCGCTTCGAATATCGGCCAGTTTCACGATACGGTATCCTGCGAACCTTTTTCCAATAAAATGGTCATCGGGTTTAATTATAAATACATGCTAGCGGCGCTGAACGCCTGCGACGATGAAGAGATCATGATCGAGCTGCAATCCAATCTGGCGCCGATCATTTTAAAACCGCTGGAACGGGAGGATTATCTGTTTTTAGTGCTTCCGCTGCGAATGAAGGAATAACAGATGAAAGCACTTAAAATCAGCGGGGCTTATATTCGCCTGTGCGATGCTTTGAAATTAGCCGGGGCCGCCGAAACGGGCGGCATGGCGAAAATGAGGATCATCAATGGAGAAGTGCTGGTCAACGGGAGTATTTGTTCCGTAAAAGGAAAAAAACTCTATCCCGGTGACCGGTTTTCTCTGCAAGAGGAAGAATTTGTAATTGAACCATGAGGATTCGTAAACTGCGGTTGGAAAATTTCCGGAATTTTAAAGATCAGACGTTTTATTTTGAAGACGGAATCAATATTTTAGCCGGAGATAACGCGCAGGGTAAAACAAACTGTGTAGAGGCTGTTTATTTCTGTACCTGCCTGAAAAGTTACCGCGTGATCAGGGAGGAGCAGCTGATCCTGTTCGGAGCGGAAGAGGCTGTGATTACACTCACGTTTGCAACAGGCGGCGGGGAGGAAGAATTAAAAATCATCTTCCGCCATGAAAAGCCAAAAGAATTTCGCTATAACGGGCTTGTGGTAAACCGGCTGCGGGATCTGATCGGCTGCTTTCAGTCGGTGATATTTACGCCGGATCATTTAAATTTAATCAAGGAAGGGCCGAATAAACGCAGAAATTTTTTGGATATGGCCTTGTGTGCGCTGGATCTGCATTATACCGATCAGCTGCTGGCCTATCAAAAAATTATAAAAAACAGAAACGCGCTGCTGCGCCAATGCAGAGAAAATCCGCTGCTTGCGGAAATGCTGGATATTTGGGATGAAAAAACCGCGGAAGCCGGCGCCTATATTGCCAAAGCACGGCAGGATTATCTTTTATCGCTCTCTGCGATTGCGCAGCGCTTTTATTGCGATATTGCGGGGAAAGAAGAAAAATTAAAACTGATTTATCTGAATCAGTTCACAAAAAACGCGGCGTCGCAGGAAGAATTTTTTGCGCTGATCCGAAACCGGCTGCAGAAAATGAGAGAAGCCGATATGGCGATGGGGCAAACCACGAGCGGGATTCACAAAGACGATATTTTGTTTCTTCTAGCCGGAAAAAGCATGAAATATTTCGCATCGCAAGGGCAGATCCGATCAGGAATCCTGGCGCTGAAACTGGCAGAGGCGGAATGCGTTTATAAAAAAAGAGGCGATTTTCCGGTTTTGCTGCTGGATGATATTTTATCGGAGCTGGATGCAAAAAGGCAGAAATTCATCTTTCAGAGAATGGAAGGGCATCAAACGATTTTAACAACCTGCGAACTCGGGAAAATAAGAAAAAAAGGCGATCAAATATTTTTTATTAAAGAGGGAAGGGTGGCAAGAACGCGTGTACCTTCATCTGGGGCAGGATGTATTAATTAAAAAAGATGACATTATCGGCATTTTTGATATGGATAAAACCACCATTTCAAAAAGAACGCGCCTGTTTCTGGCCGCCAAGGAAAAAAACGGGCTGGTGATCAATGTGGCGGCGGATCTGCCGAAATCCTTTATTTTATGCAAAAGGGAAGGGCAAATTGTGGTTTATATCTCGCAGATTTCAGCGCAGACGCTGCTGAAACGCTGCAATTTTATGCAAAAAATATCTTATATCTGAGCGGAGGAATGAAAATGGAGCAGGAGAAAGTGACCAACCAGTATGATGAATCATCGATTCAGGTATTGGAAGGGCTGGAGGCGGTTAGAAAACGACCGGGCATGTATATCGGTTCTACCTCCATAAGAGGGCTTCACCATCTGGTTTATGAAATCGTGGATAATTCGATCGATGAGGCGCTGGCAGGATACTGCGATACGGTAAAGGTTTCCATTTTGCCGGGCAATATTATCGAAGTAGAGGATAACGGCCGGGGAATCCCGGTGGGGATGCATCCGAAAATGGGGATTCCCACTGTAGAAGTCGTTTTTACGATCCTGCATGCCGGCGGTAAATTCGGCGGCGGCGGATATAAGGTTTCCGGCGGCTTGCATGGGGTTGGCGCCTCAGTTGTAAATGCCCTTTCCGAATGGCTGGAGGTGGAAGTAAAAGACGGCAGCCATATCTATTATCAGAAATATGAGCGGGGGCATTCCAGAGAAACACTGAAAAAAATCGGAGAAACCGGCGAAACCGGAACAAAGGTGCGTTTTCTTGCCGATCAGGAAATCTTTGAATCCCTGGATTATGAATACGATATTTTATTGAAACGGCTGCGGGAACAGGCGTTTCTCAACGCGGGCCTGCGGATTGAATTTGCAGATCTGCGGGATGAAAATAAACGCCAGAAGGTGATGCATTATGAAGGCGGAATCCGGCAGTTTGTGGAATATCTCAATAAAAATCGAGAAGCGCTCCATGAAAACGTGATCTATGTGAGCGGAAAAAGAGGAACTTCCGCCGCGGAAGTCGCCCTTCAATATACAACAAGGTATGATGAAACGATTATTTCCTTTGCAAACGATATTAACACGACGGAAGGCGGCACCCATGAAACCGGATTTAAAAGCGCGCTGACGCGGGTAATCAACAGCTACGCCAAAAGTAAAAACCTGCTCAAAGAAAACGAAGCAAATTTATCGAGTGAAGACGTGCGCGAAGGGCTTACCGCAATCATCAGTGTGAAGGTGGAAGAAGCGCAGTTTGAGGGCCAAACCAAAACCAAGCTGGGTAACAGCGAGGTTTCCGGCCTGGTCAGCTCTATTTTATCGGAAAAGCTCAGTGAATTTTTTGAAGAAAATCCAAAAACGGCAAAGGCGATTATCGATAAGGCGATTACCGCCTCCCGCGCGCGGGAGGCCGCGCGAAAGGCAAGGGAGACCGCGCGGAAAAGCGTGCTTTCCACCTCGGTTTCTCTGCCGGGAAAGCTGGCGGATTGCCAGATGCGGGATAATAAATATACAGAGATTTATATAGTGGAGGGAGATTCCGCGGGCGGCTCTGCCAAAGAGGGAAGAGACCGCCGTTTTCAGGCGATTCTGCCACTGTGGGGCAAGATGCTCAACGTGGAAAAATCACGGCTCGATAAGGTTTACAGCAATGAGAAGCTGCTGCCGGTTATTACGGCGCTGGGCACGAATATCGGGGCGGATTTCAATATTGAAAAGCTGCGCTACGGCAAGGTGATTATTATGGCCGATGCCGATGTAGACGGCGCGCATATCAGAACGCTGCTGCTCACCTTCTTTTTCCGCTTTATGCGGCCGCTGGTGGAAGGCGGATATGTCTATACGGCGGTGCCGCCTCTCTACAAGCTGGTGAAGGGCAAAGAAACCCGCTATGCCTATTCGGATCCCGAACGGGATCAGATCTCGGCGGAAATGCGCGGAGAAGATGGGAAGGGAAAAGTGGAAATCAGCCGCAACAAAGGTCTTGGTGAGATGGATCCGCATGAATTATGGGCAACCACAATGGATCCCGAAGTGCGCACGCTCAAGCAGTTTACCTTGAATGATGCGATCGCCGCAGATGAAATTTTCACTATTTTGATGGGCGAAAAGGTAGAGCCCCGCAAGGCCTTTATCGAAGAAAACGCAAAATATGTAATGAATCTGGATATCTAAGGAGGTGAGCGGAAATGTCGAAAGCAGAAAATCATGATACGGTTTCTTACGAAAATCAGGTAATCGTGCCGGTCGATCTGGAAAAAGAAATGAAAACGTCTTATATCGATTACGCCATGTCGGTCATCGTGGGGCGTGCACTGCCCGACGTGCGCGATGGGCTCAAGCCGGTGCACAGAAGAATTCTTTACGCCATGTATGAAGATAACCTCACATCAGACCGACCGTTTCGAAAATCCGCCACCTGCGTGGGAGATGTGCTGGGGCGGTATCATCCGCATGGCGATGCCTCGGTTTACGACGCGCTGGTAAGGCTGGCGCAGAGCTTTTCGCTCCGCTACCCGCTGGTAGACGGACACGGAAACTTCGGCTCCATCGATGGGGATCCCCCGGCGGCCTACCGGTATACGGAAGCGCGGATGTCTAAAATCTCAAATGAGATGCTGCGCGATATTGAAAAAGATACGATCGACTGGGATCCCAACTTCGATGAAACACGCAAAGAACCGCATGTATTGCCCGCTCGTTACCCGAATCTGCTGGTAAATGGATCTTCAGGGATCGCCGTAGGTATGGCCACGGATATTCCCCCGCATAACCTGCGGGAAGTCGTGGCCGGAACCATTGCGCTGCTGGACCATCCGGAGCTGGACGTGGATCAGCTGATGGACTATATCCAGGGCCCTGATTTTCCAACCGGCGCTGTGATTATGGGCCGCAGCGGGATCCGCCAGGCATACCGCACCGGGCGCGGCAAAATCATCGTGCGGGCGAAGGCCGAAATTGAAGAATGGCGCGACGGCCGCTATAAAATCGTTGTAACCGAAATCCCCTACATGATCAAAAAATCGGCGCTGATAGAAAAAATTGCCGATGAGGTTAAGACCGACCGCATCGCCGGGATCTCCGACATCCGGGATGAATCGGATAAAGACGGTCTGCGGTTTGTGGTGGAGCTGAAAAAAGAAGCAAACCCACAGGTGATTTTAAATCAGCTTTATAAATTCACGGATATGCAGGCAACCTGCTCGGTGATTATGCTGGCACTGGTTCATAATGAACCGAAAATTCTGAATTTAAAGCAGGTATTAGAGCAGTATATCAGCCATCAGAAAGAAGTGATCTGCAGGCGGACAGCCTATGAGATCAAACGGGCCAAGGCGCGGGCCCATATTCTGGAAGGGCTGATCAAGGCCATCGACGCCATTGATGAAGTGATTGAAATCATCAAAAAATCCGCCTCAATTGCCGATGCGAAAGCAAAGCTGATGGCACGCTTCGAGCTGGATGATCTGCAGGCGCAGGCCATCGTGGATATGCGCCTGGGTCAGTTATCCGGGCTGGAGCGTGAAAAGGTGGAAAATGAATATCACGATCTGATGAGTAAGATCGCCGATCTGGAAGATATTCTGGCACATGACGAGCGGGTCTGCGCCATTATTAAAGAAGATTTAAACGAGGTGGCGAGAAAATTCGGAGACGCCCGCAGAACAGAAATCGGGCAGGGTGAAATCGGGCTGGAGGATGAAGACCTGATCCCGGTGGAAGACTGCATTTTCACCCTGACAGAGGCCGGATATATCAAACGCCAGCCCACCTGCGCCTATAAGGCGCAGCATCGCGGCGGCCGGGGCGTAACGGGAATGAAAACCAAGGAAGAAGACGTGGTGAAAAATCTGTTCGCCGCCTCCACACACGATACCATCCTGTTTTTCACCACCAAGGGGCGCGTATACCGGCTCAAGGGCTATGAAATTCCGGAAAGCTCAAAAATCGCAAAGGGCACCAATGTTGTAAACCTGCTGCCGCTGATGAGCGAAGAGCGCGTGAACGCGATGATCCGGGTTGAGAATTTTGAGCGGGAGGGCTATCTGCTGATGGCCACCCGGAATGGAACCGTAAAAAAAACGCCGCTTTCCGATTTTGCCAATATCCGCAAAACCGGTGTAATCGCCATTCTGCTGGATCCGGAGGACGACCTGATCGAAGTAAGCATGACCGGCGGAGAAGATCTGGTGATGATCGCAACCCATAACGGAAAGGCGATCCGCTTCAGCGAACAGGATGTGCGCCCGATGGGCAGGGTGACCCGGGGTGTACGCGGGATCCGCGTGGAAGAAGACGATTATGTGATCGGCATGTGCATTCAACGGCCGCAGGCAACGTTGCTTTCCATCACCGAAAACGGTTACGGAAAACGCACCAGGGTAGAGGAATACCGGGTGCAGAGCCGCGGCGGCAAGGGGATCTCCAATTATAATATCACCGAAAAAACCGGGAAGGTATGCGCGGTTAAAATGGTGGAAGAAGGCGAGGATCTGCTGCTGATTACCAGCGGGGGCATCATCATGCGAACGCAGGTGGAAGAAATCTCGCAGCTCAGCCGCACCACGCAGGGTGTAAGGGTCGTGCGGCTGGGAGAAAACCTGAAAGTCATCGATATTGCGCGCGCTGCCCGCGAGGATGGGGAAGAATCTCCAATTGAAGAAGAAGATACACAATAATATTTGTGATTATCACTAATAAATGTCACAAATTGTGTGAAATGAACAACATAAAGTTATATCTAATTAACAGGGACTTTGATATAATTTTAATATCTATCAATATCTGTTCTAAGGGAGGACAATGATATGGCAAAGAAGTCAACAAGGTTGTTGAGTATCCTGCTTGCGATATTGATGGTCGTTTCCATGACATCGGTGATGGCAACGGCTCAATACGAGTTTAATCCGGATACACAGAGTAACAACTATTATTCCATTTCCTATGATACCCTGGTGGGCGGGAATAATCAGACCAGCAGGGGCGTATATGTCGTAAATGAAGCCTGGGTCTTTGAGGAAGGAAAAGAGCCGGCAACGGTCTCCTTTTATTTCCGCGGCGAAACGGTAACCGAAACCTATAATCCGGCCCGGCACCTGGCCTCTGTAGCAGCGGTATATATCCAGGCCGCGGCAGACGGCATCAAGCAGCCGACCTGCATTTTAACAGCCGGTACCTATTCGAAACCGATTTCGCTGACCAATAATATTACGCTGCTGGGCGCGAATGCCGGTATCAACCCGAATATTCCGGATCCGGATCCCACTGTAGAATGGGAGCTGAATCCGGAGCGGTATCTGCCGGAGCTGGGCGATGCGGATTCGAAGAATGAAACCCGGTTTTGGCTGCCCGGAGAAGAAGATTTCAACGCGTCTTACGGCGGCGGAAATTCTTCCATGAATACAAAGCTGATTACCATAGAAGCCACGAAAAGCGGCGCTAAAAACTATATTATCGACGGTCTGGTGCTGCAGGGCTACGGCGCGGTGATTGCCGATACCTCCGCCAGCGGCGGCGCGCATAATGTTTATGTGCAGAACTGCGTGATGAACAACGGCTATTCCTACGACTGCGAGATGCTGCGATTCTGGAACCGCGGCGCCGGCAATACCTGCGAAAAAAAGCTTTACTTCTCGAACTGCTATATTACCGGCCAGAAGAACCTGTGCCTGTATTCCGGCCATGCCAGCGCCATCCGTATGAAGGGCTTTTCTTATCAGAACTGCCCGGCCGGCGCGTTTTACAATGCCAATACATTGCAGTGGCAGGGCTTCTCTTTTGAACTGGTGGATTCCCATTTCTGGAATGAAGACGGATTTGAAATGAGAAGCAACGGTTACGGCCAGATGTTTATGCTGCAGCATACCGCAAACTCCCAGGCAATGGCCGGCACCAACAACGAGCCATTCCGCTATAATATCAGCAACAACACATTCTACAATGCAGACAGTATGTCTAAAAAAGCAAATGGTACCTATGAGAAAAACGTAGCGTTTCTGGAAATTTCGATGGCGGGTACCAATGAAGATGTCATCATTGCCGATAATACCTTTATCAATACTTATCCGGTGGCCGCGGGCACAGCAGAAAACCCGATTGTCATCCGTTATCTGACAGACGCCAACGGCATTATCACCCATGCGGGAACAGCGGATCCCAAGAAGAATGCCGATGGAGACTATGCCCTCAACAGCAATAATCTCCATATCACCGGAAACACCTTTGTAGGGGCTTTTTATCAGAATGTCCCTTCCATCGGCGTTAATAATCATCCGGATACGCTGGTAGAAATGGAAGGAAACCTCTATCTGGATTCCGTTGACGCCACAGCAGGCAATATGATTGCGGGAACTGATAAGGTTTACGATAAGTGGGTTTGGATGGATACACAGCTCACGGAAAAATCCTCTACCCTGTTTGTCAATGAATTTCAGGTATTGACCGCCGGTATTTCCGTTTCCAACCAGGATATGACAATGAATCTGGAACCGACGGTTTATTCACAGGAACTTTCTTTCAATTGCAATGATAAAAACAGCGTAGCGATTTATCAGTCCAATGAGAATTTTGAAAAGGGAGCGCTGATTGAAGGCTACACGATCGATACCAGCGCGAGAACCTCTTACTATGTTGTATCGCTGCAGTCTTATGATAAGAGAACCACCCAGGATTATTATCTGACGGTAAATCGGGCGGTAAATACCAGCTCCGAGCTGTATGGCATTACGCCGACAGAGGAGATGATGGTAGAAAAAGCGGAAACAACGGCTGATGTTTATAATTATGAAGTAAACTTCGATAATACCCAGTTTGAAATGACCGCCTCTGCTTCAGAAGGCGCAACGGTTACGTTGAAAAATGCCAAAACCGGGGCAGTAATTACGGAAACCGATGGGAAGTTTATCATTCCGCTGAGCACCATTGCAAGTGAATATCACTATTATATGGACGTCAGCGATGCAGACGGCATTACAGAACGGTATGATCTGTTTGTAACCCGCAAGATGAGCACCCATGCAGAGGTGCTGAATGTTACCAGCGGGGAAGACTGTGCTGTAATCGAAGATGCGGCAAACAAAACCTGGCGGATCGAGGGAACCGCAACCTCTACGAATATTTCTTTCGGTCTGGATATTTCCGAATATGCCTCCGTTGTGCTGCGAGATACGGTTTACGGCTCTGAAATCACCCCGGTTCGGGATCAGTATACACTGGAACGGGTTTCCGCGGGTGAAACCAGATATAATGCAACGGTAACCGCGCAGGACGGTGTCAGCGTGGAAAACTGGACACTGATTGTTTATCGCCCGGAAAACGACGCCTGTGAATTATTGGGTGTGGATAATGCCACGCTGGAAAACGGGGCCTATGTAGCAAGAATTTCCAGCCCGATGTTTTTCGTGAATGTTACCGGCTCCGCTTCCTCCACCTATCGCGTCTATGCGGATGAGAACGGAACGCAGCTGATTGAAAATCCCTATCTGATTCTCCAGGCGGCAACCACGGATGTCTGGGTTCAGGTCATTGCGGAAGATGGGCAGCATAAATCCGAGCTGGTGAAGGTCACCATTTACACCACGGCGGATCTGAACGCCGCGGAAGACGGTCCGGTCTATAAACCGATGCTGGATAATGGAATCATTGGCGTAACCGGCGCAGAACCCTTTACGGCTGATGATACGGTTGTAGCGGTGAATCTGGACGAAAATACCAATCAGTATTTCTTTAAAGCGCTTGGGCTGGGCGGATATGAAATTCATGTTTATACGGATATGAAGATGACACTGGAAACAGCGGCGGAGCAGGTGCTGACGCTGGATTCCGGCATCACCAGACTTTATATCCGGGCCACCAAGGGCGATGATGAAAGAGTGTATACCATTGAAATTTCCTCCCCTAGATTTTATGAATATTCCGATACGTTAACACCCTGGGCCAAAGAGTATATCGAAGGCCTGAAAGATACCGGTCTTGGCCTGATGAAGGGCGATGAGAACGGTGCGTTTAACGGTGAAGATTGCCTGAGCCGTTATGAGATGGCAACGTTGCTGGTGCGCCTTGAAGGGGCCAATAAAGAGCTGTTCAAGAATGTTCGCTCTCCCTTCCAGGATACGCTGGCAGAATGGGCGGCCGATTATGTAAAAGCAGCCTACAGGCTGGGCCTGGTTGGCGGTTATGACGTTACGGATGAAAACGGAAATGTAACCGGCTATCTCTATAATGGGGATAATGTTGCAACCCGCAGCGAATTTATCCGTGTTTATATGAACGTATACTGCTATATGAATTTCGGCGTGGATGTTGATACATACTATGCAAACAACAAAGAGGCCATCGATGAAGCCTTTAATGCGAAAGGCTTTAAAGATGCAGGTGAAGTTGGCGCATGGGCCGTACCCGGCGTTTATACGGCGGTTGCAGAAGGATTGATTGCAGGAGATGAAAATCAGAAGATCAATCCGGAAGGAAACATCACCAGAAATGAAGTAGCAACGGTCCTCTTCCGTTATCTGGTATAAAGAAAGGCTCAACAGGAAGCGCCCCGCACAATATGTGCGGGGCGCTTTTATCAATATCGAGCTGCCTTTAAGCAGAGCGGCGGGATTGCCCCGGAGAAGAAAAATAAGCTTTTGTTCCGGCAAAAACCTGCTGGCCCATCCCGATCAAACCAATCAGATTCGGAATCGCCATCATGCCGCAGAAAATATCCGCAAGATTCCAGGCTGCAGAAGAAGAGAGGAAAGAGCCGGCCATCAGAATCAGCAGAAAGATCCGCCGAAACCAGCGGATCGCGCCCTTTTTATTCGGGAAAAGATACTTTAGGCTTTGTTCTCCATAATAACTCCATCCAATAATAGAGGAAAACCCGAAAAAAATCAGGCAGGCCATATATAAAAAGGATAAAAACGAAGACGGAAGAGGAAGTGTTTTTAATGCATAGAGCGTGATATTGGCACCGGTCAGCGCAGGATTTTGCCAGGCGTCGGTCAGGATTACCGCGTAGCCGGTTAAGGTGCACATCACAACAGTATCAACAAACGGCCCCAGCATGGAAATCAAACCCTGACGAACCGGGCTGTCTGTGCGGGCAGCCGCCGCTGCAATGGGATCGGAACCCATGCCCGCTTCGTTGGAAAAGATGCCGCGGCCAAGCCCGTAGCGCATGGCTTTTTGAAAGGTAATGCCGGTTGCAGCACCCAGCGCCGCTTTTGGCGCAAAGGCGCTTTTGATAATAAGCAGAAAGGCAGCGGGCAGTTTATCCAGATGCAGGAAGATCAGCCAGAGTGTCAGCAATGTATAAAGCGCCGCCATGAAGGGAACCAGAATTGTGGAAACCGAAGAGATCCGGCGGATCCCACCGGCCAAAACTAGCCCAACCAAAAGCGTGGTAAGAAAACCGGCAATGACCACCGGCCAGGTGATGCAGGTATCGCCGCTTTGAAAGGCAACCATTTGCCTGGATGGATCAAAAAAATCTTCTGCGGCGGCTACAATGCCATTGATTTGAGAGGTGGTGCCCATGCTGATGAGGCAGGTAACAACACAGGAGGCCGCAAAGATCCGGGCAAGGAAGGGTTTTTTCATGCCCTGCTCCAAATAAAGGAAGGGGCCGCCCAGATAATGCCCATCGCGGCCGCGCCTGCGGTATTGAACCGCCAGATAGCCTTCTGCATATTTGGTAGCCATCCCAAAAAATGCGGAAAGCTGCATCCAGAGCAGCGCACCGGGGCCACCGGCAACAATTGCAGTGGCAACGCCGATGATATTGCCGGTACCAAGCGTTGCGGCAAGGGAGGTACACAGCGCTGCCAGGCCGGAGACCTCCCCTTCGGTACCGGGCTGTTTTTCAACCGCATAGTGAAACGCGCGGCGCAGGCGGGTGAGCGGCAGCCAGCGGGTGCCGATGGTCAGATAGATCCCGGTGCCTAAAATTAAAGCCAGCATGCCCGGCCCCCACATCAGATCTGCCAGCCGATCAAGAATCAAATTCATGCGTCTAAAAATTCCTTTCCGTTATAAAAAGGCCGCACATTCTGTATTTGGAATGTACGGCCTGCTATTTCATTTTAAACGTTAGAGGTACATCCCGCCGTTTGGCGCGAGCACCTGCCCGGTAACCTGCTCCTGTTCGCAAAGGAATAAAATGCAGCGTGCAACATCAAGGCCGGTGCAAAGCTTTCCGGTGGGGATCGCTTCCAGCAGCGCAGTGCGGTCGAGCCCTTCCAGCATCCTGCTTTCCACACACCCCGGCGCCACACAGTTTACCGTGACGCCGGACGGCGCCACTTCTTTTGCCAGGGCCTTTGTGAATCCGATCAGCCCGGCTTTGGCGGCGGAATATGCAACCTCGCAGGAGCCGCCTGTCTGCCCCCAAACAGAGGAAACATTTACAATCGCGCCCTGATGGCGGCGCAGCATCGCCGGAAGAAACAAGCGGGTTAACGCCATATGCGCCAGCAGATTTTCTTCCAAAACGCGGGAGAGAGAAGCGGTTGTTTCCTGCGTATATTCGGCATAATGCGCCACGCCGAAATTATTGACCAGTACATCCACAGCGCCCAAATGGGCCATGCTTTTTTCCAATAATGCCGCGCGGTCCTGTTCCTGTGTGAGATCTCCCTGAAACGCAAAAACATGGCCGCCCAGCGCAGCCAGATCCGCGCATAAATTTTTTGCCGCAGTTTCATTTTGATGATAACCAAAGG
Source organism: Clostridiales bacterium (assembly GCA_003343605.1). Lineage (GTDB taxonomy): Bacteria > Bacillota > Clostridia > Oscillospirales > QAKW01 > QAKW01. Next base: position 12,892 of record QAKW01000046.1, read on the forward strand.
CAACGCTGAAACCCGCGCGAACAGCCAGATAGGCGGTCATGCTGCCGATCGCACCGGTGCCGCCGGTAATCAGGATTGTTTTCATCATTTTCACTTCCCTTTTAGTTTATTCTACTGTATTTTTATTTAGAAGACAAGATTTAATTGAAAAACAGGGAAAAATCATGTATATTAAAAATAAAGGAAGGGAGGCCAACGCGAATGCAGACCCCACTCTCAGCAATAAACGGCATTGGGCCGCAGCGGCAGGCACTTTTGCTTAAATTGGGCGTTCAAACGGTAGAAGATCTGCTTCAGCTTTATCCGCATCGGTATGAAGACCGGTCGCAGGTGCTCCCGGTGGAAGCCTTGAGCCGGCATTTGGGCGAAAAGGTCAGTATTTTGGCTACCGTGCTTTCGGAACCGGCCGAACGCCGGATTTACGGCGGCAGGCTGCTAACTGAAGTAACCGTGGGAGACGACAGCGGATGCCTGACCCTTACGTATTTCAATAATCCTTATATCAAGGCAAAGCTGCGGCCCGGCAAAACTTTTAATTTTTACGGCCCGCTGGATCGCAGGCTGCTCCTTCATATGACCGCCCCGCAGGCCGAGCAGATGCGGGCGGGGCAGAAGCCCGGCATTCTGCCGGTTTATCCGCTAACCGGCGGGCTCAGCCAAGCGCTTCTGCGCGGCTGGGTGCGGCAGGCGTTTGAACTGGCCGGGAGAAAGCAGGTGGATCCGCTGCCGGAGGGGCTTCGGCAAAAGTATGCGCTGATGGAACGGGGAGCCGCATTACAGGCGGTTCATTTCCCAAAGGATCAGCAGGCGCTTCAGCAGGGCCGCCGACGGCTGATTTTTGAAGAGCTGCTTTTTTTCCAATTGGGGCTGGGCCTTTATTCCCGGCGGCAAAAGGAGCGCAACGCATATCCGGTTTTCACCATCGACGGTGCATTTCGCCATCTGCAGCCGTTTGAACCAACGCCCTCGCAACGGAAAGCCGTTAAAGAAATCCAGGCCGATATGCGCGGCAGCTATGCGATGAACCGGCTGCTGCAGGGAGATGTTGGAAGCGGCAAAACCTATGTGGCGGGCGAAGCGGCCTACAGCGCGCTTTCCAGCGGGTATCAGGCGGCCATTATGGCGCCCACGGAGATCCTTGCCCGGCAGCACGCCGCATATTTTCGCCCGCTTTTTGAAAAACTGGGATATACAACCGGTCTTTTGGTTGGATCAATGAAGCCAAAAGAAAAGAGCGCGGTTTATACCGCGCTGGCCGATGGCGGGATCCGGCTGGTGATCGGAACACATGCCCTGCTGCAAAAGGAAGTGCGTTTTCAAAATTTAGGGCTGGTAATTGCGGATGAGCAGCATCGGTTTGGGGTGCGCCAACGGGCGGCGCTGGCCGCAAAGGGTGAAAAACCGCATATTCTGGTGATGTCGGCCACGCCGATTCCAAGAACAATGGCGCTGATGGTATGGGGTGATCTGGATCTTTCCGTTTTGGAGGGCCGGCCTGCGGGCAGAAAAGAGATCCGCACCTATCTGGTAGATTCCTCATACAGAGCAAGACTTTCTGCTTTTATGGAGCGGCAGATGAAGGAGGGCGGCCAGATCTATATCGTATGCCCGTTGGTAGAAGAAAACGAAGCCGTAGAATTAAAGAGCGTGGAAGCACTGTTGAAAGAGCTTCAGGCACAATATGGGGATGCGGTTGATATGATTCATGGTAAAATGAACGCCTCCTTAAAAGAAACGGCAATGAGCCGGTTTGTGGCGGGGCGCGTAAAAATTTTAATCTCTACAACCGTAATTGAAGTGGGAATCAATGTTCCGAACGCAACGCTGATGATTTTGCAGAATGCGGAACGGTTCGGCCTTTCTCAGCTGCATCAGCTGCGCGGCCGGGTTGGCCGCGGTGAAAAGCAATCGTTTTGCGTTTTAATCAGCGACAGTAAAAATGAAAAAACACTGGAACGGCTGCAGTATTTCTGCGCCACGACCGATGGTTTTGCGATTGCGCAAAAAGATCTGGAGCTGCGCGGACCGGGTGATTTTTTCGGAGATCTGCAGCACGGGCTGCCGCAGATGCGCATTGCAAACTGTGCAACAGATCTGGAACTGCTGACAGTTTCTGCGCAGTGTGCCCGGCGAATCATGCAGGATGATCCGCTGCTGGAAAAAGACGCCAACAGAAGAATGCGGGAACAGGTGGAGTGCCTTTTCGATCAAAACGGCACAGCGTTCAATTGACAAATTTTACATGAATTTTTCATTTTATTTCGCCTAAAATACTATTGTAAACCTTAAAAGGAGGTGAAAAAAATGGACAATTCTACGAAGAGCAACGCCAAAGCTGGTCTGGATAAGATGAAGTTTGAGGTCGCCCGTGAAATCGGTGTGGATCTGAAGCAGGGCTACAATGGTGATTTGACTTCCGCTCAGGCTGGTCACATTGGTGGTCAGATGACCAAGAAATTGGTTGAGAAGGCTGAGCAGAGCCTGTAAAGCATATAAAAAGCGGGTGCTTAAAGCACCCGTTTTTTTATTCCGCCAGCTGGACAACAAAGAAAAGATAATCACCAATACCCAGCCGCTCCAGCAGCAAAATCATGCAGAAGGGAAGGATCACCAGCACAGGAATATAGATCCACCAGTAAAATTTCTGCGGTTTTACATGGGCTTTATAAGCAAGCTGCTCTTCGATGGAAAGATCCGCAAAAGCCTCGCCCCGGATTTTGCGGATGGCGGGAAAGAGACCCCAGCAGCCCTCCAGCTCTTCTTCATGCGCCGTTTTCAGCTCTCCCCGGATAATCACCCAGAAAATCAGCGAAAGCGCCAAACTGGCCGGAATGGCCCAATACCAGTAAATCAGTGCGTAGATACAGATATTCAGGCAAAACGGCCAGACCGTATTCCCGATGATGGCCAGGGTTCCCCGGCGCATGGAAAGATTGTGGCGTTTGAAAAAAAACTCAAAGATGCTGTAGCAGATCAGCAGAGCCATCGCGCCAAAAATAATGTAACCGGCGCATACGCCGTCCATCCAGGGTAGAATTGTATATTTCATAATATCAGGCTCCAAATGTCATAATAAATTTATTATAACAGGCCGCCGCGGCAAAAGCAACTATTCGCAGTTTATTTACAAACATTTAACGGTTTGCCGCCTTGAAAAGAGCACATTGAAATGTTAAAATAATAAAAAGATCGTTTATAAGGAGATGGGTTTATGAGCTACTGCAGAAATTGCGGCCAGCCGCTGGGAGACGATGCAAATGGATGCGCCGCCTGCGGCTGCCCACGCGGCATGGGAATCGGATATTGTGAAAAATGCGGAGAGAAGCTGATTCCGGGAACGATGTACTGTGCGCGGTGCGGCGCACCTGCCGGCGTTCCGGAGCAGCCGATGGCCGCCCGGCCGCATAAAACACGTTCCCGCTACGCGGCCGCCGCGTTCGGGATTGTGATGGGTGCGTTTGGTGTGCACAGCTTTTATCTGGGCAACCCCGGCAAAGGGATTGGGCAGATTGCGATCACCATTGCGGCCTATGGCCTGGTTGCGGCAGGATTACTTCCGGGATTCGCCGGATGCCTGCTATCCGGGCTCTGGGGATTTATTGAGGGCGTTGAAATTCTGGTCGGTGATATTAAGACCGATGCGTTTGGTTCGCCGCTCAGGCAGTGGAATGAATAGAAAGCATAATGCATCTAAAAAACAGCGCGGGCAATATTGCCCGCGCTGTTTTTAATCAGGGAGAACAGATTGGATAAAAGCAAGGCCCTCTGCAAGTGCTTTTAAGCAATCTTCCTTTCCTTCGAATTCCAGATCCACGTAGCCGTTGAAGCCGGCCTGTTTTAAAATTGCAAGGCACTGGGCAACCGGAACACAGCCGCTGCCAAGCGTAACGCCCTTTAAGCGGTTGCCGCCGCGGGTTTTAAAATAACCGTCTTCGTTTTTAAAATCACCAAAGTTGATTTTTTCAAAATCCTTCGCGTGCACCAGAAAGGCAAGATTGGCCACTCTTGATACCGCTTTGGCGGGCTCTTCATCGGCGCAGAGAAAATTGCCGATATCCACCAGTGTGCCGAAGTTTGGATGGTTCACTGCGTTTACCAGCCGCTCGATCCGGTCGCTGTCCTGGCAGATCAGGCCATGATTCTCCACCATGGTACGGATGCCGCGCGCCTGGGCATATTCCGTAACACTGCGGATTGCGCCGGCAAGCGTCGGCAATGCCTGATCAAAGGAGCGGAAATCACCGTAGCGGCTCATGGCATCATGGCGGAAAAATGTTACGCCGAGGGCAGCCGCCACGTCAACACAGCCTTTGAGCCGTTCGATTTCCGCATCCGGTGTGGTCTGCGCAAGATTTGCGCCAACAACATAGGCCGAGATTGCAATGCCGTGTGCGGCGGCTTCTTCCTTTATTTGATGCGCATAATCAAGCTGCGTAAGATGTGCCGGGGGCTTTAAATCAGTAAACTCAATGGCTTGAAAGCCCAGCTCTGATGCTTTGGCAACAGCGGAAAGCTGCGTGAGTGTTCCGTTGCTGAGATATTGTGAAAAAGAATAGGAACTAACGCCGATAATCATTGGATCCCGTCCTTTCTATTATAACAGCACTTCATGGCCGGTGCGCGCCGATTCGTAAACGGCCTCTAAGATTTTCATAATCACAACGCCATCTTCCGCCGGGGCTTTACAGGGCGTGCCGTTTAATATGCAATCTGCAAAATGCTCCATTTCAGCGGTAAACAGCGGTTTGCCGCATTTATAGTGCTTCGTATGGGGGGTGACATCCGCCAGAAAATCATTGATCACGGTATAGAACTGAAGGCCGTGATGATCGAGCTTGATGCCCCCTTTGGTGCCGAACAGCTCTTTTTTAGTGGTATCCTCGCCGTTCAGGCTATAGCTGGTTTCCAGCAGCGTTGTTTTGCCGCCCTCATATTTGATCATGGCCACCGCAAAATCTTCCACATCAAACGGATCTTCCGGGCTGGCGTCCTTGGGGATCCAGCCGACATTGGTTTTTAAATATTTCCGGTCTTTCAGCAGATCGGCGGTTGATGCAAATACGCTTACGGGCTTTGGATTTCCCATCAGATAGCGGGTCAGATCAATTACATGAACCCCCAAATCGATCACCGGCCCGCCGCCGGAGAGGGATTTATTGGAAAACCAGCCGCCGGGCGAGCCATGCCGCCTTAAATAAGTGGCTTTGGAGTAGTAAAGATCACCCGTAAAGCCGTGATCGATGAAATCTTTTGTAATGAGGCTTTCCGGATCAAAGCGGCAAACGAATCCAATCATCAGAAGCTTCTGATTGCGCCTCGAAGCTGCCAGCATGGCTTCCGCTTCCTTTACGGAACAGGCCATCGGTTTTTCACACAGCACATGCAGCCCAGCATTCAGGGCGTCGATGGTGCACTGTGCGTGATGGCAGTTCCAGACGCAGACATCTGCGGCGTCCAGCGTTTCCTGCGCCAGCATTTCGGCCTCGGTGGCATATCTTTTTTCAATGCCGAATAAATCCGCCGTTTCGGTCAGCCGGGCGCTGTTGATATCGCAAATCGCGGCAATCTCAACCTGCTCCAGCTCCTGATAGGCCTTAAGATGGGTGTTGGCAATATTTCCGGCGCCAACCATGCCGATCCTCAGTTTTTTCATCTGCAAGTACTCCCGATTTCTTTTTTTAAATATTCAACTGCGGTTTTAATATCGCCCGCAGGATCTTCGCCGCATTCCCGCTCGATGGTTAAAAAGCCGCGATAACCGATATCCTCCAGCGCGGCAAGATAGGCGGGAAAGGGGACAGCGCCCGTCCCAAGCGGAACTTCCTTGAAAAATCCGCCCTCAGCATATTCGGGAGGAATCGGATGCACGACCTTATAAATAAATTCCGGATTCGAATCTTTCAGCTTGATTCCGTCTTTGGCATGCGTATGAACGATGTAATCCCGCAGGGTGTAAACAGCCTGAACCGGATCGTCGCCGGTGACCATTACAAGATTTGCCGGATCCAGATTAACCGCAACCCCCTTGGAGCCGAGCCCATCCAAAAAATCTTTTAAGGTGGCGGCGGTTTCCGGGCCGGTTTCAATTGCGAAATGGGCGTGCAGGCTGTCTGCAAAGCAGGCAAGCTCATGGCAGGCGTCCTGCATGATATGGTACCGCTCCGCCGTTTTATCCTGCGGCACCACGCCGATATGGGTGGTTACAATATCGCATTCCAGCGATTTGGCGAGTTCCATAATCCGTTTGGATTTTTCGATGTTTTGCGCGTTCAGCGCCGGGTTTCCAAAACCGTGGCCCAGATCTCCGCAAATCGCGGAGAATTGAAGCCCCTGGGACTTTACGATCTTTAAAACCTCCGCCGTTTTGGCCGGCGTCATATTTTCCGGCGCAAATTCGCCGTATGTACAATACATCTGGAGTCCTTCCGCGCCAAGGGCACCGGCTTTTGCAACTGCAGCAGGAAAATCGGTTTTAAAGGAATCCACCATTACGCCAATTGGAAAACGAAACATAAAATCCCTCCCGTTTCATAAAAAAATATTGCACAATGGAGTAAAACCATTATATAATGAAGCCGGGGTAAAAAGCAACGAAGGATATTGCCCATGTTTATGACGATATTGCGCAAAGGAGTTCCGCATGGAAGAAAAGAGTTTTGAAACCCATCGCTTCGGCAGCCGGCCGCTTCCGTTCGGTTTTCATTTCGATACACATGCCAGGGATCTGAAGGAAAATCTCTCCATGCACTGGCATCCCAATATCGAGCTGCTGTATTTCACCAACGGCAGCGGCAGGGTTTTCTGCGGAACGCAGGACTATGACGTTTCAGCCGGCGATCTATTTATTGTAAACGCCAATCTGCCCCATGCCATCGCATCGGAAGAGCTGGTGCAGTACTACTGCCTGATTATTGATCAGGCGTTTTGCCTGGAAAACGGGATCGACACGGATAATGCAGTTTTTAAAACGCTGCTGAAAGAGCAGCGGCTTTCCGCGCTGTTTGAAGCGGTGATCAAGGAGTATCAGACCCCGCAGCCTTATAAAAATGCGGGCGTCCGGGCGGCGGTTTTGAATTTAATGGTATACATCGCCAGAACATTCAGGGAACCGCGGGAAAAACCGGGCCAGGAACCGCTGCACGATGAGGGGATGCGGCGCGCCCTGGGGTTTATAACGGCGCATATTAACGAAAAGCTCTCTCTGGAGCAGGTGGCAGAGAAAGCAGGGCGCAGCAAATACTATTTTTTGCGGGAATTTAAAAAAATGACCGGGGAAACGGTCGTATCCTATATGAACAAAACACGGTGTGAAAATGCCAAAATCCTGCTGAAAACCGGGCGGTATACGATACAGGAAGTATGTGAAAAAACCGGGTTTGAGGATGTATCTTATTTTTCAAAGAATTTTAAAAGGTATACGGGGCAAACCCCTTCCTTCTATTTAAAAAGCCAAAACCGCCTGCTGGAAACGGCCCCGGCAGAGAAAAAAAGCTGAAAATACCCCGTCAGGCGTCTGTATCCTGCCTGACGGGGTATTTTGAAATCGGTGTTTTTATGAAATGCTAAAGCTCAATTTCCTCAAAGATCGGCGAAGCTTTCGAACGGCGGGCCAGCGTTGCGCCTTCGGGTGAGCGGATGGTCCAAAAGAAAACAGGCGTTTTAAAAAGCCTGCGGCAAAGCTGAAAAGAAAGATTATGGCGATCCTGATAATTATAGGCCACAAAATCCGGCCTTGACAATACGTTGACCCAGAGATTGCGCACGGCAAAGTCCAGAATCGGGGCGATTTTGGCACCGCCCCGGCGCACATAAGCGGCAAGCTGCCCCCGCACCACATGCGGGGCATGGCGGCGGAACCAGAGCAGCGCCCGGGGATCAAATGCCTCAACGCAGTATAGGCCGTCGTAGTGCTGCAGCTGCTGCCAGAGCGTGCGGCAGAGCCTGTCCTGATTCCCGCGGAATACCTTCACCTCAATCAGAAGCGGAACTTTGCCGTCGATCAGCCGGAAAACCTCCTCCAGCAGCGGCAGGCGTTCATTGGTGCCCTCCAGATGCAGGGAACGCAGGGTTTCCCAGTTGCTTTCCTCAATGATTGCGTTCACCCCGCAGGTGCGGCGCAGGGAATCATCGTGTTCAACCACCAGCTTTCCATCACGGCTGAGATGAACGTCCAGCTCCATGGCAAAACCGCGGTCTCTGGCCAGCTGAAAGGCCAGCAGAGAGTTTTCAGGAATCCCTTTTTCAATATTATGGAGGCCGCGATGGGCAAATTTCCATTTTTTAAGCTGAAACAGTGCTTTTGGGCGCTGCATTCTGGGCGCGATCAGAAACAGCCAGAGCGCCAGAAGGCCGCCTAAAATGATGCAGATAATCAGAAACGATTTCATTTCAATCCTCGATATCGAATAACTCCAATTTACTTTGCGGCTGATCCGGCCGGTTATCACCGTGATGAACAAAAAGCATGGTGATCAACGCCAGAATCGTGAAGAAAACCGCATAGGGAAACATAATATGGTAACCCCAGGGGGTATAGGCGAACAGATAGCCGGAGAGGATCGGCGTTAGAATCTGCGCCGCCATGGAGAACGTATAGTAATAACCGGTATATTTCCCGATATTACCGCCCCGGCTCATCTCCACCACCATGGGATAGGAATTAACATTGATGGCAGCCCACCCGATGCCGATCACGCCCATGATAAAATAGGCGGCAATACTGTAGTGGGGCAGAAAAAAGCCGGTGAGAAACGCGGCGCCCATCAGGATAACACCGCCTAGAATCACCTTTTTCCGGCCAAGTTTCGCTGAAAGAAGGCCAACGGGGAGATAGCTTGCCGTCGCCACCAGCATGGCCACAATCATCATGGTGGAGCCAACGCTTTCGCTCTTTCCCCAAACATCCTGCACATAGCGGGAATAGGCGGTTTCCACCGCATTATAGGCCATGAACCAGAGCGAAACCGAAAGCAGCAGAAAGAGCAGGCTTTTTTTAACAGCCGGCGGCAGCGGGCCGCCCTCAGTTTTTTCGGAGGCGGCGGGCGGATCTTCTTGCGGCATCTGCGCCACCAGGCGGTTTTCATGAATGGTGAGCATCAAAACAACCGCACAGGCAACCATAAAGGAAGCCACGATGGCAAAAATAAGCGTATAATGATCGGCGAAGGCGGTGATGACCAGATAGGTGAAAATTCCGCCCAGCGCCCCCATCAGATTGATCACGGCATTGCCTTTGCTGCGCAGGGGTTTTGGCGTTACATCCGGCATCAGTGCAACGGCGGGTGAGCGGTATGCGCTCATCACAATCAGCAGCAGCGCCAGCACCAGAATCAGCAGCGGCAGGTTTTTACGGGTGTTGGCATAGGGAATCAAAAGCATCAGGGCTGCGGCAAGAAAGGTGCCGGCCAAGATAAAGGGCTTCCGCTTGCCGAAGCGGGTATGCGTTTTATCGGAAAGTGCGCCGAAGAGCGGCAGCAGCAGAACCGCCAAAACATTATCCGCGGCCATCACATAGCCGCTGATATCATCGGTTACCTGAAAGGTGTTTTTTAAAATCAGGGGAATAATATAATTATAGAGCTGCCAGAAACTGCTGATCGACATAAAGGCAAGGCCAATAAAAAAAGTGCGCTTATAGTTTAATTTCATACATTCTCCTTGGAAAACGCCCCGGTTTTGATCAAAACCGGGGCGTTTTTCTGATCAGATTCAGAGCAAGGAACGATAGAGCGCTTTGATTTCTTCAACACTGGTATCCCGCGGGTTTCCGGGCCGGCAGGCGTCTGCATAGGCAGATTCCGCCAGGAAATCCAGATCCTCTTCTTTTACAATATTTTTCAGATCCGCGGGGATCCCAACATCTGCGGAAAGCTTTTTCACAGCTTCTACCGCAGCGCTGCGGTATTCATCCATGCTCATTTTTTCGGTGCCGGGCACGCCCATGGCCGCGGCAATATAACGGTATTTATCTCCGGTATTGGGCGCGTTGTATTCCATCACGGTGGGCAGAATGATTGCGTTTGCAACGCCGTGGGGCGTATCGTAAACCGCGCCCAGCGGATGTGCCATGCTATGCACGATTCCAAGCCCTACATTGGAAAAGCCCATGCCCGCGATATACTGCCCGAGCGCCATCCCCTCGCGGCCTTCCGGTGTGTTTTCAACCGCACCGCGCAGGGAAGCGGAAATGATCTCGATCGCCTTGAGATGGAACATATCGGTCATCTCCCAGGCCGCCTTAGTGGTAAAGCCTTCAATCGCATGGGTCAGCGCGTCCATCCCGGTGGCGGCCGTAAGGCCCTTAGGCATACTGCTCATCATATCCGGGTCTACAACCGCAATATCGGGAATATCATTTACATCTACACACACGAATTTACGGTTCTTTTCAACGTCTGTAATCACGTAGTTGATGGTGACCTCCGCGGCGGTGCCGGCAGTGGTGGGAACCGCAATGGTGAAAACAGCCTTATTTTTAGTTGGCGCTACGCCTTCCAGCGAGCGGACGTCCGCAAATTCCGGATTATTTACGATAATGCCCACGGCTTTGGCCGTATCCATCGAGGACCCGCCGCCTACCGCGACCATACAATCGGCGCCGCTTTCCTGAAACGCTTTTACGCCGGCCTGCACGTTTTCAATGGTGGGGTTCGGCTTAATATCGGAAAAGAGGGTATAGGGAATGCCCGCCTCCTGCAGAACCTTTAAAATTTTATCGGTTACGCCGAATTTTACCAGATCCTGATCAGAGCAGACAAACGCCTTTTGAAAACCCTTCGCCTGCAAAACCGGCCCGATCTCTGCAATCGAACCGGCGCCGTGATAAGAAACGCCGTTTAAAACTATTCTGTTAGACATGGTAAATCCTCCTTGTTTTACAGTTCTAAGATTATTTATATTGTAAAACTTTTGGAGGATGAAGTCAACGAAATTGGAAAAAGATTCATAAATTGCTCATGTTTTTTGAGCGACCGGGGTCCAGAGCGCATCGGCGTGGAGCACACCCTCCGGCAGGCTGCCATCCATGATGCGCGCAGCCAGAAGGCCGCCCACCTCTTTTTCAATCACGCGCATAACGGCGCGTGCGCCGTAGCGGTGGTCGAAGCCTTTTTCCACCACTTCTTTCGCCACGTCTTCCCCAAAACGAACAGAGTAGCCGCGCTGTGATAAACGCTCCGCAAGCTTATTCAGCTGCAGGCTTGCAATCTGTTCCAGCGCCGGTTTATCCAGCGAGCGGAAAACCACAATCTCATCCAGCCGGTTGATAAATTCCGGGCGTAATCGTTTGGTAACCGCGCGGCGCACGGATTTGGTGAGATCCGGAAAGCTCTTATCACCGAAGCCGAGGGGATCTTCCTGCAGCGCCCCGGTTCCCAGATTGGAGGTCAGGATAATCAGTGCGTTTCGGAAATTTGCGGTTTTTCCCTGCCCATCGGTAAGTTTGCCCTCATCCAGAACGCCAAGCAGAACATTGAGTACATCCGGATGGGCCTTTTCGATTTCATCAAAAACAACGATACAATAGGGATGGGCCCGCACGCGGCTGACCAGGCCGCCGCCCTGCTCAAAGCCCACATAGCCGGGCGGAGAGCCGATTAGGCGCGAGACGGAATGCGGCTCCATATATTCCCCCATATCGTATTTAATCAGCGCATCTTCCCGGCCGAAGAGCTCTTTGGCGAGCAGCTTGCAAAGCTGCGTTTTGCCAACGCCCGTAGGCCCGCAAAAGAGCAGCGTGCAGCTGGGACGGCCGGGATCCGCCACCCCGGTTCGGCTTCGCAGCAGGGCGGCGGAAAGTGCGTGAACGCCTTCCTGCTGCCCGATCAGCGCATGATTGAGGCGCTCTTCCAGACCTCTGTAGACAGAATCGCCGTTCAGATCCTGATCGTCCAGCGGAATGCTGGTTTTTTCGGAGATCAGCGCGGCGATCCGCGCGGTGGTGATCACGCCCTGGGGACGTGCGTCTTCCCGGTCTTCCAGAAGCTGCAATTGCTCCAGCTCATCCCGTACCGCCAGCGCCGCTGGAAACTGCCGGTCCCGCATCAGCTGTTCCAGCTCCCGCTGCTTCTGCACGATTCTGGTGCGCCGGGATTCCGTTTCATCGGTATAGGCGCGCAGCTGCTCTTTGGCGCCGGCTTCATCCAGCAGATCGATCGCCTTATCGGGCAGAAAACGATCGCCCATATAGCGAACGGACAGCCGGATGGCGGCTTCCAGGGCATCATCTGGAATCTTGACGCCGTGGTGCTCTTCCAAAGACGGGCGGACCCCCTTTAAAATATCCATGGTTTCCTCTTCGGAGGGTTCTTCTACCATGATCGGCGCAAACCGGCGCTCCAGCGCGCCGTCTTTTTCAATATGCTTACGGTATTCTTCGAGCGTTGTGGCGCCGATGACCTTGATCTTTCCGCGGGCCAGGGCCGGTTTTAAAATGTTGGCCGCATCGATCGCCCCTTCCGCGGCGCCGGCGCCCACCATAATATGCATCTCATCGATGAACAGCACCATATTGGGATCTTTTTCGGCTTCATCAATCAGGGATTTGAGCCGCTCCTCAAATTCGCCGCGGTATTTGGTGCCGGCAATCATGGCGGTGAGATCCAACATTTGAATCTGAACGTCGCGGAGGGCCGGCGGAACCTGCCCGAGTATAATGCGCTGGGCCAGGCCTTCTACAATTACGGTTTTGCCAACGCCGGGCTCTCCGATCAGGCAGGGATTATTTTTATTCTGGCGGACCAGAATACTCATCAGGGCGCCGAGCTCTTTTTCCCGGCCGATCAGCGGGTGATTTTTTCCAAGAACGCCTTCTTTGGTAAGGTTGATCGCAAATTTGACCATATTTTTTCCAGGCCGGGTTTTGGTCTTATCCGCCTGAAGGGGCAGATCCGTAAGGCCCATGCGCTCCTGCAGCGAAAGAGAAAGCTTTCGCGGATCACTTCCAAGCTCTAAGAGCAGCTTATATCCAACTGCCTCCGGGGCTTCGCAGAGCGCCATCAGTAGATGATCCGTACCCACAACAGAAAAGCCGTAGCGATGGGCGATTTCCCCGGCTTTGGTAATAATCCCTTCCAGCCGCGGCGTCATATCGTTGATTGAAAGCAGCGTTGGAGAACCGGTGCCGATGAGCTGCTCCATTTTTCCACTCACCTTATCTGCCGTGATGCCTTTTGAGATCATCAGGCGGGAGGCAACGCCTTCGCTTTCTTTCAGCAGGCCGAAAAGAAGGTGCTCGCTGCCCAGATAGGTGTGGCCCAACTCTTCCGCCAGATTCAGGCTGCGCTCCAGCGCATGGGCCGCAAGTTTAGAAAATCGTTCGATGGTGATCACACTCCTTTGATAACCATTATTGACAAAACGAACCTCTTTCATTATATGATTGAAAAATTTTGGTTAGTATGGTATCATGCGGGTAGACGGACTGCATTGTCTAAACCGCCAAATGAAAAGAGGATTCCGCTGATGATACATATTGTGCTGGTAGAGCCGGAAATTCCACAAAACACCGGAAATATTTCCAGAACCTGCGCCGCAACCGGCTGTGCGCTGCATCTGATCAAGCCGCTGGGATTTCGCATCGATGAAAAAGCCGTGCGGCGCGCGGGGCTGGATTATTGGCAGTATCTCCAGTTAACGGTTCATGAGGATTATGAGGACTTTCTTTCGCGCGAGCAGGGAAAGGGGCGTTTTTATTACTGCACCACCAAGGCGGCGCACCCCTATAGTGAGATGGATTATCGCAGGGAGGAAGAGCTTTATTTTTTATTCGGCAAAGAAACGCGCGGTTTGCCGGAGCGGATTTTAAAGCAGCATCCGGATCAATGCATTCGCATTCCAATGATTGAAGAGGCGCGCAGCCTCAATCTATCCAATGCGGTTGCTATCATCACTTATGAAGCGCTGCGCCAGCGGGATTTTGGAGCGCTTAAGCGAGAAGGAAGGTTAACCGGAAGAATAGATTAAAAACCAAAAAGCCATACTACCCTGGGAGGTGGTATGGCTTTGTTTACATTATTGTTGATTGCGCAGGCCTGTTCGCTTACAGGCGGATATGTCCAGACACTGGTTTTATCCTGGGTTGCGGCAGAGCTGGGCGGCGGCCTTTACAGCTTGAGCGCCTATATGATCGCCTGTTATCTGCCGGTTGCGCTGCTTTCCTATCCCTTTGGACGCTGGCTGGACAAACGCGCCCAGAAAGGCTGGCTGGTTGCCAGTGAACTATTGCTGGCCGCGCTTTCCCTGGTGCTCTGGCTCGCCGCGGTATTCAACTGGCTTTCGTTTCCATTTTTGCTGGTGTTCGGCGCGGTATGGGGTGTTGTAAGAGCGTTTCAGACGCCGCTTTACCAGAGCCTGCCCCGGCGGCTGGCAAAGGAGCTTTCAAAGGGAACCGCCCTACTTACGGTGGTAACCTATGCGGCCAGAGGGCTGGGCCCGGTGATCGGCGGGCTGCTGTATCAGCGCTATGGCGCGCCGGTGCCGTTTTTTATTAATTTCTGCTCATTTATTCCTTCGGTGATCCTGCTCTGCTTTTTGAAAATTCCGCCGGCGGAGCAGCGGGGCCGAACCAGGGTGCGGAAATGGCTTCCACTGCTGACCCGCATTTTTCTGGTATCGTTTTTGGGGGTCAATTACAATGTGACGTTTGTATCCCTTGTAAAAGACGCCGGGCTGGGAAGCGCTTCTTATGGAATCGCGCTGGGTCTGCTGGGGGTAGGCGCGCTGGCGGGATTTTTTCTGAAATCAAAAATAAAAAAGGAGCTTCCGCTGGAAACATTTCCGCCGGGTATGGGGCTTTTAAACATCGCACTGGCCTTTGTGCCGGGAATCTGGTGGCGTGGAGCCTGTATCTTATGCTACGGCATTCTGGATTTCTGGTTTTTTGCAACCGCCGGCTTTCAATTGGCAAAAAACGCCGGAAAAGAAGAAATCACCTCTGCGATGGGGCTATATACCATAGTGACCGTGGGGGCGATGCCGGTAGGTGCGCTGTTCTGGAGCTTTGTCTCAGAGGCGCTGGGGCTGCCGGCGGCACTTTGCGTTTTAGGCGGCGGTCTGCTGCTGATCGGCGCCCTGGAATGGACCTCGCCGGAAAAAAAGAGCTTTGCATCTTGATGCAAAGCTCTTTTAGTTGTTCAGGATTCTTCCACCAGCTTTTCCGGCAGGTATTTTTTGGTGATTTTGGTGTTGATCTGAATATCGGAATCTTTTTTCCAGTCTTCCAGCATGGCGGATATATCGTCTGCCCGAAGGGTTTCCAGCGTTGCCTGCCGCATGGTGGAGGTAAAAACATCGTCGGCTGTGCCGTCGTAGCGCTTGAGGATCATAAAGCCGTTTTCAAGCTCCAGCCGGGTGACCTCGCCAACTTCCATCGCCAGCGCGGCGCTGGTCATTTCCTCATTGTAACCGCCGTTTTCCGAAACAACAATGCCGCTGCCCTTGGAAGAGGTATCGTCGCTATAGAGGCTGATGATTTCATCGAATTGATCGGTTTCCGATTCCTTACAGGCCAGATTATAGACGTCCTCTGCCTTCCGGCGCGCCTCGGCCAGCGCTTCCTCCCCCAGGGCTTCGCCGGTGGAGGCATCGACTTTCAGAATAAAGACCACCTTAACGCGGGCGTTATGAACATTATAATAGTCTTTAATATCCTGGGTGGAAACAGGAGCAACGCCGCCTTCCCCATAATAATAGGCGAGCACTTTGCTCTTTTTTGCAGAATCGTAGATTTCCTCCAGATACTCATCGTAGGTATAGTTTTCCTGGGCCAGCGCCGCAGTAAAGGTCGACATCCCCCCCGCGTTCTCAACTGCTTCCGAAAGGGCGGAATGAATCGCCTGCTCCTCATTTTCAGCAAAGGAAAGGCCCAGGCGTTCAAATTGCTGGGCGTAAAGCTTTTGCTCGATCAGGTGATTATTGATATAATCGACAAAAACGTCCGACATGGTTGCCCCATCGTCCATCGGCTCCGTCCAGAGCGCTACGGAATCTTCTTCATTGAGCGATGCCAGATAATTGGACCGCAACGCCAGAACATTGCGGTAATAATCATTTTCCGAGATTTTGAGGTCTCCCACCCGGATGGCATAATCCGCCTTTTTGCCGCAGCCGGTGAGCAGGGAGACGCCAACCGAAAGAATCAGCCCCAGCAGAAGGGGGCGCAGAAATTTTTTCACGGGAAATACGCTCCTTTTACTTTAATGAATTTAGTATAGCACGGCGCCAATTTTTTGTAAATCATTTTATTATGAACGGAATTTAAACAACCCGTTGCGCATCCGCGGCCGGTATGATAAAATAGGGCCATGAAAAAAAACACACGCGTATTGGTGAAAATTGAAGATTATACGGCCGAAGGCTTTGGAATTGCGCGGCACGAAGGGTATGTGCTCTTTATCCCCGGTACCATTGTAGGGGAAACAGTAGAAGCGTTGGTTGTAAAGGCCGGGAAACGGTATGGTTACGGCAAGGCGCTGCAGATTATGGAAAAATCGCCGGCGCGCCGGGAGCCGCTTTGCCCGCTGGGGCAGCGCTGCGGCGGCTGCGCCTTCTGGCATCTTTCCTATGAAGAGGAGCTGCGGCTGAAGGCAGAAGGTGTGCGCAGCAAACTGCTGCGAATCGCCGGGCTTACGCCTCCGATGGAGCCGATTTGCGGCGCGGAGGAACAAACCGGCTATCGAAACAAAGCACAATATCCGATTCGGATGGTCGGCGGGCGGCCGCAGGGCGGTTTTTATGCAGCCGGCAGCCACGGTGTTGTTGCCGGCGGTCCCTGCGCGATCCAGCCGGTTCTCTTCAACCGCATTCTGCAATGGCTGCTTGCGTATATGGAAGATCGGAACCTTCCCGCCTATGAGGAGGCGGGCTGCACCGGGCTGGTTCGCCATCTTTATCTCCGGCGGGGCGAGGCGACCGGTGAGGTGATGGCCTGCCTGGTGGTAAACAGCCGCACGTTTTTGGGCAGGCAGGCGTTTGCAGCGGCGATTACCGCCGCTTTTCCCGAAATCCGCACGGTCGCGGTGAATTATAACGATCGCAACACCAATGTTGTGCTGGGCCCCCGCACGGAGATTCTTGCGGGGCCCGGGTATATTGAAGATGTGCTGCTGGAGAAACGGTTTCGTATTGCGCCGCAGGCCTTTTATCAGGTCAACCGGAAGCAAACGGAGGTGCTTTATCGGAAGGTGCGGGAGCTGGCGGCGCTTTCGGGGCGTGAGCGGGTATTGGATTTATATTGCGGGATCGGGACGATCGGCCTGACGCTCGCGGGCGGCTGCCGGGCGCTGACCGGTGTGGAAATCGTGCCAGAGGCCATTGAAAACGCGAAGGAAAACGCCCGGCTAAACGGGATCGGAAACGCCCGCTTTATCTGTGCGGATGCACAGGCGGCGGCAGCGCGGTTTGCCGCGGATGGAGAACGGTTTGATCTGATTCTTGTTGATCCGCCCCGCCGGGGGTGCGATGCCGCCGCTTTGGCGGCGATTCTGCAGATGCGGCCGGAAAAACTGATCTATGTTTCCTGCAATGCCGCAACCCTGGCGCGGGATTTGAAGCAATTGCAGGAGGGCGGCTATCAGGTGCGCAGGGTGGTGCCGGTGGATCTGTTTCCCCGCACGCCGCATGTGGAGACGGTTGTAATGCTTTCCCACAAAAAACCTGACAGCGTAATCAA